>JBBAPL010000053.1:28724-31409 GCA_040400895.1 Aquabacterium sp.
GGCCCAACCAGTTGTTGAAGCTCTTCACCGCCGCCGGCTTGTCCAGTGTCAGCCGGCCGGCAGCGTCGTTGAACTCCTTGCCCTGGCTCCAGTAGGGCAGCAGGAAGGTGCACACCGCCCCTTCGATCGGCGCACCCTGCAGGCTCAGCCCTTGCAGGTTGGCGTTGCCTGCGGCCGCCTCGGCCGCCTGCACCTTGCGGGCGGTGGCGGCCAGTTCGTCCCAGGTCTTGGGTTCGGGCAGCTTGTACTTCTCGAGCAGGTCTTTGCGGTAGTAGAGGAACATCGCATCGGCAAAGGCCGGCAGCGCGGCCACCTTGCCGTCGACCACGTTGGACTGGGCATACACCGGCAGGTAGGGCTTGAGCACCTCGGACGCGGGGCCGACATAGGCGTCCAGCGGCTCCAGCCAGCCGGCGCCGAAGTACTGCGCCGGGTTGACGATGTCGATCATGAAGATGTCGATCGCCGAATCCTTGGCGTTGAGCACCGTGCTCAGGTACTGGCGCTGCAGCTCGCTGGTGGCGCCACCGGTCTCGATGTCGACCGTCACGCCCGGGTTGCGGGCCTGGTACTGGTCCAGCAGCTTGCGCACCAGGTCGGGGCGCTGGTTCTGGCCACCGGAGAACACCCGCAGCTTGGCGGCGCCGGTGGTCTGGGCGGCGACGGGGTCGGGTTGGCTCCACAAGACGGCGGCAGCGCAGGCCAGCACGGCCACGGCACGACGGTTCAGTTGGGTCATGGTGTTGTCTCAGCTTTCTGCTTGGTGGGGTGGGTGGCGGGAAGCGGGGGGGACCGCGGGCGGCGCGGCATGCCAGGCATGGCCGCTGTCGGCATCGAACAGGTGCAGCTGGCCCGGCTGCACATGCAGCTGCAAAGGCGTGCCCGGTGCGGCCTCGAAGCTGGCGCTGACCCGGGCCACCACCTCGGCCTGGCCCACGCGCACCGTGGCCAGCGTCTCGGCACCCAGGGGTTCCAGCAGCAGCAGGTGGCCTGGCCACACCAGATCGTCGGCATCGGCACGCTGCAGGCGCAGGTGCTCGGGGCGCACGCCCAGGCGCAGGCGCGCTCCGGCCGGCGTGGCGGCCAGTGCCGGCTGCAGCGCTGCAGGCACCGCCCAGGCCAGGCCGCCGAAATCCAGCCCTGCGGGGGTGCCCGGGGTGCGGGACACATCCATCAGGTTCATCGGCGGTGACCCGATGAAGGCCGCGACGAAGTCTGCCGCCGGACGGTGGTAGATGTTGTGCGGCCGGTCGTACTGCATCACATGGCCACCGCGCAGCACGGCGATGCGGTCGGCCAGGGTCATGGCCTCGACCTGGTCATGCGTGACATAGATGATGGTGGCGCCCAGGCGCTGGTGCAGGCGCTTGATCTCGCTGCGCATCTCCTGGCGCAGCTGGGCGTCCAGGTTCGACAGCGGCTCGTCGAACAGGAACACCTGCGGCTGCCGCACGATGGCCCGGCCGATGGCCACACGCTGGCGCTGGCCGCCCGACAGTGCCGCAGGCTTGCGCTCCAGCAGATGGCTGATCTTCAGCAGCTCGGCGGCGTCGCCCACGCGGCGGCGGATCTCGGCCTCAGGCGTCTTGCGCAGCCGCAGCCCGAAGGCCATGTTCTCGAACAGGGTCTTGTGCGGGTAGAGCGCGTAGTCCTGGAACACCATGGCGATGTCGCGCAGACGTGGCGGCAGGTGCTGCACGGCCCGCCCGCCGATGTGGATCTCGCCGCTGTCGATGGTCTCCAGACCGGCGATGCTGCGCAGCAGCGTGCTCTTGCCGCAGCCCGACGGCCCGACGAACACGGTGAACTCGCCATGCTGCACATCCAGGTCGATGCCGTGCAGCACGGGGGTGCGCCCGTCGTAGGACTTGCGCACCTGGCGCAATGAAACTTCGGCCATGAAGGGCTGGTTCCGCTCTCTGCAACCGCCGGCACACCGCCGGAGGTTGCGCAGGATAAGGCAAGGATTCCGCGTGCCGACCGGGCACCGGGTAACCGATAGGTGCCGGCCGCAGCGGGCCGGCGCAGCCTGCGCCTCAGGGCACCTCCTGCCCGGTGGCCAGGGTCCACAACTCGAACCAGGTCTCGCGGTCGATGACCGTGCGCCAGGCTTCGGACAGCCGGGCGATGCGGTCGAGCCGCTGCGTGCCCACCACCGGCAGGATGCCCGCCGGATGCGCCAGCAGCCAGGCCAGCGCCACCGCCTCCGGCCCCACGCCCTGGGCTTCGGCCACGCGGCGCAACGCCGGCAGCACACGGGCGCCGGCGTCGCTGGCACCGGTCATCAGCGCGCCGCCGCCCAGCGGCGACCAGGCCATCGGGCGGATGCGGTGCTGCTGCGCAAACGCCAGTTGCCCGTCAGTGAACGCGTTGCGGGCGGCCAGGCTCAGTTCGATCTGGTTGGTGACCAGCGGATGGCGCATGCGCGATTGCAGCAGTTGCCAGTCGTGCGGCAGGAAGTTCGACACACCGATGGCGGCCACCTCGCCACTGTCGACCAGCGCATCCAGGCAGGCGCCGGTGGCGTCGGCGTCCATCAGCGGGTCGGGCCGGTGCAGCAGCAGCACGTCCAGCCGCTCGATGTGCAGCCGCTGCAGGCTGCGCTGCACCGACGCGCGGATGTGCGCCGGCGTGGTGTCGTAATGCTTCACCCGCCGTTCGGGGAACCGGGTCGACAGCAGCATG
>JBBAPL010000054.1:0-30725 GCA_040400895.1 Aquabacterium sp.
GTGGTGCAGCAGGCCTATCTGGGCATGGCGGCGGAAGAGCCGGCATGAGCGCTTCCGCACGGCCGATCCGAAGGAAGCGCTCCCCTCCCTCGGGGAGGTGGTCACGCAGTGACCGGAGGGCCCACCAATGAGCGCCAACCTGCTGGAACTGACCGGTGTGCACACCCACATCGGGTCATATCACATCCTGCATGGTGTGGACTTCACCGTGCCCGAGGGCGGCATCACCATGCTGCTGGGCCGCAACGGCGCCGGCAAGAGCACCACGCTGCGCACCATCATGGGCCTGTGGCCCGCCAGCCAGGGCGACGTGCGCTTCCAGGGCAGGTCATTGAAGGGCGTGGCCACGCCCGACATCGCCACCCAGGGCATCGCCTACGTGCCCGAGAGCATGGGCATCTTCACCGACCTGTCGGTGCAGGAGAACATGGTGCTGGCCGCCAGAACAGCCCGCAACGCCAACGAGCTGGACACCCAGCGGCTGGACTGGATCTTCGGCCTGTTCCCGGCGCTGAAGAAATTCTGGCTCTACCCGGCGGGCAAGTTGAGCGGTGGGCAGAAGCAGATGCTGGCCGTGGCGCGGGCCATCGTCGAGCCACGCGCGCTGATCCTGATCGACGAGCCCAGCAAGGGCCTGGCGCCGTCGATCATCCGCAACCTGATCGATGCCTTCGGCGAACTGAAGCGCCAGAAGACCACGATCCTGCTGGTGGAGCAGAACTTCATGATGGCCAAGGCCCTGGGCGACACCGTGGCGGTGATGGACAACGGCCGGGTGGTGCACCGCGGCCCCATGGCCGCGCTGGCCGGTGACGACGCGATGCAGCAGCGCCTGCTGGGCTTGTCGCTGGGGGTGCACCAATGAGCACCGCCACCGCCACGCAGACCCCGGCCGCCGCTGCGGCCGCCGTGCCGAAAGCCCAGTTCGACTGGCGCCCGCTGGCCCTGCTGGCCGCGCTGATGGTGCTGGCGCTGCCCGCCATCGGCTCGCCCAGCACCTGGGTCACGCTCACCGTCGCCGGGCTGGCCATGGGGCTGATCATCTTCGTCATCGCCTCGGGCCTGACGCTGGTGTTCGGCCTGATGGACGTGCTGAACTTCGGCCACGGCGTGTTCATCGCGCTGGGCGCCTTCATGGCCACCACGGTGATGGCGGCGATGACGCCCTGGGCAGGCAGCTCGATGGGCCTGCAGGTCGTCAGCGTGTTCAGCGCCATGCTGGTGGCCATGGCGGTGGCCGGCGCGGTGGGCTGGGCCTTCGAGCGCGTGATCGTGCGGCCGGTCTACGGCCTGCACCTGAAGCAGATCCTGATCACCATGGGCGGCATGATCGTCGGCGAGGAGATCATCAAGGTCATCTGGGGCCCGCAGCAGATCGCGCTGCCGCTGCCGTCGTCGCTGACCGGCTACTGGCTGCTGGGTGATGCCTCGGTCGAGAAGTACCGGGTCATGGCCGCCGGCATCGGCCTGCTGGTGTTTGCGGCGCTGGCCTGGACGTTGAACCGCACCAAGGTCGGCCTGCTGATCCGCGCCGGCGTGCAGGACCGCGAGATGGTCGAGAGCCTGGGCTACCGCATCCGCCGGCTGTTTGTCGGCGTGTTCGTCGCCGGCTCGGCGCTGGCCGGGCTGGGCGGCGTGCTGTGGGGCCTGTACCAGCAGAACGTGACGCCGCAGATCGGCGCCCAGGTCAACGTGCTGATCTTCATCGTCATCATCATCGGCGGCCTGGGCAGCACGCTGGGCTGCTTCGTCGGCGCGCTGCTGGTGGGGCTGATGGCCAACTACACCGGCTTCCTGGCGCCCAAGGTGGCGCTGTTCTCCAACATCGGGCTGATGGTGGCGATCCTGCTGTGGCGGCCGCAGGGCCTGTATCCGGTGACGAACCGATGAGCACGCCGATGTTGATCGAAGCGCGCGGGCCGAGCGCCGGGCCGCTCCCAAGCCGGCCCGCCGTCCCCTTGGGGGATCGGCCGATGTACCCATCGGACGAGGGGCAGACATCCTCATGCTGAACCGACTGCTTTCGCACGACCTGCCGCGCAGCCGCTGGCTGGCGGCCGCGCTGCTGCTGATCCTGGTCGGCCTGGCCGCGGCGCCCTTCCTGTTCCCCGGCAGCAAGTCCTTGAACGTCGCGGCCAAGATCCTGGTGTTCATCCTGCTGGTGGCCAGCTACGACCTGCTGCTGGGCTACACCGGCATCGTCAGCTTTGCCCACACCATGTTCTTCGGCATCGGCGCCTATGGCGTGGCGATTGCCAGCACCCGCATGGGCGAGGGCTGGCCCGCGCTGGCCGTGGGCGCGGGCAGCGCGCTGGTGGTGTCGCTGGTGCTGTCGCTGGTGATCGGGCTGTTCTCGCTGCGGGTCAAGGCGATCTTCTACGCGATGATCACCCTGGCCGTGGCGTCGGCCTTCCAGACCCTGGCGTCGCAGCTGAGTGACTTCACCGGCGGCGAAGACGGCCTGACCTTCAAGAACCCGGCGGTGTTCAGCCCGTCGTTCGAGCCGTTGGCCAGCCCGGTGCTGGGCATCACGATCGACGGCCGCATCTTGAGCTACTACGCGCTGTTCGTGGTGGTGCTGGTGGCGTTTGCGGTGCTGCTGCGCATCGTCAATTCACCGTTCGGCCGGGTGCTGCAGGCGATCCGCGAGAACGATTTCCGCGCCGAAGCCATCGGCTACCGCACTGTCGTGTTCCGCACGCTCAGCAACGTGCTGGCGGCGCTGTTCGCTTGTGTTGCCGGTGTGCTGCTGGCGCTGTGGCTGCGCTACACCGGGCCGGATACGACGCTGAGCTTCGAGATCATGCTCGACATCCTGCTGATCGTCGTGATCGGCGGCATGGGCACGGTCTACGGCGCGGTGGTGGGCGCGGTGCTGTTCGTGCTGGCGCAGAACTACCTGCAGGATCTGCTAAAGCTGGGCGCCACCGCGCTGGACGGCGTGCCGGTGCTCAGCGCCATCGTCACGCCCGACCGCTGGCTGCTGTGGCTGGGCGTGCTGTTCGTGCTGAGCGTCTACCACTTCCCCACCGGCGTGGTGGGGCGGTTGCGGGCGCTGGCCATCCGCCAGCCCGGCCAGGGCGAGGCATGACGCCGACTTCGCACTACCTGGTCTGCCAGGGCCGCGAACTGCACGTCACCGCCTGGGGCGACCCGCAGGCCGAGGTGGTGGTGGCCTGGCACGGCCTGGCCCGCACCGGGCGTGACATGGACGACATCGCCGCCCACCTGGCCCAGCGCTGGCGCGTGGTCTGCCCCGACACCCTGGGCCGCGGGCTGTCGCAATGGAGCCCCGCGCCCGACGACGAATACCACCTCGGCTTCTACGCCGCGCAGGCGGTCGACCTGCTCGACCAGCTGGGCATCGCCCAGTGCCACTGGCTGGGCACGTCGATGGGCGGCGCCATCGGCCTGCATGCCGCGGCCGGCGCGCTGCGTGGGCGCATTCAGCGGCTGGTGATGAACGACATCGGCCCCGAACTGGCCGCGCCGGCGGTGGCGCGCATCCGCGGCTATGCCGGCAGCCCGCCGGCGTTCGACACGATGGGCGCGCTGGAGCAGTACTTCCGCACCATCTACCAGCCCTGCGGCGCCCTGACGGATGCGCAGTGGCGGCGGCTGACCGAGACCAGCGTGCGCCGCCTGCCCGACGGCCGGGTGACACCGCACTACGACCCGGCCATGGTGCGCCAGTTCATTGCCCACCCGCAGGACTACGACCAGTGGGACGCCTGGGACGCGCTGCCGATCCCGGTGCTGGTGCTGCGCGGCGCCGACAGCGACCTGCTGCTGCCGGACGTTGCCGAGGCCATGCGCAACCGCGGCCCGCGGGCGGTGGTGGTCACCATCCCCGGCTGCGGTCACGCCCCGGCGTTGAACACGCCGGCGCAGTTCGCGCTGGTTGAACGGTTCTTCGCCGGGTAGCGCGGGTCAATCCACGCGCACTGCCACCGGCTGCACCGCGTGCGGCTGCTCGCCCCAGCTGCGCTGCAGCACGAAGCGCAGCACATGCTGGCCAGCCGACGGGGCGGTGAAGGCAAACCGCTGCTGCACCGCACCACCGTCGCCGGCACCGGCCGGGGCCTGGCCATCGGCCACCAGCTGGCACCCGGCTGGCGCGGGCGGCGCCTGCCACAGCAGGCCGGCGCCAGGCTGGGCATCGAGGACGATCACCAGTGGCTGGCCCGCATGGGCCTGCAACTGCAGGGTGGGACGTTGGCGGCTGGGCATGGTGGGCGGCTCCGGTGGGCTGGCACGATGATCATGGACCCCGACGCACTTGAAGTCCACGCCGTTGGCCTGATTTGCATTGCAGCCTTTTTTCACGACGCCGTGGGAACTGCGGTACCGTTCGGCGCTCAAACCCAGTTGGCCCGCAGCCGGGCCGACCTTCCAAACCTCTGGAGACTCTGACTGTGAAACACCTGCTGGTTGCCCTGTCCGTGGCCGTGGCCGCTGTGTCGATGGGCCTCGCCCCGACGGACGCTGACGCCAAGCGACTCGGGGGCGGCAAAGCCGCCGGCATGCAGCGCCAGGCGCCGCCGCCGTCGTCCACCCCGAATTCCACCCCACCCACCACGGCGGGCGCGCCTGCGGCCGCCGCTGCTCCGGCAGCTGCCACCACGGGCGCCGCTGCCGCGGCCGCCGCGCCCAAGCGCAACTGGATGGGTCCGCTGGCCGGCCTGGCCGCCGGCCTGGGTATCGCCGCGTTGTTGAGTCACCTCGGCATGGGCGAAGGCTTGGCCAACTTCATGATGATGGCGCTGATGGCCGTGGCGGCGTTCTTCGTCATCCGCTTCCTGATGGCACGCTTCGGTGGTGGCGCCAAGCGCGCTGGTGGCCCGCAGCTGGCTGGCGCTGCTGCCGGTGGGTCGGCCGGTGGCTGGCAACCCGAGCGGCAGATGCCGCAGGCGGAACGGCAGATGCCGCAGCCTGAGGCGCCCACCCCGGTGACCCGCGCCGACCCCACGTTCCGCAGCGCGCTGGACGAGACCTCCGGCGCGCCCGTGGCGCCCGCCACACATGCCGCAGACGTCGCACATGCCGCACCCACCGCGCCCGTCCTGCTGCCCGGCGGCATGGCCGCTGGTGATTTCGAGCGCCTGGCCAAGATGGTCTTCATCCGCATGCAAGCCGCCAACGACGCCGGCAATGTGGACGACCTGCGCAAGTTCACCACGCCCGAGCTGTTTGCCTCGCTGCGCCTGGACCTGCAGGAACGCGGCACCGCCAAGCAGCAGACCGACGTGGTCGAGATCACCGCCCAGGTGGTGGAAGTGGCGCAGGACAAGGGCCAGGACATCGTCAGCGTGCGCTTCCAGGGCCTGATTCGCGAAGCGGCTGACGCCGGTGCCGAACCGTTCAACGAGCTGTGGCACCTGGTGCGCCCGGCCGATGGCAGCGGCGACTGGGCGATTGCCGGCATCACCCCGGTGCAGTGACGGGCTGATCCACCCGCGATCGGAGCGGCCTGCGGGCCGCTTTTTTTCGACCTGCATACACTGCCCCATCCTGCCGTTCCGGCATGACCTTCCCAGGCGCTGCCCGTGAAACCTGCCCGCCCCGCTCTGCACTTGACCTCCTGCCTGCTGGCACCACTGCTGCTGGCGGCCACGCTGGCCACCGGCAACGCCTGGTCGCAGACTGCTGCGCCGGCACCGGCTGCTGCCGCGTCCGGCCCGACGCTGCGGCCCGAGACCGCCAAGTTTCTGGTTCCTGCGCAGGCAGCACTTAGGGAGTCAAGGTTCGCTGATGCCCTAGCTCGCATCGCTGAAGCTGAGGCCGTGCCAGGTCTCACGCCGTATGAGCGGTACGTCGCGCTGCGATTCAAAGGCCCGGCGCTGTCTGGTAATGGCGACCAAACCGCCGCGCTCCCGGTCTTCGAGCAGATCATTTCGTCGGCATTGCTGCCGCCAGAGGACAAGCTGCCGCTGACTGCGTTCACCATTCAAATTGCAATGCAATTGAAAAAATTGGAGGTGGCCGCTCCGCTGATGCGTACGTACCTGGAGAACCGCGGGCCAGACCCGCAGATCGCGGCCTGGTATCCGCAGGTGCTATCCGCGCAAGGCGATCACTCGGGAGTCATTGCCTACCTGCTTCCAATAGTTGCCGCAGACGCGGGCGCCAAGCGCGCCACGCCCGAGGCCACCCTGCGCATGCTGGCAGCCAGCCAGAACCAGGTGAAGGACAGCGTGGGTTACCTGGCCACGCTGACCCGCCTGGCCGGCACCACCGGCAAGCCCGAGTACTGGGACGAGCTGATCAACCGCACCGTGCGCAAGGACGGCTTCGCCGACGAGCGGCTGCGGCTGGATGTGTACCGCCTGCGCCAGACGGTGGGGGTGGCGCTGGAAGGCGACGAGATCGGCGACATGGCCGACCGCGCCAACCGGGTCGGCCTGCCGGCCGAGGCCCAGGCGCTGCTGGATGCCGGCTACGCGTCGGGCCTGCTGGGCAAGGGGTCGAACGCCGCGGCCGACCAGAAGCTGCGTGAATCCGTGACCAAGGCCGCCGCGCAAGACCGCGCCACCGTGGCCGACAGCGAAGCGTCGGCCCTGAAGGCGCCCAACGGCAATGCCCTGGTCGGCCTGGGGCTGGCGCTGTCGGCCTCCGGCGCGCATGCGCGTGGCCTGGCACTGATCAGCCAGGGCATCGCCAAGGGCGGCCTGCGCCGCGCCGACGATGCCCAGTTGCACCTGGGCGTGGTGGCGCTGCGCGCCGGCAAGGCCGACGAGGCCAGGGCGGCATTCGCCGCCGTGCAAGGCAGCGACGGCGCGGCCGACCTGGCCCGGCTGTACACCGTGCACATCGACAGCCCGGCCCGCAAGTGACCACCGGCGCCCCTGGCTCCCCTTCCCCCACCCCTGAAAGCTTGACGATGAGTGCCTTGATCCTGGGTTTGCTGATGTTCCTGGGCATGCATTCGGCCCGCATCTTCGCCGAGGGCTGGCGCACGCAGGTGATTGCGCAGCGCGGCCCGGGCGCCTGGAAGGGCCTGTACACCGTGGTCTCGCTGGTCGGCTTCGGGCTGATCATCTGGGGTTACGGCCAGGCCCGCCTGACACCGGTGGTGCTGTGGGCCTCACCGGTCTGGACCAAGCACCTGGCCGCCCTGCTGGTGCTGGTGGCCCTGGTGCTGCTGGCGGCCGCGCAGGTGCCGGGCAACGGCATCCAGGCGCGACTGCGCCACCCGATGGTGCTGGGCGTCAAGTTGTGGGCTGCCGCCCACCTGCTGGCCAACAACACCCTGGCCGACCTGCTGCTGTTCGGCAGCTTCCTGGTCTGGGCGGTGCTGGACTTCCGGTCGGCGCGCCAGCGTGACCGAGCCGCCGGCACGGTGTACCCGGCGGGCAGCGCGGGCCGCACGGTGCTGGTGGTGGTGCTGGGCGTGGCAACGTGGGCGCTGTTCGCGTTCTGGCTGCACGCGGTGCTGTTCGGCGTGCGGCCGTTCGGCCGCTGAACCCGGCGACGGCCGCAACCGCAGCCGGTCAGCGCGGCGCCAACCGCGGATCACCGTCGGACTTGTGCCCGAACAGCTGGTCGAACACGGTCTCGCCTTCCAGCTCGCGGGCATCCAGGCCTTGCAGCACTTCCCGCAACGGCGGCTGCACGCGGCTGAGCGGCCACAGGACCGGGCCGGGCTCCGATTCATCCAGCAGCAGTTCGCCGGGAATGGTGTGCTGCCAGGCGTTGGTGTCGGTGACGGGGCGTCGGATGTAGCGCATGGGCGGCAGCCTACCGGCTGAACCACCCGCCGATCGGTGGAACTGGCGCCTTCGACACCCCCTGTTCGTGCGCCGACCGCCCGCACCGGGCGTCTGTCACGCCCGGTGCGGGCGGGTCAGAAGCCGACCCGCACGCTGGCGTGCAACGCCCGGGCCCCGGCAGGCGACAGCGCGCGGGCGGTCAGCAGCGCGCTGGCGTTGGTGGCCAGCGCATCGCCCAGGTTGCTGAGCTTGAGCGTCCATACCGCGTCGGCGCCCGGGCCCAGGCGCTGCGCCCAGCTGGTCCACAGGTCCAGCGTGGTCCAGCCCGGGGTGGCCAGATCGGTGGTCGGCACGCGCGACTGGCGCGCGGCATGGCGCAGCTGCACACCGCCGCGCCAAACGCCCCGGGCCGCGTCCAGCCCGGCCTGCAGCCGCAGCGGGGCGATGCGTGGCAACGGCTGGTCGGTTCGGCGGTTGTCGCCGCGCACCCAGTCCAGCCCGGCGCTGGCGTCCAGTGTCCAGCCGGCCAGCCAGGCGCCAGTGGCCAGCCGGCTGCGGGCCTCGACTTCGCCGCCGTGCAGCCGCGCCGGCACGCCGGTGAAGCGGACCACCGGCACGTCGATGGCGCTGCCGTCCTCAGCCTGGGCCGGCACGGTCGCGCCGGTGTCGTCCAGCGCGATGTAGTTGGCGAACCGGGTCTGCCACAGCGCCGCGCGCAGGCTGTGGCCGGCCTGCTGCCACTGCAGGCCCAGCTCGACATGGCGGCTGCGCTCCAGCCGCTGGTTGACATCGCCCTCTTCATAGGCGCCGGTGGCCACATGCAGGCCGTTGGCGAACAGCTCGTAGTAGGCCGGCGCGCGCTGGGTGCTGCCCACCGAGGCCGACGCCCGCCAGCCGCTGGCGCCCAGCGGTGCCAGCACGCCCAGCGACAGGCTGCGCGGGCGGAAGTTGCGCGACAGCGCCGGGCCGAACCTGACCTCGGCGGCATCGGCGGCGTCGCCGTCGGAGCGCACTGTCACCGTCTCCAGGCGCACGCCGGCCTGCAGCGTGGCCAGGCCCAGCGCCAGCTCCTGCAGGGTGAACAGCGCCTGGCTGCGGGTGCGGGTGCCGGGCACGAAGGCTTCTTCACCCAGGGCGGAGAAGTCCAGCGCTTCGGTCTGCAGGCCGAGCACGCCGCGCAGCGTGCCGCCGGCCAGCGCCAGCGGCGCCTGGTTGGCCTGCAAGCGCAGTTCCTGCCCGGTGCTCTTGAAGGTGGTGCCCACCGCGCCGTCGCCCTCGACCTCCTGGTGCTGGTAGCGGGTGTGGCTGGCCTGCACCGTCAGGGTGGCCAACGGCCCGGCCAGGCCGCGCCGCTCGCCGGCCAGCTGCAGCCGGTCGCGCCGCATGCGGATGCGCACTTCAGGGTCGACCGTCACGCCGTAGTCGTTGCGCAGGCCGTCCACCGCAGCGCCGGCATACCCCCGGGCATCCGCCCAGGAAGCGCCCAGGGCGGCGGCCTCGCTGGTGCCGTCGCTGTTGGCCACGCGGCGGCTGGGCGCGGTGTCGCCCGGGCGGATGAAGCCGGGCGTGCGCAGGTCCCCGCTCAGCCGCCGGGCCACGTCGGCATGCCAGTTCAGGCCCCCGGCGCCGGCTTCCAGCAGGGCGGCGCCGGCGGTCTCACGCGCGGCGCCACCAAGGCGCAGCTCGGCACGACCGCCCAGGCTGCCCAGTGCGGCGCGCGGGATGCGGTTGTCGATGGCGTTGACCACGCCGCCGGTGGCGTTGCCGCCATACAGCAGCGCCGCCGGGCCGCGCAGCACCTCCAGGCGCTCGACCAGCAGCGGGTCAAGCGCCACCGCATGGTCGAAGCTGAGGTTGGACGCGTCGGCCGAGGCGCCGCCGTTGTCCAGCAGGCGGATGCGGTCGCCGTCGAGGCCGCGGATCACCGGCCGGCTGGACTGGGGGCCGAAGCCGCTGGCGGCCACGCCGGGCAGGCCGTCGAGCGTGTCGCCCAGCGTGCCGCCGCGGCGCAGGGCCAGGCCCTCACCGGCCAGCACGCTGCTGGGCGCGGTGATGGCCGTGCCCAGCGGGTTGCCGGTGACCACCACGGTGGCCGGCGCAGCGGCTTGCGCGGCGGCCAGGCCGGGCAGGCTGGCCGCCAGGGCCAGGGCGAAGAAGGGGGATGGGTGGCCGGTGGTGGACCGGCGCAGCGCACGGGGGCGTGCGCCATGCATTGACGATGGCATGGGAACTTCCTGCAGGAATGGCATGGGCCCGGGCGCCGCGCGCAGGGTGTGCAGGCGGCGATGTCCGGGCGGGGTGGCTCAGCTCAGGGCAGGAAGACCGGGCGGGCCGCGGGCGCGGTAGGGTGCGCTGGCCCGACGGGCCAGCAGCCGGGGCGCCGGCAGCACCAGCGCCACCGGCTGCGGGCGTGGCGGGCGCCAGCCCCAGACTGCCGGCAAGGCGGCGGCCACCAGCGTGGCCAGCACCAGGCACACCTGGCAGAGCGCATCGCCGGCGGCGGCCTGGGTGGCCTCGTCCGCGTGGGCTGCGGCAGGCAGCGCCGTCTGATTGGCCTGGATCAGGGTGGCCGGCCCGTGGCCACCCGGGTGCAGCACATGCGACAGCAAGTGCACAGCCCCCAGCTGCTGCGTGAGCAGCAGCAACAGGGCGAGTGACAGGGACAGCAGGCGGCGGCGCATGGACGCGCCCAGCATAGCGCCGCCGTGTGGCACGGCCGGGCGGGCGGTCAGCCGGCCGCCAGCGGAGAGATCAGTTCAGGCCCTTCGGCGCTGGACCGGCCCACGGCGCGCGCCACCGGCCAGGCCTGCATCGCCCCGGCGGGCAGGCCCTGCATCAGCGGTGGCAGCGTGGCGGGGTCGGTGTTGCCGCGGGCGAGCCAGGCGGCCCAGTGCTCGGGCGGCAGCAGCACCGGCATGCGGTCGTGGATGGGCGCCATCAGCGCATTGGCCGCGGTGGTGATGACGCAGCAGGTCAGCAGCCAGTCGCCCGGCTCGGCACCGTCTGCCGCCGGCGCGCGCCAGGCCTCGAACAGCCCGGCCATCGCGAAGAACGGCGCGCCCGCCGGGCTGATGTAGTGCGGCTGCTTGGCGGGCTTGCCGTCGGGCCCGGTGGTGGGCTGCCATTCATAGAAGCCGCTGGCCGGCAGGATGCAGCGCCGCCGCCGCACCGCCTGGCGGAACGACGGCTTGTCGGCCATGCCTTCGCTGCGGGCGTTGTTCAGCTTGGCGCCCAGGCTCGGGTCCTTGGCCCAGTGCGGCACCAGACCCCAGCGCATGGTCTCGGCGATGCGCTCGCCATCCTTGGTCTCGTAGACCACCGGCACGGCCGACTGCGGCGCGATGTTGAAACGCGGGCCGAACGGCTGGATGCGGGTCAGGCTGAAGCCTGCCACCAGGGTCTGCGGGTCGTAGGCGACGACGTAGCGGCCACACATGATCAGGCTTGTGTTGGTTGCGGCGATGCGGGGTGTGATGTTTGCACATCTCCCCCGCCGGGGTGCCCACCGCCCCACCCCCCCGCCGTTCCCCCGTCACACCACCGGCCGGGTGATGGTGGTGACCGGCCGCGGGCGCGACCATCTCACCACACCCCACCACCCCTGCCAGGAGCCCGCCATGTCCACCAGCGCCCGCCCCCGCCGCACCGTGCGTGTCAGCATCCCCACGGTGCCGCCGCTAGACGGTGACCCGCCCGAGGAGGATGGCAGCCCGGTCTGCGGCTGGTTCGAGTCGAGCTGGGCGCTGCGCGAGGGTCTCGCGGTGCAGGAACTGGGCGCCAGCGACCAGCCCGACCCCGACGGCACATTGGCCGCGCTGTGGTTCGCAGCACTGGCCGCAGCGCCCTCGCCAGCGTCAGGCCGGTGGCAGTGACACCGCCGGCGGCGACTGCCGCCGGCGGTGGTCACGGTGCATTTCCCAGCGCTGGTAGGCCATGGCCCGGCCCGACAGCGCCAGCGACAGCTGGTTGACGGCGTCGTGCGTGCGCGCCACCGGCGCACCCACCACCGCTGCCACCGCCCAGCCCAGCAGCACCAGCGGCATCCAGCGCGCCAGCTGCAGGGCGGGCCAGCGTCCGGCCCGCAAGGCCATGGCGCTGGCCGCCGCCCCCAGGCTGAAGCCCGCCACCACCTCGCTGACCGAATGGGCGCCCACCTTCACCCGCGACACGGCCACGGCCAGCGCCAGCAGGTAGCCAACGATCAGCACCCGGCGCCTGCCATCGGCGCTGCCCGGCCCGGCGCCCAGGCGCACCAGCAGCGGCATCACGGCGGCGGCGAACATTGCATGGCCGGAGAAGCCAGTGAAGTCCAGCGGCGCCCAGCCGATACCGTAGCCGAGAAACGCAATCTTGCTGGCCGTGGTGATGCTGGCGGCCACGCCGGTGGCCAGCAGCCAGGCCAGCGCCAGGGGCCGGCCGCCCGGCTGGCGCACCAGCCACAACAGGGCCAGGGCCATCGCCGGCAGCAGGATCTGGGCCTCGCCCAGACGGGTGATCTGGGACCACCACCAAGCAGCGCCGCCCGGCAGGCCGGCGCCGGTCACCGGGTCGGAGCCTTGTACCGCTCGACCAGGGCCGATTCCAGCCGGTAGCCGCTGGTGCCCATGGGTGAATTGTTGCGGGTGGTCTTCAGCGTGCCGCTGACCCACACCGTGTCCATGCTGCGGAACCCGCCGGCCGGCTTGGCCGGCACCACCAGCACGATCTGGTTGGCCGGCGGCGGCGGGGTGTGGATGCAGGCACCGAAGTACGGCACCAGCAAGAACTCAGTGTGGCCAGCGGCCACCTCTTCCAGCGGCACCAGGTAGCCAGGCAGCTTGACACGGGTGCCGTCAAGCTGCGGCTCGGTCGGCGCGTTGTCCCAGGCCTCGCGCAGCTGGGCCATCAGCGCGGCGGCCTTGGGGTCGCCGTCGTTCAGTGCGGCCATGTTGGTCACGCCCTGGTCCTTGAGGGCCTTGGTCGGGTCCCAGCCCTTGGGAACCAGGTCGTCCCAGCGGATCTCGGTGTAGCCGGCGCTGTGGGCCGTGGGCTTGGGCTGCGCGGCCAGCGGCAGGCTGCAGGCGGCCAGCAGGCCGGTGGCGGTTTGCAGCCAGCGGCGGCGGGTGGGTGTGCGGTGGGACATAGGTTCAGATCCTGGGTGACAGGCCGTCGGCCAGCGACAGGCGGTAGGCGCGCCAGCCCGGCACCAGGCTGGCCAGCAAGCCGCCGGCCAGCACGGCGGCCATCAGCAGCCATTCTGCAGGCCCGGGTGGCAGCAGCTGCAGTGTGATGCCGAAATGTGACTGCACCCAGCCGCCCAGCCCCGCCACCGCGCCCCAGCAGGCCAGCGCGCCCAGCACCACGCCACTGGCGGTGACCAACAAGCCCTCAGCCGCCAGCAGTGCCAGCATCTGGCGCGGGCCAGCGCCCACGGCGCGCAGGATGGCCAGCTCGCGCCGGCGCTCGTTCAGCCCGGCCAGGATCACCGCCACCAGGCCGGCCAGGCTGACGGTGGCGACCAGCGCGCTCATCGCCTGCAGGCCGCGCTCGCCCAGGCCGACCACGTCCCACAGTTCATCCAGCGCCACGCCGGGCAGGATGGCCAGCAGCGGCTCGGCACGGAAGGCGGCCACATCACGCTGCACCGCAAACACCGCGGCCCGGCTCTTCAGGCCGACCAGCGCGGCGGTGATGTTGCGCGGCGTCAGGTCGGCCTGCGCGGCCTGCTCGGCGCCGATGGCCTGCCCCGGCAGCGGCACACCGGCCTGCCAGTCGAGGTGGATGGCCTCCATGCCCTGCAGGCTGATGTGCACCGTGCGGTCCACCGGCGTGCCCGTGGGCGCCAGGATGCCGACGACCGTGAACGGCTTGTCGGCATGGTCGTTGGCCTGCATCGCGCCGTCACCGTGGCTGAGCACGATGCGCTGGCCCAGGCTGTAGCCCAGCCGGCGCGCCACCTCGGCGCCCAGCACCGCGTCGTACAGCGCGTCGAAGGGCTTGCCCTGGGCCAGTTGCAGCGCCTGCTTCTGGCCGTGGCGGAAGCGCTCGAAGTACGCCCCGGTGGTGCCCAGCACCGCAAAGCCACGGTGGCTGTCGCCCAGACTCAATGGCACCACCCAGGCCACGCCGCGCAGCTGGCCGATGGCCTCGGCGCTGGTGTAGCGGATGTTGTTGGTGGCATTGCCGATGCGGAACACCGCATACAGCAGCAGCTGCACCGGCCCGGTGCGGGCACCCACGATCAGGTCGGTGCCCGACACCGCCTGCGAGAAGTTGGCCCGCAGGTCCTGCCGGATGCGCTCGATGCCCAGCAGCAGGAAGGTGCTCAGCGCGATCGACAGCACCACCAACGACAGCACGAAGCGGCGGTTCCAGGCGCTGCGGGCCGCCAACGTCAACAAGGCTGTCATGCCGCCGCCTCCCGCGTTGCCAGGTTGATGGCCGGCAGGTCGACCACCCGCGCAAAGCGCTGCGCCAGCCGTGCGTCATGGCTGACGAACAGCAGCGCGCTGCCGGCGGCGGCGCAGCTGTCGAGCAGCAGGGCCATGAAGGCCTCGCGCAGGGTTTCGTCCAACGCCGACGTGGGCTCGTCGGCGATCACCACCGCCGGTGCGCCGATCAGCGCCCGGGCCGCTGCCACCCGCTGCTGCTGGCCCACCGACAAGGTGCCGGCAGGCTGCGTCCACAGCGCGGTGGGCAGCTCGGTGCGGGCCAGCAGCTGCTCGGCGGCCTGCGGCCCGGCGCGCTGCGCACGCAGCGCCGAAAACCGCAGCGGCAGGCGCACGTTGTCCAGCACGCTGAGGTAGGGCAGCAGGTTGAACTGCTGGAAGATGTAGCCCAGGTGGTCAGCGCGGTGGCGGTCGCGGGCGCTGGCGCCCAGGCTCTGCCAGGCGCGGCCCAGCAGCTGCACCGAGCCGGCCTGCGGCAGCAGCACGCCGGCGCACAGGCTCAGCAGCGTGCTCTTGCCGCAGCCGCTGGGCCCGCGCAGGAAGACGCTGTCGCCCGGCGCCAGCTGCAGGTTGTCGATGGCGATGGTGTCGGACAGCGCGCCGGGCCAGCGGTAGCGCAGGCCGTGCAGCTGCAGCGCCGGGGTGCCGGCCGGGAGCCCCACCGATGGCGGCACCAAGGGATCCACCCGCGGGTTCACCGCCGAAAGCGGCCGTCGGCGCCGATGATCGACAGGTCGGCGTAATCCAGGCCGGTGTGGTCGGTGGGGCTGAAGCTCAGCTCCAGCCCGCCCAGGTCGTAGTTCTTCAGCGTCTCCAGCGCGCGCTGCAGGCCGGCGCGGTTCAGCGCCCCGTTGGCGGCGGCGCGGCGCAGGCCTTCGGCCAGCACCTTGGCAGCCGCATAACCTTCCAGCAGCGCCGGCGTGATCTCGGGCGCGCCGGCGCCGCGGGCGCGTGCCAGGTCATGCGCCTCCTTGACCAGGGGCACGCCCAGCGCGCGCTCGCCCGGCAGCACCTGGCTGACCACCACGCCGCGCGCCAGGTCGCCCAGCGCCTTGACGAAGCCAGCCGAGGCGTTGTTGCTCAGCGTCAGCAATTGGGCCCGCGAGCCGGCCGCCCGCAACATCTGGATGCCGTCGACCACCGCCGTGCCCGAACCGATGAACAGCACCGCCTGGGCGTCAGCGGCCACCACCCGCTGCACGATGGCGTCGAACTTGGGCTTGGCGCGGTCGTAGGTGTCGTGCACCACCGGCTTGACCGTGCCGCCGAAGCCGCGCAACGCGCCCGCCGCGGCGTCCTGGCCGAAGCTGTCGTCCACCTGCACCAGGGCGATGCGCGACACGCCGGTGCCCAGCAGGTGCTTGATGCTGCGCTCGGCCTCGCGCTGGTAGGTGGCACGCACGTTGAACAGCCACGGGTGCACCGGCTCATGCAGCACCAGCGCCCCGGTGCTGGGGCCCAACAGCGGCACCTTGAACTCGGTGAGCAGCGGCATGATGCGCTGGTTGTGCGGCGTGCCGCGGGTCAGGAAGAGCGAGACCACGCCCCGGTCGATCAGCGCCTTGGCGTTGTCGGCGGCGCGCTGGGGGTCGAAGGCGTCGTCCATCACCAGCAGTTCCAGCTTCTGGCCACCGATGCCGCCGCGGGCGTTCAGTGCGTCGAACAGCAGCTGCGCCCCGGCGGTGGCCTCCTTGACCGTGGCCGCCACCGCGCCGGTGTGGCCCGCGGTCTGACCGATCAGGATCTGCGCTCGCGCGGGCAGGATGGCGGCGCTGAAGGCCAGCAGGATGGTGAAGATCAGGCGCTGCAGCATGGCGTGTCGGTGGCGATCGTCGTGGGAAGGCTTGGCGTGGCCGGCATTGTGGCGCCACGGTTGCGCCTCTCTAGTTTGGTGGACATGGGGATGGGTGGCCGGGCAGGCAACGGGCAACATGCCCGTTTTCAGGCGTTGGCTGTGTCTGCGGCCAAGCCCGGCGCTGTCGATCGACCGAGGAGCACCCATGAATTCGACCCATCGCGCGGCACGTCCGCGGCGCGGGCAGGCCCTGGCAATGGTGGCCGCTGCGGCCCTGCTGACCGCCGGCCCAGCCGCCCATGCCCAGACCGCAGCCACCGAGCAGGTGCAGGTACGCAGCTTCCAGGTGCAGGGCAACACGCTGCTGGATGGCGCGGCGGTCCAGGCCGCGCTGGTGCCCTACACGGGTGCGCGCAGCCTGGCGGACCTGCAGCGCGCCGCGCAGGCCGTGCAGGCGCTGTACGGCCAGGCGGGCTGGGCGGCGGTGGTGGTGTACGTGCCGCCGCAGCCGGTGGCCGACGGTGTGGTGACGCTGAACGTGGTCGAGGGCAAGGTCAGCCAGGTGCAGGTGCAGGGCAACCAGCGCCTCAGCGCCCAGCGGGTGCGCGCAGCCCTGCCGTCGCTGGTGGAAGGTGCCACGCCGCGGGTGCGCCGCATCGACGCCGAACTGCAGATCGCCAACGAGAACCCCGGCCGCAACATGGCGGTGCTGCTGGGCCCGGGTGCGGCGCCCGGCGAGGTGCAGGCCACGGTGAAGGTGGACGAGCAGCCCGTACACCGTTTCAGCGCGTCGCTCGACAACTCCGGCAATGACCGCACCGGCCACTACCGACTGGGCCTGGGCTGGCAGCATGCCGAGCTGACCGGCCACGACGACCAGTTCAGCCTGAACCTGCAGACATCGCCCACCGACCCCGGCATGGTGCGGGTGGCCAGCGCTGGCTACCGCTGGCCGCTGCCGGGCCTGCGCGCAGCGTTGGACCTGTTCGCGGCTTATTCCAACGTCGATGGCGGCACCCAGACCATCGCCGCGGGCGACTTGCGCTTTGCCGGCGCCGGCCGCATCGCCGGGGCGCGCATGGTCTGGTACCTGCCGCGCCTGGGGGAGTTCGACCAGCGCTTGACCACCGGCCTGGAGACCCGCGCCTACCTCAACGACTGCAGCGTGGCCGGACTGCCCGCCGGCGCCTGCGGTGCGGCGGGTGAGAGTGTGTCGGTGCAGCCGCTGTCGCTGGAATGGGCGGCGCAGCAGGGCGGTGCCACGCCGATGCTGTTCACCCTGGGGCTGACCCACAACCTGGCGCTGGGCGGCCAGCACAGCGACCAGGCCAACTTCGACGCGGTGCGGCCCGGCGCGCCACGGCGCTACACCGTGCTGCGCGCTGGTGCCCAGGGCAGCCTGGCGGTGCTGGACGACGCGCGCCTGGCGGCCCGCTTCAGCCTGCAGCACAGCGGCGACCCGCTGGTGTCGGGTGAGCAATTCGGCCTGGGCGGCGCGCAGTCGGTGCGCGGCTACCAGGAGCGTGAGCTGTCGGGCGATTCCGGCTGGCAGCTGTCGGTCGAGCTGCTGAGCCCGCGCCTGGGCACCGACTGGCTGCCCACCACCCCCGACCTGCGCCTGGTGGCGTTTGCCGATGCCGGCGAGGTGCACAACCAGGCGGGCACGGCCTGCAGCGCCGCCGCCACGCGCTGCCGTGCCACGTCGGCTGGCGTCGGACTGCGGCTGGGCTGGGGCCCAGTGCAGTTGCGTGCCGACATCGCCCGCGCCCTGCACGACGCCATCAGCACGGAGCGCGGCGACTGGCGCGCCCACGTCGTGCTGTCCGCCAGCTTCTGATGGCCCGCTTCTGATCGGACCCACACCATGACCGCAACCGTCCACTCCGTTCCTTCCCGCCTGCGCGCGCTGCGCCCGCTGGCGCTGGCAATTGCCAGCCTGTGTGCCGGTGGCGGGCTGCAGGCCGCCGGCCCGGTGCTGCCGTCGGGCCTGCAGGTGGTGCAGGGCCAGGCCACGGTGCAGACCCAGGGCCGCCAGCTGACGGTCACCAACACGGCCGGCGCGCTGCTGAACTGGCAGCAGTTCTCCATCGGCGCCGGGGATGCGGTGCGCTTCGTGCAGCCGTCGGTCAGCAGCAAGGTGCTGAACCGGGTGGTGGGCCAAGACCCGTCGCAGATCCTCGGCAGCCTGTCGAGCAACGGCCAGGTCTGGCTGCTCAACCCCAACGGCGTGCTGTTCGGGGCCGGGGCGCGGGTGGATGTGGCCGGCCTGGTGGCCAGCACGCTGCGCATGGACGACGATGCCTGGCGCGCCGGCCTGGCCACCGGGCGCTTCAGCCTGGGTGGCGTGACGGGGGGTGCGGCCGACGGCTCGTTCAGCGCCGCGGTGGTCAACCAGGGCGAACTGCGCAGCACCAGCGGCGGCCGCGTGCTGCTGATCGGCGCTGCCGGCGGGGTGCGCAATGAAGGCCTGATCGAATCCCCGGACGGCCAGGTGGTGCTGGCCGCCGGGGGCCAGATCGACCTGGTCGACACCGCCACGCCGCGGCTGGGCCTGCAACTGAGCGCGCCGCAGGGCGAAGTGCTCAACCTCGGCCGGCTGTCGGCCAGCGGCGGCTTCATCGACCTGCAGGCCGCCCTGGTCAACCAGCAGGGCATCGTGCGGGCCGACAGCCTGGGCACCGGCGCCGGCGGCCAGGTGCTGATCAGCGCCAGCCAGGGCGCCACGCTGGGCGCGGCCAGCCGCACCAGCGCCGACGGCGCCAGCGCCGGCGGCCAGGTGGTGGTCGATGCCGGCGGCGGCACGCTGCTGGCCAGTGGCGGCATCAGCGCGCTGGGTGGCAACGGTGTGGGCGGCAGCATCGGCCTGCTCGGCCGGCAGGTGGGCCTGCTGGATGGCGCACTGGCCGATGCGTCGGGTGCTGCCGGTGGCGGCGCGGTGCGCTTGGGCGGTGGCCTGCGCGGCAGCGACCCGGCCTGGCGCCATGCCGATGCCACCTTCATGGCGCCCGGCGCCACGGTGCGTGCCGACGCCCTGGTGAACGGCAACGGCGGCCTGGTGGTGCTGTGGGGCAGCCAGGCAGCGCGTGCCTACGGCAGCTTCAGCGCCCGCGGCGGCGCGTTGGGCGGCCACGGCGGCTTCATCGAGACATCGGGCGGCTGGATCGACGTGCGGCCGCGGGCGGTCGACACCGGCGCACCCGCCGGCCGCGCCGGCCAATGGCTGATCGACCCCGATGACCTGTACATCAGCAGCAGCACCGAGGGCGACTTCGGCATCAGCGCCGGCCCCAACTTCATCACCACCGGTGACCCTGCCACGCTCAGCACCTTCACCATCAGCCAGGCGCTGAACGCCAACACCAACGTCACCATCGCCACCAGCAACAGCCCCGGCAACGAGGGCAACGGCGACATCACGCTGCGCGGCGCCTTCTTCAACGTGGCGCCCACCCAGGCGGTCAGCCTGACGTTCAACGCCACGGGCAGCGTGCTGATGGAGAACTCCAGCATCCAGACGCTGAACGCCCCGTTGACCGTCAACCTGGTGGCCGGCGCACTGGGTGGCGTGGTGGGTCAGGGCGACGGCAGTGGCCATGGCGGCGGCATCAAGATCCAGTCGTCGTCGATCGCCACCGCGGGTGGCGACATCACCCTGGGCGGGCCCAGCGTCGCCTGCGGCGTGGTGCTGGGCTGCACCGCCGGCAACGCCGGCGCGGTGGCCCATTCGGGCAGCAGCGTGCAGAACGGCGTGTCGATCCGCGGCAGCACGCTGCGCGCCGGCAGCGGCCGTGTCCAGATCGACGGCCACAGCCTGGTCAGCTTCACCGACACCGCCGGCGTGCGCATCGAAGAAGGCAGCCAGATCGAGGGCAGCCGGGTCAGCATCCACGGCACGGTGGATGCCGGGCCGTCCGGCTACAGCAGTGAACGCATCGGCGTGCTGGTGGCCAACAGCGGCATCGCCGCCACCGAATCCCTGCGCATCACCGGCAGCGTCTACGGCTCGCAGGCCAACGCTGACGACTACCTGGCCGCTGCCGTGGACATCGGCTACGGCAGCCTGCTGCGTGTGGGCGTGTCCGGCGCCAGCCTGCCGACCGATGGCGCGCCGCCCAGCATGGTCATCCGCGGCACGTCGGGCGGTCCCAGCGGCACCGGCGCGACACGCACCGCCGTGTTCATCGGCGACGACGGCACCCGGCTGGTGGCGCTGGGCGGGGCCAGCATCGACATCCGCGGCGATGTCGAGACCCCCGGCCTGCACCATGGCATCGTCATGGGTGGCGGCAGCGTCGAGATCGACGCCTCGGCCGGCAGCGCGCTGACGCTGCGCTCGGGCAACGACCTGCTGCTCAGCGGCCGCATCCAGGCGCCCACGGGCGGCAGCCTGAGCCTGGCGGCCCTGGGCGACCTGTTCATCGACGACGCACTGATCGACGGCGCACCCGCCACCGTGTCGATCAGCGGCAACACCGTCAGCATCGGCACCAGCATGGACACCAGCACCCGCCTGTTGTTCAACAGCGATGCGCTGGTGTCGGTGCAGGCCGGCACCCTGCTGATGGGCGTGGAGGCCATCGACACCGGCGGCGACGGCACACCCGACCAGCAGTTCGACGCCGGTGGCCCGGGGCGCCAGCAAGCGCTGTCCGTCAAGCGTGCGCAGGAGGCAGCCACGCTGCCAACCCTGACGGCCACCACCGTGCTGGCCACCGGCGGCCGCCTGGAGATCGCGGCCGACAACCTGCTGCTCGGCGACAGCCTGGTGCTGTATGCCGGCGCCAACGGCAACGCGCTGCGCATCACCGGCACGCAGGGTGGCGCGGTGCAGGGCTTCGTCAACCTGGGCGACGGCAGCGTGTTCCGCACCCCGGCCGGGCACTGGCAGGTGGAACTGGCGGATTCCACCGACGACAACGAGCTCCAGATGTTCCGGCCGGGCGGCCTGCGCGCCGACTTCTGGCAATACGGCGCGGCACCGGGCAGCGCGCCCGCGGCGCCGGGCAACGGATTCCTGTTCGCCGCCACGCCGGTGGTCGGGCTGCAGCCCACCAGTGAATCGGTGCTGTCCAAGGGCTACGACGGCAGCACCAGCGTCAACCTCGCGTCGCTGAACCTCGGGGTGTCCGGTCTGCGCGACGGCCAAGCGCTGGTCAGCGACCTGACGCTGCAGGACCGCAACGCCGGCGAGGCCCGCAACCTGGTGCCCGGCCAGGGCAGCCTGGGCAACACCGTGGTGGCCGGTGACGGCACACCGATCTTCGGCTATGGCTTCGACACGTCCACGCTGCAGGTGCGCGTGACCCCGTTGACGCTGAACCTCGGCGCCGTGCTGGCCGCCAGCAAGGTGTACGACGGCGGAACGGCCGCTGCCATCACGCGCTGGACCTTGTCGGGCGTGCTCGAAGGCGACAGCGTGACCGTGGCCAGCGGCACGGCCGGCTTCAGCGACGCCAACGTGGGCGTGGGCAAGCTGGTCGCCGCCAACGCCACCACCCTGGGTGGGCAGGACGCCGGCAACTACCGACTGGCCAACAGCACGGCCAGCACCACGGCCGACATCACCCCGGCCACCCTGCTCTACCGGGCGGATGCGCAGACCGTGGTGCGCGGCGCCACGCTGCCGGCATTGACCGGCACGGTGCAGGGCCTGGTCAGCGGCGAAACGCTGGCCACGGCCACCCAGGGCCAGTTGCTGTTCCAGACCACGGCCACCAGCCAGTCGGACGCCGGGCGCTATGCGGTCAACGGCAGCGGGCTCACGGCGCAGAACTATGTGTTCAGCCAGGCGCTGTCCAACGCGGCCGCGCTGGCCATCACCGTGCCGCCGGTGGAGGTGCCCGCCACCCAGGAGCCGGTGAACACCCTGGTGACACGGGGCGCCGTGGCGGCCGTGCTGCCCACCGCCGAAGGCAGCGCAGCCGGGTCGGGCCGGGCGCTGGACGCCCTGCCCGGGCTGCAGGGCGACAGCCGCAGCGGCAGCTTCGGCACGCTGGACCTCGACAACCTGCCCGGCGCCACCGTGGCGTCGGTGCTGGCCGCGCGCGACGCCTACAAGAAGACGGTCTTCCGCAACGCGCTGACCGAACTGGAAACCAACCCGGCCGCCGCCGACGCCGCCGGCTGCGCCACGGCCCAGCAGGCCGCCAGCGGCCAGTGCCTGGTGGTGCGGCCGCTGGGCGCGGGGCTCGACATCTCCAATGCCCGCGTTGTCGAGCGTGCAGCGGTCACGGCACCATCGTCGGCTGCGCCTGCCGCGCCGGCCGCTCCGGCTGCGACGGCGCCTGCAGTGGCGCCAGCGGCGGGGCCTGCGCCAGCACCGGCGGCGCCCGCCGCACCGCGGGTGCAGCCGCTGCCGGCCAACCTGCAGGTCAACCTGCCGGCGCGCCGCACGGTGGCCCGCGCCGCGGTGCCCCAGATCCAACGCAAGATTGCCGTGCTGATCGGGGTCGACAACTACCTGGACGGGCGCATCCCCAAGCTGGCCAACGCGGTCAGCGACGTGCGCGCCGTCTCCACCACCCTGGCGCAGAGCCTGGGCTACGAGACCGTGGTGCTGGAGAACCCCGGCAAGGCCACGATCTTCCGCACGCTCAACCAGCTGGCGGCGCAGGTGGGCCCGAACGACTCGGTGGTGGTGTACTACGCCGGCCACGGCGAGCGGGTCGAGAAGACGGGGCTGGGCTACTGGCAACCCGCCGACGCCGACGCCAGCCGGCCGGAGACCTGGATCTCCAACGCCGACATCGACCGCCTGCTGCGCCAGTTGCCGGCGCAGCAGTTGGCGATGGTGTCCGACAGCTGCTATTCGGGCAGCCTGGTCTCGGGCGAGCGCATCCGCGGTGTCGCCACCACCACCGATGCCGCCGGCCTGCTGAACAAGCGCGCGGTGGTGGTGATGACCTCGGGCGGCAATGAGCCGGTGTTCGACTCCGGACTCAACGGGCATTCACCCTTCGCCTGGAACCTGATGCAGTCCCTGCAGCAGGTGGGCGGCTGGAAGCCCGGCAGCAACCTGTTCGAGCAGGTGCGCTTCGCGGTGGCGCGCAAGTTGCCGCAGCGCCCGCAGTACGGCGCCAGCCGGGGCGGCGGCCATGAGCCGGGTGCCGACTACCTGTTCGAGCAACGACAATTGGCCGCCCGGTGACCTGTGCGTGCAAACGGTGGCGCACTGGCGCATCATCAGCGCGTCGGCCCACCCCGGGCGGGCCTGCCTGACCCTGATGGAGCATGTGATGACCGCTGAAGCCCACCTGTGGCCCCGGCTGGTGCTGGCCCTGGCGCTGGCCGGGGCCTGCATGCCTGCAGCCTGGGCGCAGGACACGGCACCGGCCCCGGTGTTGAAGAACAACCAGGTGACCGAAGACGTGCTGGTCGACGCCCTGGCCATCGACCTGCCCGAGCCGGCCGATGGCGCGGCCAGTGGCGCCACCCGCGGCTTCCGGCCGGCCACCCGGCCGGGTGGGTCCACCTTCCAACCCGCCAAGGCGGGAGGTCCGGCCAAGCCGGCGGCGCCGGGCAAGGCCAACCTGCTGATCACCTTTGCCACCGGGTCGGCCGAGCTGACGCCCGAGACCATCAAGGTGCTGGAGACGGTGGCCAAGGCGCTGCAATCGGACCGGCTGGCCGGCTTTGCCTTCCGCATCGAGGGCCACGCCGACCCGCGCGGCAGCTCGGACCTGAACATGAAGCTGTCGGAAGAGCGTGCACAGAGCGTGGCCAGCTACCTGACCACCAAGCTGGGCGTGCTGCCCGACCGCATCCAGCCGGTGGGCCGGGGCAGCGCCGAACTGCTGAACCCCAACCAGCCCGACGCGCAGGAAAACCGCCGCGTCACCATCGTCACCACGCAGTGACCTGCGTCGGCCCTGGCCGGCACCTTCCGGAATGCATCGGCTTGCCCCCGGGCCGCCCCGGCCCGGGGTGCGTCCCTAGAATGTCTGGCCTTGCCTCCCGGAGCCTGCTAGATGAACCGTCCCGTCGACCCACCTGCAGGTGCCCTGATCCCTCCGCAAGGGGGTGATCCGGCAGGCCTGACCGCGGGGCCGACGACCGGCGTGATCCGCATCCGTGGCGCCCGCCAGCACAACCTGAAGAACCTCGACCTGGACATCCACACCGGCGAGATGACGGTGGTGACCGGGCCCAGCGGCTCGGGCAAGAGCAGCCTGGTGTTCGACACGCTGTATGCCGAGGGCCAGCGGCGGTACGTCGAGACCTTCAGCGCCTACGCGCGCCAGTTCCTCGACCGCATGGACCGCCCCGCGGTCGACCGGGTGGACGGCGTGCCGCCGGCGATTGCCATCGACCAGACCAACCCGGTGCGCACGTCCCGCAGCACCGTGGGGACGATGACCGAGCTGAACGACCACCTGAAGCTGCTGTTCGCCCGCGCCGCCCAGCTGTTCGACAAGCAGACCGCGCAAGCCGTGCGGCACGACACGCCCGAGACCATCCACGCCGACCTGCTGGCCAAGGCTGCCGCGGCGGGTGACCCGCGCCTGGTGATCACTTTCCCGGTCGAACTGCCGGCCACGGTGACACCAGCCGAGGTGGAACAGTGGCTGTCGGCCAGCGGCTTCACGCGGGTGCAGGCCGGACGCACTGTCAACGACCGCAAGGTGCTGGACGTGGTGGCCGACCGGCTGCGCATCGCCGGCGCTGACAAGATCCGCGTGGTCGAGGCCATCGAACTGGGCCTGAAGCGCGGCAGCGGGCGCGTCAACGTCTACGCACTGAAAGAAGGCGAAGACGACGCCACCCTCTGGCGCTACTCCACCGGCCTGCACTGCCCCGACAGCGATTTGCGTTATGCCGACCCGCAACCGGCGCTGTTCAGCTTCAACTCCGCCTTCGGCGCCTGCGAGGCCTGCCGCGGCTTCGGCCGCGTCATCGGCGTCGACATGGGCCTGGTGATCCCCGACCACCGCAAGACCCTGCGCAACGGCGCCATCAAGCCGATCCAGACCCCCGCCTGGAAGGAATGCCAGGACGACTTGCTGAAGTACGCCGGCGAGGCCGGCATCCCGCGCGACACCGCCTGGAGCCAGCTGAGCCCCGCCCAGCGCGACTGGGTGATCGACGGCAACCCCAGCTTTGCGGGCAACTGGCACAAGCAGTGGTACGGCGTGCGGCGCTTCTTCGGCTACCTGGAGAGCAAGGCCTACAAGATGCACATTCGCGTGCTCTTGAGCAAGTACCGCAGCTACACGCCATGCGGCACCTGCGGCGGCGCGCGGCTGAAGACCGAGGCCCTGCTGTGGCGCATGGGCGACCAGGCCGCAGCCGATGCGGCGATGGCGCCGGGCAAGCGCATGCTGCCGATGGGCGTGGGCTGGACCCGCGCCCAGCTGGAAGCCCTGCCCGGCCTGAGCCTGCACGACCTGATGCTGCTGCCGATCGACCGGCTGCGCCGCTTCTTCGACGGCCTGACCTTGCCGTCGACCATGCTGGACGAGGCGCTGAAGCTGCTGCTCGACGAGATGCGCACCCGCCTGCGCTACCTGTGCGATGTCGGCTTGGGCTATCTGACGCTGGACCGCCAGAGCCGCACGCTGTCCGGCGGAGAAGTGCAGCGCATCAACCTGACCACCGCGCTGGGCACCAGCCTGGTCAACACCCTGTTCGTGCTGGACGAGCCCAGCATCGGCCTGCATCCGCGCGACATGGGCCGCATTGTCGAGGCCATGCACCGGCTGCGCGATGCCGGCAACACGCTCGTCGTCGTCGAGCACGACCCGGCGGTGATGCTGGCCGCCGACCGGCTGATCGACATGGGCCCGGGGCCGGGTGAGCGCGGGGGCCAGATCGTCTTCGACGGCACGCCCGACGCGGCGCGCAACGCCGACACCCTGACCGGCGCCTACCTGGGCGCACGCAAGCATGTGGGCATCGGCCTGCGCCGCTTCGTCAACGACGCCACGCCCAAGCTCATCCTGCAGGGCGTGACCGAGCACAACCTGCAGAACATCGAGGTCAGCTTTCCGCTGCAGCGCCTCACCGTGGTCACCGGCGTCAGCGGCTCGGGCAAGAGCACCCTGGTGCAGGACGTGCTGGTGCCGGCCCTGCTGCGCCACTTCGGCAAGCCGACCGAAGGCGCCGGCGCGCATCAGGCGCTGCTGGGCATGGACTGGCTGGCCGATGCGGTGTTCGTCGACCAGTCGCCGATCGGCAAGACGGCGCGCAGCAACCCGGCCAGCTACGTGGGCGCCTTCGATGAAATCCGCAAGCTGTTCGCGCTGGCGCCGCTGGCGGTGGAGCGGCACCACGGGGCCGGCATGTTCAGCTTCAACGCCGGCGACGGACGCTGCCCCACCTGCGGCGGCAGCGGCTTCGAGCATGTGGAGATGCAGTTCCTGTCGGACGTGTACCTGCGCTGCCCCGATTGCGACGGCAAGCGCTTCCGCGCCGAACTGCTCGAGGTCAAGCTGATCCGCGGGCCCTACAGCCTGAGTGTGGCCGATGTGCTGGCGCTGACGGTGGCCGAAGCCTGCGTGGTCTTCAGCGGCGACAGTGCCGTCACCGCCCGGCTGCAGCCCATCGTCGACGTGGGCCTGGACTATGTGCGCCTGGGCCAGCCGGTGCCCACGCTCAGCGGGGGCGAAGCACAGCGGTTGAAGTTGGCCGGCTTCCTGGCCGATGCCGCCGCCGGCCCACGCCAGCCCATGGCCAAGAAGGGCACGCTGTTCCTGTTCGACGAGCCCACCACCGGCCTGCACTTCGACGACATCGCCAAGCTGATGCGCAGTCTGCGCCGGCTGCTGGAGGCGGGCCACTCGCTGATCATCATCGAGCACAACCTGGACGTGATCCGCAGCGCCGACTGGATCGTCGACCTGGGGCCCGAGGGCGGCGACGCCGGTGGCCATGTGGTGTGCACCGGCACGCCCGAGGATGTGAAGGCCCACGCCACATCGCACACCGGCAAGGCGCTGCGCGACTACGACAAGGCCCTGGGCGTGAGCCTGGCGGTGGAAGAAGGCCGGCCGCTGCAGCTGGTGGCCAAGGCACGGCGCGATGCCGCCAAGCTGGCGGCAGGCAACGACATCCGCATCGTCAACGCCCGCGAGCACAACCTCAAAAGCCTGAATGTCGACATTCCGCGCGACAAGTTCACCGTGGTCACGGGCGTGTCGGGCTCGGGCAAGAGCACGCTGGCCTTCGACATCCTGTTCAACGAAGGGCAGCGCCGCTACCTGGAAAGCCTGAACGCCTACGCCCGCAGCATCGTGCAGCCAGCCGGCCGGCCGGAGGTGGATGCGGTTTACGGCATCCCGCCCACCGTGGCCATCGAGCAGCGGCTGAGCCGCGGCGGCCGCAAGAGCACCGTGGCCACCACCACCGAGGTGTGGCACTTCCTGCGCCTGCTGTGGGTGAAGCTGGGCACGCAGCGCTGCGTGCACGACGGCGCCGAGGTGCGGCCGCAGAGCGTGGAGAGCATCGCCGCGCAGTTGCTGAAGGAGCACCGTGGCCAGCATGTGGGCCTGCTGGCACCGCTGGTGGTCAACCGCAAGGGCGTTTACACCGACCTGGCCAAGTGGGCCAAGGCGCGCGGCCACACCCACCTGCGGGTGGACGGTGAATTCGTCAAGGTCGACCCCTGGCCGCGGCTGGACCGCTTCAAGGAACACACGCTGGAGCTGCCGGTGGGCAGCCTGGTGGTGTCGCCCGCGCAGGAGGCCGAGTTGCGCGAACTGCTGGCCAAGGCGCTGGACGTCGGCAAGGGCGTGCTGCATCTGCTGACGCCGCTGGACGGCCTGGCCGAGGCGATGGACGCCGGCGCGCCCACCGCCGGCATCGGCAGCCTGAAGGTGTTTTCCACCAAGCGTGCCTGCCCGCAGTGCGGCACCAGTTACCCCGAGCTGGACCCGCGCATGTTCAGCTACAACAGCAAGCACGGCTGGTGCACCAGCTGCGTGGGCACCGGCCTGACGCTGACACGCGAACAGCGCAAGGCGCTGGACGACAGCGTGCGTGACGACGACCAGAAGGGCCGCGAGCAGAGCTTTCCGTCCGACGAGCCCGAAGTGGAAGGCCTGAGCGGCGCGCCCTGCCCCGATTGCCAGGGGTCACGCCTGAACCCGGTGTCACGCAACATCCGATTCGACGGCCACACCATCACCGCCGTGGCGGGCTGGGCGGTGGACGCCGCGCGGCAATGGAGCACCGCGCTGGCCCTGGAAGGGCGGGACGCCGCCATCGCCCGCGATGTGGTCAGCGAGATCCGCAGCCGGCTGGAATTTCTGGAAGAAGTGGGCCTGGGCTACCTGACGCTGGACCGCGCCGCGCCCACGCTCAGCGGCGGCGAGGCGCAGCGCATCCGCCTGGCCGCCCAGTTGGGCAGCAACCTGCAGGGCGTGTGCTACGTGCTGGACGAACCCACCATCGGCCTGCACCCGCGCGACAACGCCATCCTGCTGAAGGCGTTGGCACGGCTCAGCGCGCAGGGCAACACCCTGGTGGTGGTGGAGCATGACGAGGACACCATCCGCCGGGCCGACCACATCATCGACATCGGCCCCGGCGCCGGCAAGCGCGGCGGCACGGTCATCGCCCAGGGCGTGGCGGCCGATCTGGCGCTGAACCCGGCGTCGCTGACCGGCCGCTTTCTGGCCCATCCGCTGAAGCACCCGCTGCAGCCGCGCCGCAAGGTCAACCGGGCGGTGGACCACCTGGCGCTGATCGGTGCCAGCCTGCACAACCTGCGTGATGTGAACGTCGAGGTGCCGCTGCAGCGGCTGGTGGCCGTCACCGGCGTCAGCGGCTCAGGCAAGAGCACGCTGGCGCGTGACGTGCTGCTGGCCAACGTGCACGCCATCGTCGCCACCAAGGTCAGCCGGGCCGGGCGGGATGCGCTGGCCGCCGGCACGCTGCCGCCGTTGACAGGCTGCACCGGCATCAGCGGCTTCATGCCGATCGACCGGGTGCTGGAAGTCGACCAGACGCCGATCGGCAAGACACCGCGCAGCTGCCCGGCCACCTACATCGGCTTCTGGGACACCATCCGGAAGCTGTTCACCGAGACGCTGGAGGCCAAGGCGCGCGGCTATGCGGCGGCGCGGTTCAGCTTCAACACCGGCGACGGCCGCTGCCCGGGCTGTGAAGGCCAGGGCATGCGCACCATCGAGATGAGCTTCCTGCCCGATGTGAAGGTGCCGTGCGACCAGTGCCACGGCCAGCGCTTCAACCCCGAGACGCTGGCGGTCAGCTGGCGCGGCAAGAGCATCGGCGACGTGCTGCGCATGGAGGTGGACGAGGCGGTGGAGTTCTTCGCCAGCATGCCCAACATCGCCTACCCGCTGCAGTTGCTGAAGGACGTGGGCCTGGGCTACCTGACACTGGGTCAGCCATCGCCCACACTGAGCGGTGGCGAGGCGCAGCGCATCAAGCTGGTGACCGAGCTGAGCAAGGTGCGCGACGACATCACCCGCCGCGGCCAGAAGCCGCCGCACACGCTGTACGTGCTGGACGAACCCACGGTGGGCCTGCACATGGCCGACGTGGAGCGGCTGATCGCGGTGCTGCACCGCCTGGTTGCCGGCGGCCACAGCGTGGTGGTGATCGAGCATGACCTGGACGTGATCGCCGAGGCCGACTGGGTGATCGACCTGGGGCCCGAGGGCGGCACCGCGGGTGGCACGGTGGTGTGCGCCGGCACGCCAGAGGCGCTGGTGGAACGCGGCACCCACACCGGGGTGGCGCTGGCGCCTGTTCTCGCCCGGGGGTGACCGGCCCGTCGCAGCCCGCGCCGCCACGCCGGTCAGCGGCCCAGCGCCGCCTTCTCGGCTGCGCAGTTCAGCGGTGACTGGGCACCCTTGGCGCGTGCAGCCTGCATCTCCTGCCGCGCCTGCGCCGATTGAGACTGAAAGGTGGCGTCGCTCTGCAGCCGGGCCAGCGCGGCCGCGCCCATCACCCGCCCCTGGTCGACGTCGCTTTGCCAGTGCACGCCGCAGATGACGCGGCTCTGGCCGAAGGCATGGCCACGCTGCAGCACGGCGTCGGCGCGGTCGGGCGCGATGCCGGCCAGCGCCAGGGCCCAGGCCCAGCCCAGCGCAGCATGGCCGGACGGGTAGCTGCCGTCCTTGGCCAGCGCGGCTTCGCTGGCCGGGGCGCAGCTGCCTTCCTTCAGCGCGGCAAATGGACGCTGGCGCTTGTGGTGGTCCTTGGCGCCATAGGTGGACAGGCCGGCGTCCAGCAGGGTGCGGCGCAGCAGCATGTTCAGGTGCGGCGTGGCCTCTTGCGAGATCGGCAGGTCCAGCGCGCAGCTGAACACGTCGGCCGCCTTGGGGAACTTCAGGTTGTCGTCGGCGCTGGCCAGCGCCCAGCGCGGCGTGTCGCGTAGAGCGCGTGTGCTGCGATAGATGGCCAGGTCGGCAGCAGCCTCGGCCGAGCCGGCAACCGGCGGCGGGGGCAGCAGGGCCAAGCTGTCGGGCAACCGCTGGCGGTCAAGATAGCCCTTCAGATAACCAGAGCCGGCGCGGAATTCGCCCACCACGTCAGGGCTGGTGGGCGGGGCGGGCGGGGCGGTCTGGCATCCAGCCAGCACGGCCAGCGCGGCCAGCGCGGCCAAGGCTGCCGTGGTGTGGCGAAGGAATGGGGGCATGCGCATCTCCAGAGAATGGTGGTTGTTATCCACCCATCGTAGAGGCGCTGCCTGGCCCCCATCCCCCCAGAAAAACCAGTCGGCGCCGGATTCGCGGCGACCGCGTCCGACGACCCACCCGACGCGGATGGCGGCAGTGGGCTCATTGCTGCCTTCGTCGGTCTCGAGATGCGGACGTTCGTCGTCTTGTG
>JBBAPL010000055.1:0-30373 GCA_040400895.1 Aquabacterium sp.
GCCCCTGTGGCTGCTGGCGCCGGCCAGCGTCAGCGCGCCGCCGCCCTGCTTGGCCAGGCTGCCATCACCGCTGAATCTGCCGCCGAAGCTGGCGTCACTGGCGCCGCCCAGCGCCAGCTCGGCACCACCACCCAGTGCCACCTGGCCGGTGCCGGCCAGCCGGCCGAGCTGGGTGTTGGCGTCGACCCGCAGCAGGCTGTCGACCGACAGGGTCACGTGCGCGCCGGCCGGCAGGGCGGCGGCGTTGGCCAGGCGCAAGGTGCCGGCGGCCACATCCACCGTGCCGCTGAAACCAAGGCCCGCACCCAGCAGGTGCAGGCTGCCCGCGCCCTGCTTGCGCAGGCTGCCCGTGCCGCTGAGCGTGCCCAGCAGGTCGAGCTGGCCGCCGGTGGACTGCACCTCGAAGACGCCGCCACCGGCACCCAGCAGCACGCTGCGGCTGCTGGGCAGCTGCAGCAGGCTGGGGCCGGCCAGGCGCAGCGCACCGCCGTCGAGCGTGAGCAGGCTGCCGCTGGCACCCAGGCTGGCATCGTCGCCGATGGTCAGCACGCCGCCCAGCACCTGCGTGCCGCCCAGCAGGCTGTTGGCGCCTGACAGCAGCAGCGCGCCCGCGCCCTGCTTGACCAGGGTGCCACCGCCGCTGAAGCTGCCCGAGAAGCTGGCGTCTGCAGCGGTGCCGATGCGCAGCGCGGTGTTGCTGGCGATGCTGACGGCGCCCGCACCGCTGAGCAGGCCCAGCACCTCGGTGGCGCCGACCGCCAGGCCGGGGTCGACCGCGAGGCTGGTGCCGGCAGCCATGTCCAGCGTGCCGGTGTCGGTCAGCGCCTGGCCGCCTGACGCCCGCAGGCTGCCGGCCAGCAGCCCCAGGCCACCGGTGTGGCTGCGGTTGTCGCCTTGCAGCACCAGGGTGCCCAGCCCCTGCTTGGTCAGCGTGCCGCGGCCGCTGACGGCGCCGGGCACCGTCAGCTGGGCCAGCATGGGGGTGTCGACGGCACCACCGGCGGCGTCGAGCACCAGCAATCGGCCGGCGTCCAGCACCAGATGGTGGCCATCGGCCACCCGCAGGCTGCCGCCGCGCAGCGTCAGCGCCCCCTGGGCGGCGCCCAGCCTGGCGTCGCTGTCGGCGACCAGCACACCGCCAGTCAGCGTGGTACCGCCCTGCTGGGTGTTGGTGCCGGTGAGGGTGAGGGTGCCGGCGCCAGCCTTGACCAGGCCGCCCTGGCCACCGATGTTGCCCTGGAAGACCGCGTCGCTGCCAGCGTTGAGGGTCAGCGTGTGGGCGCCCAGCACCACCGCGCCGGTGCCCGACAGGGTGCCGATGGTCTCGCTGGCACCCAGCTGCAGCCGGGCGCCGCCGCCGGCCAGCACCACGCTGCCGGTGTCGGCCAGCGCGGCATCGTTGGCCAGCACCAGGCTGCCGTCCAGCACCACGGTGCCGCCGCCGAAGCTGTTGCTGCCCGCCAGCGTGAGGCTGCCGCTGCCTTGCTTGACCAGGCCGCCGTTGGCGCCGCCGATCCCACCACTGAAGACGGTGCTGCCGGCCGTCCCCAGCGTCAGCGTGTGGTTGCCCAGCGCCACCGTGCCGGCGCCGGACAGCGCGCCCACGGTCGCGTTGTCCAGCAGCTGCAGCGTGGCGCCGCTGGCCACCTGCAGCTCGGCGCCATCGGCCAGCGCCGCGCCGTTGGCCAGCAGCAGCCGGCCCCGTTCGACACCGGTGCGGCCGGTGAACGGGTTGGTGCCGGCCAGCGTGAGGCTGCCCGTGCCCTGCTTGACCAGCCCGCCGATGCCACCGATGGTGCCGTCGAAGGTGCTGGTGGTGGCTGTGTCCACCGTCAGCGTGCGGGTGCCCAGCACCACGGTGCCATCGCCCGACAGCGCGCCGATGGTCTCGCTGGCGTCGAGCTGCAAGGTGCCGGTGCCGGCCAAGTGCACCGCGCCGCCATCGGGCAGTGCGGCGCCACTGGCCAGCACCAGCGTGCCGACCTCGACCGTGGTGGTGCCGCCAAAGTCGTTGCTGCCCGCCAGGGTGAGGCGGCCGCCGCCCTGCTGCACCAGGCTGCCCTGGCCGGTGATGCGGCCGCTGAAGGTGGTGTCGACGGTGCTGACGTTCGTCAGCGTGCTGCCACTGCCCACCTGCACCGTGCCGCCCGCCACACCGGCCAGCGCCTGCACACTGTTGCTGGCCCGCAGGTCCAGCGTGGCGGTGTCCAGCGAAACCCGGTTGCCAGCATGCAGTGCACCGGCCACGTTCAGCACCAGGCTGCCGGCCGACACGGTGACGCTGCCTGCGAAGTCGGGGTTGGCGTTGTTGAGCACCACGCTGCCGGACCCTTGCTTCAGCAGGGTGGCGCCACCCGACAGGCTGGCGTTCAGGCTGCCAGCCTGCAGCTGGAACAGGCCGGCGTCCAGGCCGCCGTTGTCGACGCTGCCGCTGGTGTTCAGATTGAACAGGCCTGACTGGCGGACGACGCCGCCCAGGTCCAGGCTGCCGCTGCCATCGACGACCAGGGTGCCGCCTGCCGGCAGGGCACCGGTGCCCGACAAGGCCAGCCTGCCGGCGCTGACGGTGGTGCTGCCTGTGTAGGCATTGGTGCCGCTGAGGGTGGCCACGCCGTCGCCGGTCTTGCGCAGCCCGCCTGCACCGCCTTGCAGGTGGGCGCTGATGCTGCCGGCCTGCAGCGCATAGCTGGTGGCGGTGAGCGTGCCGCCCAGCACCTGGCCGCCGGTCAGGGTCAGCACGCCGACGCTGGGCGACTGGCTGTTGAGATCGAGCACGCCGCCCGACACACTGACATCCTGACCCGCGGGCAGCGCCGCGCCCAGCGCCAGCTGCAGCGTGCCGGCGGCCACCTCGGTGCCACCCGTGTGGCTGTTGTTGCCGGCCAGCGTGAAGGTGCCGGCGCCGTCCTGCCGCAACGCCCCCGCGCCGGTGATGCTGCCGGCAAAGCTGCTGCTGGCCGCACCGGTGCGCAGCGTGGCGCCGCTGGCCAACTGCACCGCACCGGCCGCGCCGCCGCCCGCCAGCGCGGCCACCGTGGTGCTGCCGGTCACCGCCAGCACCGCGGTGGCCGCGGGGTCCAGGGTGACCACGCTGCCCGCCAGGGCGCTGGCACCGGCCAGCGTCAGCGTGCCGCCGTCGAGGCGGGTGGCGCCGGTGAAGCCGGTGGCGCCATCCAGTGTGAAATTGCCGCTGCCGCTCTTGGCCAGCGTGCCCGAGGCACCGGCTAGGCTGACCCGGCCACTGAAGGTGCTGTCGACACTGCCGGTGGTCAGGGTGGTGCCGGCCGCCAGCTGCACCACGCCAGCGGTGGCGGTGCCGCCGGCCAGCGCGGCCACGGTGCCGTCCACGGCCACCGCCAGCACCGGCGCAGCGCTGGCATCGGTGCCCAGGGTGACCACACTGCCCACCAGCGCCGCCGCATGGCCGAGCGTCAGCGTGCCGCCGTCGACCTGTGTGGCGCCGGTGAAGCCGGTGGCAGCGGCCAGCGTGAAATCGCCCGCGCCCGCCTTCACCAGGCGGCTGCCGACACCACCGCTGATGCTGCCGCTGTAGCTGCTGTCGGCCGTGCCGGTGGTCAGCGTGCGGCCGGCGGCAATGCTGACCGTGCCGGCCGCACCGCCTGCGATGGCCCGCAGCGTGATGTCGGCGTTCACGGTCAGCGCGGACGGCGTGGTGGCGTCGAGGCTGACCAGGTTGCCGACGCCCAGCGCCTGGCTGTGGTCGAGCGCCAGCGTGCCGGCGCCCAGCAGCACCGCACCGTTGTAGTTGGTGTTGGCGCCGGACAGCGACAGCGTGCCGTCGCCGGTCTTGGTCAGCGCACCGGCACCGCTGAGCGGGCCTGCCACGGCCAGCGGCGCGGCGGCGGCCACGTCGAACGTGCCGCCGCTGGCGCCCAGCGTCATGCTGCGGCCAGCGGCCAGCGTGACGGGCACCGCACCGGTGATGGCCAGCGTGCCGCCGTTCAATGTCAGGGTGCTGGCGGCCGTGCCCAGCGCGGCATCGCCGTTGATACGCAACACGCCTCCCGACACCAGCGTGGCGCCGGTGAAGCCGGTGTCACCGTCGAGCGTGAACATGCCATCACCGGCCTTGGCCAACGTGCCCGTGGCACCGGTCTGGCTGATGCGGCCGCTGTAGGTGCTGTCGACCGCGCCCGTGGTCAAGGTCTTGCCAGCGGCAATCTGCACGATGCCGGCGGTGGCCGTGCCGCCGGACAGTGCGGCGATGGTGCTGCTCTCGGCCACCGACAGCATGGGTGCGCCCGCATCCACCGTGCCCAGCGTGACGGTGCGGCCCGCCAGCGCGCTGGCGCTGTCCAGCCGCAGCATGCCGGCGTCGACCGTGACATTGGCAGCCTGGCTGGTGTTGTTGCCCGCCAGTGCCAGCGTGCCGGCGCCGGCCTTGGTCAGCGCCCCGGTGCCGGCCAGCGCGCCGGTGCCGGCCAGCGCGCCGGTGTGCGTCAAGGTCACGGTGCCGGCCACGTCCAGCGTGCCGCCGCCGGTGCCCAGGGTCAGCGCGCGGGGCATCGTCTGGGTGCCACCCGCCGTCCAGGCCAGCGTGCCGCCGTCCTGCAACGTGATGCCGCCCGCGGCCTCGCCCAGGTGGCTGTCGGCAGACACCTGCAAGCTGCCAGCCTCGACCACTGTGCCGCCGCGGTAGGCATTGGCCCCGCCGAGCGTGACCGTGCCGTCCCCAGCCTTGCGCAGGGCGCCGGTCCCGCCCACCACACCTGGCACGGCCAAGGAGGCCGCGGCGGTGGCCTGCAGCGTGCCGCCGCCACTGCCCAAGCTGATGTTACGGTCGGCGCTCAGGGTGACGGGCGCTGCGCCCGTGGTGCCCAGGGCGCCGCCATCGAGCGTGAGGGTGCCAGCCGCTGCGCCGAGTGCCGCGTCGCTGGCGACCAGCAGCGCGCCGCCCGTCACAGTGGTGGCACCGGCAAAGCCCGTGGCGCCCACCAGCGTGAAGCTGCCGGCACCGGCCTTGACCAGGTTGGTGCCGGCAGCACCGGTGATCTTGCCGCTGTAGGTGCTGCTGGCGCTGCCGGTGGTCAGGGTCTTGCCGGCGGCAATCTGCACATCGCCGGCCGTGGCCGCGCCGCCTGCCAGCGCGGCGATGGTGCCGCTTTCGGCCACCGACAGCACCGGGCCATCGGCCACCCCCGTGCCCAGCGTGACCGTGCGGCCGGCCAGCGCATGGGCCGTGTCCAGCCGCAGCGTGCCGGCGCTGACGGTGACATCCGCCGCCTGGCTGGTGTTGTCGCGCGCCATCGCCAGCGTGCCCGCCCCGGTCTTGGTCACCGTTCCGCTGCCGGCCAGGGCACCGGCGTGCGACAAGGTCACCGTGCCGGCGACATCCAACGTGCCGCCGCCGGTTCCCAGGGTCAGCGCGCGGGTGACCGTCTGGACGCCGCCCGCCGTCCAGGCCAGCGTTCCGCCGCCCTGCAGCGTGATGCCGCCGGCAGCGGCGCCCAGCCCAGCGCCGGCCGCCACCTGCAGGATGCCCGCCTCGACCACCGTGCCGCCGCGGTAGGCGTTGGTGCCTGCCAGCGCCAGCGTGCCGGCGCCCTGTTTGGTGAGGCTGAACGCCTGCGCCGGCGCCGCGCCGTCACCGATGGCACCGGCAATCTGCACCGACCGGCCGGCCGCCACCGCGACCCGGCTGTGTGCCGTCAAGGTGACGGCACCCGCCAGCGCGAGGCTGCCGACGTCGACGCTGACGTCCGACGCCAGCTGCGCCGCGCCAGTCACCGTGAGGCTGCCACCGATGAAGCTGCCGCCCAGCTGGTGCAGGCCGGTGCCGCCGGTCTGGGCGAGGCTGATGGCCCCCAGCCCGGCATCCAGCACCCCCTGCACCACCACCTTGCCACTGCCGCTGGCGGTGCTGGGTGTGCCGCCATACGCCGGCCCGCCGGGGGTCTGGCTGTTGAAGACGCGGTTGGCCTCCAGCGTGATGGCGCTGTCGACGGTGGTGACCGCGCCCGTGCCGGTGACCGTGACATCGCCGCCAGCCTGGGCGGTGAACGCTTCGCCCGCATCCAGCACCACCGGCGACGCGATGGTGATGTTGCCGGTGGCCTGCAGCACCACCGACGCATTGGGCGCCTTCAGCGCAGCGGAGGTGATGGCCAGGGTGGTGCCCGGGCCGTCGTTCCAGGCCTCGGTGCCGTCCGACGTGGTGCTGGTGCCGGCGCTGCTGACGGTGATGTCCTGCGGATCCAGCAACCACAGCCCGGCGCGGAAACCCGGCGCCGCGCCCGCATCCACCGTGCCGCTGACGATGCCCAGCCGCCGCTGGCCCGAGGTTTCGACCGCGCCACCGTCGCCGCCCAGCAGGCCGCCGCGCGCCCGGATGGCGCCGTTGAAGACGGTGCTGTCGTCGGCCCACACCACCACCTGCCCGCCGGGCCCCAGGCGGATGGCGCTGGCGTCGATCTGCGCCCCGGCAGACACCCGGGTGTGCAACGCATTGCGGTCGGCCCCCCGGCCCTGCCAGGCGCCGCCCACATGCACCAGGCCGCCGCCGGCGTCGCCGCGGGCGTCCAGCCGGGCGGTGCTGTCCAGCCACACCCGATCGCCCAGCACACGCACCTGGCCGCCGGTCTCACCGGTGCCGGTGGCCGATGCGTCCAGCGTGCCGGCCACGCGGGTGACGCCGGACGCGCCGCCGTCGACCAGGATCTGCGGCGCCGCACCGCCGATGACCACCTGGCCGCCCTGCTGCACCAGGCCCTGTGCGCGCACCACGCCGTCGAGGTTGAGCACGGTGTCGGCGAACTGGCTGCGGGCGGCGGCGCGCAGCTCGGCACTGCGGGCCAGCAGGTGGGCGTCGGGCAGCAGCTGCAGCCGGGCGGCGAGGTTGTCGTCCCGCAGGTTGAAAAAGATCAGACCATCGCCGTCCACATCCACCTGCGCCGCTGCGGCGGCGGCCAGGCCCAGCCGGCCGGCCAGCACATTACCACCCACGCTGAGCTGCGGCCCCACCAGCGCCACCGTGCCGCCGGGCGCGCGGATACGGCCGTCCATGCGCAGCACGCCGGTGGCGGCATCGCCACCCCCCAGCTGCCAACGGCCGTCGGCACCGGCGGTCTGGTTCATCATCAGCGTGGTGGCCAGCAGCCCGCCCACGTCCACCTGCGCGCTGCTGCCGAAGATGATGCCGCGCGGGTTGCTCAGGAACACCCGGCCATTGGCCTGCAGCTGGCCCAGGATGATCGACGGGTCCGCGCCGGTCACCCGGTTGAACAGGATGGACTGCGCATCGGGCTGCAGCACCTGCACCCGCTCGCCGGCGGCGATGCTGAAGCTGCGCCAGTCGAAGCCGGCCTGCGCGCTGGTCTGGCGGATGGTCAGCGTGCCGTTGCCGCCGGCCTGCAGCTGCGCCTGGCCATGGGTGGGCACACCGCCGTCGGGCAGCGCCCAGGCCGTGGGCATGGCCAGCCAGGCGGCGAGGCCCAGCACCGCCAGGCACACCGGCTTCAACACCCTGGGCGCGGCGTGGCTCGCCAGGGTGGCAGGGTGGGAGCGGCGCGGCGCGGCCATGGGTCAGAAAAAATAGGTGAACTGCGCGTACAGGCGCGGGTCGCGCACGCGCTTGTCCGACCGCGCCTCGCCAGCCACGCGCCCGGCCAGGCTGACGCGCAGGGTGTAGGTGCGCGGCCGCTCCCAGGCCACCGACACACCCGCGCCGGTGTAGCGCGCGGTGTTGACGAACCGGGCCGGCTGCGCGCTGGCGTCCTGCCGGAAGCGCAGCTCGCCATGGTCGATGAACAGGCTGAACACGGTCTCGCGCGCCAGCCGGCCCAACCAGGCCTCGGGCGGCAGCAGGCGCAGCTCGGTGCTGAGCACCAGGCCGGTGTCGCCGGTGCCCTCGCCAGGGGCAAACGCACGCACGCCATCGGGACCGCCGATGCGGAACTGCTCGCCGGAGTCGAGATTGTCGAACGCCCACTGGCCACGCAGCGCGGCATACAGCAGCAGCCGGCCGTCCACCAGGTTCTGCAGCCGGTTCAGGCCCAGCGACAGCTTGCTGTAGCGCGGTGCGTCGTCCAGGCTGCCGGGCCGGCCGCCGTCGTAGCGCACGGTGCCGCCGGCCAGGTGGGCCTCGAAGGTGCTGACGGCGCCGCCGAACCAGTCGTCGCGCAGGTCGCCGGTCAGCCCCAGGCCCAGGCTGCTGACCTGGCGCTGCCGCGCGATGCCGCCGGTGCTGTCGTCGTAGCGCTTGTGGTCGACCGAGCCCACCGCGAACAGGTTGAGGTTGCGCGACCGCACCCACGGATACAGCGCGTAGGCATTGACCGTGAGGCCGTCGCCGCAGATGTCCAGGCCGTTGAACTCAGCCCCGTCGAGCTGGTAGCGCACCGCCGACAGCGACGCGCCCAGCTTCCAGCCGTTGCTGCCCACCGGCACCGCATAGCTCAGCAGGCCGAAGCCCAGGCCGCCGGTGGTGGATGCCAATGCGCTGGCGGTGAAGGCGTCGCCCCAGCCGGCCAGGCTGTTGGCGGCCAGCAGCACGCCCAGCCGCCCGGCACCCAGGAAGCGCGAGCCGTTCACGTCGGCATCGGCCTTGCCCGACCAGCGGCTCTCGGCCTGGCCGGTGACGCGCAACGACGCCGTGCCCGGCTGCGCGCCGGCCACGATGTCGAAGCGCGCGGTGATGCCGCGCAGGTCGTTGATCAGGAACACCACCCGCTCGACATCCCGCACCCGCAGGATGTCGCCAGGCCGCAGCTGCGCCAGGTAGCCTTCGATCACCTGGCGCTGCACCGGCAGGCTGTCGGGCCACTGCAGGTCGATGCGGTCGAGCCGGCCTTCGAGCAGCTGGATCTGCACGATGCCGCCTTCGGGCACCTGCTCGGGCAGGTAGGCATAGCCCAGGTACCAGCCGCTGTCGCGCTGCAGGAAGCGGGTGACGTCGGCGGTGGCGTTGACCAGGTCTTCGTAGCTGCGCTGCGCGCCGGTGTAGGGCGCCAGCAACGTCGGCAGCGCCGCCAGCAGCTCAGGCGGGGCGTTGGCCGACAGGCGGTAGCCGCGCACGTCCAGCGTCAGGTCGCCGGTGGGTTTCTGCAGCTCACGCGGGGGGTCGGGGCGGACGGGCAGATCCCGGGCGTCGGTGCTGAGTGCCGGGCGCGGCGCCAGGTCGGCGGTGCCGGGCACCAGGCCGCCCGGGCGTTGGTCAGCGGGCGTGGCGGTGGCGGCTGTCTGGGCGTGCGCCGGAGCGGCCAGCCATGCCAGCAGCGCGACACCCAGCAGCCTGGCGACGCGCTGCGAAACCCGCCAACTCTTCATCGCCCCATGCTATCCAAGCGCCTGCCATGAGCGGCCAGTCTTGGGGCTGACAGCGTAGGGATTGCAGAGGCTGCCAATCTCCCGATGCAACTGGCGAAGCGCGATTCAGGGCGCCTGCTGGCGGCCGATCTCGACGCGGCGGTTCTCGGCGGCGGCCGGGTCCTTGCTGACCTTCAGCGCCTTCGATCCCATGCCCACGGCCTGCAGCATGGTGGCGTCGGCGCCGTTCTTGACCAGGTAGTCCTTCACCGCCTCGGCGCGCTTTTGCGACAGCGGCAGGTTGACGTCTTCACTGCCGGTGGCGTCGGCATGGCCTTCAATGCGCACCACCCGGCCGGTGCCACGCTTGCCGCGCAGCACTTCGGCAAAGCGGTCGAGTTGCGCGCGCAGCAGGTCGGGCAGTTCTGCCGAGCCCAGCCTGAAAGTGGCAGTGGGAAGCGAGAACCGCACCGCCGGCTTGAAACCCATGCACTTGTAACCGGCCTGCTCCAGCTCCTTGCAGGCGTCTTCGGGGAACAGGCCTTCGTTGATGGCCTGGGTCTCGGGCACCTTCTCGCCCAGGTCGACCGGCGCGTCGGCCGAGGACGCCGCCAGCGGCAGTGCGGCCATGCAGCCAGCCAGCAGGCCGGTGCGCAGGGCAGCGCGCCAGGTGGGCAGCGACACAAGGGGGGTGGGGGCAGCCATCATGATCAGCTCCATGCAACATGCCGCGGCGGTGCGCAGCGTGAATGGGGGCGGGCCTGGGGGCCTGCAGGCCGACCAGCGCATGCCACGTCCCGGAAGCGTTAAATGATACCGACGCACACCTGGCGCGCCATCCCCAGTTGCGCGGACCGGTGTCGGCCGCGCGGCTTCAGCGCCCGGCCTGCTGCGCCGCCGCACGCAACGCGGTGAGCGTGCTGCGGCTGGTGCTCACATCGGCATCCAGCGTCACATGGATCAGCATCGGTGCACCGGGTTGCATTGCCTCGGCAAACGCGGCCTCGAAGTCCTCGGTGCGTGCCACATGCGCCGCGCGCCAGCCAAAGGCACGCGCCATTGCGGCAAAGTCGGGGTTGTAGAGGTCGCTGCCGCTCACCCGGCCCGGGTACTCGCGTTCCTGGTGCATGCGGATGGTGCCGTAGGTGCCGTTGTCCACCACGATGCTGACCAGCCGCCCTGCCCCGGCGTTGGCGCCGTAGCCCGTGGCGGTGGCCAGTTCCTGCCCGTTCATCAGGAAGTCGCCATCGCCCGCCACGTTGACGACGGTGCGGTGCGGCTGCAGCAGCGCCGCGCCCACCGCCGCCGGGAACCCATAGCCCATCGCACCGGACGTGGGCGCCAACTGGGTGCGGCCATGGTGCTGCAGCCCGTGGTAGCGCACGAAGCGGTGCAGCCAGCCGGCGAAGTTGCCGGCACCATTGGTGTAGATGGTGTTCTCGGGCGCCAGGCGCTGCACCGTCTGCATCACCACCGCCATGTCCAGCGGCGCCACCGGCGTGGCGATGTGGTTGGTTTCGTAATCAGCATGCGCGGCTGCCGCCCAGTCGGCCCAGGCCACGCTGGTGGGCGCGGCCAGGCCTTCCAGCGCCTTGGCGGCACTGGCCATGCTGGACTGCAGCAGCAGGTCGGCCGCATACACCCGGCCCAGTTCCTCGGGCCCGGCGGGGAGGTGCACCAGCCGTTGCGCTGGGCGCGGCGGCGTCAGCAGGGTGTAGCCGCCGGTGGTCATCTCGCCCAGGCGCACGCCCAGGGCGATGATGAGGTCGGCGTCCTTCACCCGCTGCGCCAGCTTCGGGTTGATGCCGATGCCCACGTCACCGGCATACAGCGGGTGGCGGTTGTCGAAGGTGTCCTGGAAGCGGAAGCCGCAGCCCACCGGCAACTGCCAGTTCTCGGCAAAGCGCTGCAGCGCGCGGGCGGCCTCGGCGTCCCAGCCGCCGCCGCCGGCAATGACGAACGGCCGCTGCGCGGCCATGAGCATGGCGCGCAGGTCGCGCAGGCCGCCGGGGGCCGGCCAGGCGTGGGCCGTCTGCGCCTGCGGCAGCACCGGCGCGGCGGTGGGCGTGGTCAGCATGTCCTCGGGCAGCACCACCACCACCGGGCCCGGGCGGCCCTGGGTGGCCGTGTGGAAGGCACGGGCCACATATTCAGGCAGGCGGTCAGCGTGCTGCACCTCGCCCACCCACTTGGCCAGGCCCAGCGTGCCGGGGCCGAACATCTGGCGATAGTCCAGCTCCTGGAAGGCCTCGCGGTCGCGCTGGTCGCTGGCCACCTGGCCGATGAACAGCACCAGCGGCGTCGAATCCTGGAAGGCGGTGTGGATGCCGATGCTGGCATTGGTGGCGCCCGGCCCGCGGGTGACGAAGCACACGCCCGGGGGCGGGCCCAGCTTGCCCTGCGCCTCGGCCATGAAGGTGGCGCCGCCCTCCTGCCGGCAGGCGATGAAGCGGATCTTCTCGCGGTGGGCATGGAAGCCGTCCAGCACCGCCAGGTAGCTTTCGCCCGGCACGCCGAAGCAGGTGGTGACGCCCTGGGCGATCAGGGCTTCGACAAGGGCGTGGCCCGCGAGACGGGGTGTGGTCATGGTCGGCAGCGGAAGACGTGGAGCTGGCGATTGTCAACCGGCGGTGTGCGCCGGTCGCAGCTCACGCCGCATCCGCCGCACCTGGAAGGCGCTGATGATCAGCACGCCCTGCACCGCTGCCAGACCGATCCAGATGGCACTGTACTGTTGCAGGTCCATCAGCCGCCCGAACAGCAGCGGCGCCAGCGCCTGGCCGATGTCCAGCCCCGAATAGACCACGCCAAACACCCGGCCGCTGGCGTTGGCCGGCGTGCTGCGCTTGACCAGCATGTCGCGCGACGGGCTGGCGCTGCCGGTGACGGCACCCATCACGCCGAACAGCACCGGCACGGCCCAGCCGGGCACCGGGCCCAGCGCCATCCACAGCGCGATGCAGGCCGCCAGGCCCATGCCCACGCCCACCACCCGCTCGCAGCGCGCCGGGTCGCGCGCCAGGAAGCCGCCGGCGACCATGCCACTGGCACTGCCCACCATGTAGATCGACAGGCAGGCAGCCACCCAGGCCAGCGGCACATCATGCAGGTGCTGCGCCGCGACCGGTGCAAAGCTCTGCACCACACTCAGCGCCGCCGCGTAGAAGAAGAAGAACGCAAAGCACATCCACACTGCCGGGATGCGCAGGAAGTCAAACGGGCCTTCGGCCGCCGCCGGAGCAGCGCCGGCGGCGGCTGGCGCCGCCACAACGGCGCCCAGCAGCAGCTGGCCGCGCCGCCACCACAGCACCGCCAGCACGCCGAACGCAACGGCGGCCGCCGTCAGCAAGGCGGCGCGCCAGCCGGCAGCCAGTGCCACCGGCACCATCAGCGCCGGCGCCAGCGCCCAGCCCAGCGTGCCGGTGATGCCGTGCGCGCTGTAGGCATGGCCCAGCCGGCTGGCGTGCACCTTGCGATTGAGCAGGGTGTAGTCGGCCGGGTGGAACACGCCGTTGCCCAGCCCCGCCACCACCGCGCTGGCCGCCAGCATGGCGTAGCTGGTGGCCGACGCATAGCCCAGCGCCGCCAGCCCCAGCAGCGCCAGCCCGCCCAGCAGCACCGGCCGCGGGCCGAATCGGTCGACGACGAAGCCCGAGGCGGTCTGCACCGCGCTGGACACCACGAAGAAGATCGTCAGCAACAGGCCCAGTTCGGTGTAGCTGACGTTGAACTCGGTCTTCAGCCAGGGGAACAGTGGCGCCAGCACCAGCTGGCTGAAGTGGCTGACAGCATGCGCCAGACCCACCAGGCCGATCGTGGAGGCATCCTGCCGCCAGGGCGGGGCGGGGCTGGCCGGAAGCGTGGCGGCATTCATCCGCGGCGATGGTAGGCGCCGCCAGCGACCCGGCCTGGCGCCGCCGGGACAAGGGCGGAACCGGCACCGACTCAGCCTGTTCTGTCAGCAGATGTAGTCGGTGCGGGCCAGCGTCTCCTGGGCGACAGGCAACAGTGGCACAACATCACGAAACCTGGCCTTGACGTGCGGACCCTAGAGTGGCGACGTGACCACTGGAGAACCCCATGCTCGGCAGCCTGTTCGGTGATCTGACCCCGCGCCCCTTGCCCGGCACCCCCCAGCCTGCCTCGGGGCCTGGCGCCGACCCGGCCGGCGCGACCACCCGCACCGCCGCCACCAGCCTGGACGTGGTGGTCGACGATTCGCCCACCGAGACCATTCGCGCCCACTTTGCGGCGAACCGGCAGGACCTGCAGCGCGCCAGCCAGATGGTGACCCTGCTCGACCCCTCTCGGCTGTGGGCATCCCAAGTGCTGCAAGCGCTGGCCGACGCCAGCGGCCAACCAGTGCAGCGACTGAACCTGCGAGAGCGCACGTCGCTGCGCACGCTGGCGGTGATCGAGCGCACGCTGGTGCCGCGCCGCGACGCCCCGGCGCTGCGGGTCTACCACGCCGACATCCGGGGCGGTGCCAGCGCGGCCGGCGTGGCGCCGGAAGAAATCACCAGCGCGCTGGCCGAAGGCAGCCAGCTCACCGCGGTGATCGTGGGCGCGACGCAGCCGCATGCGCTGGTGGCGCTGCTGCGCGGGCTGCTGCTGGCCAGCCACCAGCCCGAGTGGCGCTGCCCGCACCTGGTGTTCATCCTGCCGCCCGGCGCGGCCGCGCTGCGCCAGCGCATCCTGGCGCAGGACTGGCCAGCGGGCGTGCAAGCGCATGCCCTGGCCGAGCCGCTGGGCAGCGCCGCCAGCGTGTGGAACCGGGTGCTGGAAGCCTGGGAGGCCACCCAGGGCGCCGGCGCGCCGGTGCCGGCGCAGGCCGCCCCACAGCAGCCGTCCGCCCCACCCTCGATGGCGGCCACGGCCCAGCCGGCCGCACCTGACGCCAGGCTGCCGCCCGTGGTGCTGAACCGCCTGTTGCTGCCGCTGGCGCGCAGCGAAGGCCTGCTGGCCTGCGGCATCGTCGACCTGCACAGCGGCGACCTGCTGGCCACCCAGCAGCGCGAGGAACCGCCCATCGACCTGGCGGCCCTGGCCAGCGCGATGTGTGCGGCCCGCCTGGCCCACCAGGCGGTGGCAGCCGACGAGGCGCCACCCGACGAGATCCTGGTGACCACCGGCCCGCGCCAGACGCTGCTGCGACGCCTGCCGGGCGACGCACCACTGGGCTTCGTGGCCGTGCTGGACCGGCGACAGACCAATCTGCCGCTGCTGCGCTTCAAGCTGCTGGACGCCGAGCGGCTGCTGGGCTGAACCTGGGGCCAGCGGTGGTGCACGCTGGCGGCCACTCAAGCCCGGTCCTGCCGCTGCCGATAACCCAGGATCAGCAGTCTTGCCGCCTGGAGCGCACGCCATGGATTTCTCTTCGGTCTACAACACCCACGAAAAGACGATCTTCGAGGCGGTGGCCTCGGCGGCGGCGCGCTACCCCGCGATTGCCGACGACGCCGGCCTGCTGGCCGACGTGGCCTGCGTGGCGCTGAACCGCATGCCGCCGCACTACATCCGCCACAGCGCCGACCTGGCCTTCTTCACCACCGAGAAAGAGCGCCAGGCCACGCTGCGCAATGTGGCCGAATCAGTCGACTTCGCCTTCGGCTATGTGCAGGCCCGCCACGTGATGGCCGCCCGGCGCTGAGGCTGCAGCCTCAGTGCACGACGCGGCCGAACTCGAAGGCTCCGTCGCGCACATCCACCGGCACCACGTCCTTCGGCCCGAAGCGGCCCTGCAGGATCAGCTTGGCCACCGGGTTCTCGATGCGTGCCTGGATGGCGCGCTTGAGCGGCCGGGCACCGAACACCGGGTCGAAGCCGACCTTGGCGATCTCGGCCAGCGCCTCGTCGGACACCTCCAGCTTCATGTCCATCTTCTCCAGTCGGCCCTCCAGCAGCTTGAGCTGGATGCGGGCAATGGCCTTGATGTTGGCTTCGTCCAGCGCGTGGAACACCACCGTCTCGTCGATGCGGTTCAAGAACTCGGGCCGGAAATGCACCTTCACCTCGCCCCACACCGCCTCGCGGATCAACTCGGTGTCCTGGCCCTGCATCTGCATGATCAGGTGGCTGCCCAGGTTGCTGGTCATCACGATGACGGTGTTCTTGAAGTCCACGGTGCGGCCCTGGCCGTCGGTCAGCCGGCCGTCGTCCAGCACCTGCAGCAGGACGTTGAACACGTCGGGGTGGGCCTTCTCCACTTCATCCAGCAACAGCACCGAATACGGCTTGCGGCGCACGGCCTCGGTCAGCGTGCCGCCCTCGTCGTAACCCACGTAGCCGGGGGGCGCGCCGATCAGGCGGCTGACGCTGTGCTTTTCCATGAACTCGCTCATGTCGACGCGGATCATGTGGTCCTCGCTGTCGAACAGGAAGCCGGCCAACGCCTTGCACAGCTCGGTCTTGCCCACGCCGGTGGGGCCCAGGAACAGGAAGCTGCCCAGCGGCCGGTTCGGGTCTGACAGGCCGGCGCGGCTTCGGCGGATGGCGTCAGACACCGCCACGATGGCCTCGTCCTGACCCACCACGCGCTGGTGCAGCTTGGCTTCCATCTGCAGCAGCTTGTCGCGCTCGCCCTGCATCAGCTTGCTCACCGGGATGCCGGTGGCACGGCTCACCACCTCGGCGATCTCTTCGGCGCCCACCTGCGTGCGCAGCAACTGCGGCGCGCCACCCTCGCCCTTGGACTTGGCCACTTCCTTGGCCAAGGCGTCCTTCAGGCGCTTTTCCAACTCTGGCAGCTTGCCGTACTGCAACTCGGCCACCTTGTTGAACTCGCCCTTGCGCTTGAGCTCCTCGATCTGGAACTTCATCTTCTCAATCTCGACCCGCACCTGTTCGGTGCCCAGGTTGGCGGCCTTCTCGGCCTTCCAGATCTCGTCGAGGTCGTTGTATTCGCGCTGCAGCTTGATCAGCTCGTCCTCGATCAGGCCCAGGCGGCGCTGCGAGCCTTCGTCCTGCTCCTTCTTCATCGCCTCGCGCTCGATCTTCAGCTGGATCAGCCGGCGGTCGAGCTTGTCCATCACCTCGGGCTTGCTGTCGATCTCGATCTTGATCTTGGCCGCGGCCTCGTCGATCAGGTCGATGGCCTTGTCGGGCAGGAAGCGGTCGGTGATGTAGCGGTGGCTCAGCTCGGCCGCAGCCACGATGGCCGGGTCGGTGATCTCCACGCCGTGGTGCACTTCATACTTCTCCTGCAGACCGCGCAGGATGGCAATGGTGGCTTCCACGCTGGGCTCGTCGACCAGCACCTTCTGGAAGCGGCGCTCCAGCGCGGCGTCTTTCTCCACGTACTTGCGGTACTCATTGAGCGTGGTGGCGCCGATGCAGTGCAGCTCGCCGCGCGCCAGCGCGGGCTTGAGCATGTTGCCGGCGTCCATCGCGCCTTCGGCCTTGCCGGCGCCCACCATGGTGTGCAGTTCGTCGATGAACAGGATGATGCGGCCCTGGTCCTGGGCCACTTCCTTCAACACGGCCTTCAACCGTTCCTCGAACTCGCCCCGGTACTTGGCGCCAGCCAGCAGGCCAGCCATGTCCAGCACCAGCACCTTCTTGTCCTTCAGGGTGTCGGGCACCTCGCCGGCCACGATGCGCTGGGCCAGGCCCTCGACGATGGCGGTCTTGCCCACGCCGGGCTCGCCGATCAGCACCGGATTGTTCTTGCTGCGGCGCTGCAGCACCTGGATGGCGCGGCGGATCTCGTCGTCGCGGCCGATCACCGGGTCGAGCTTGCCTTGGCGCGCACGCTCGGTCAGGTCGAGGGTGTACTTCTTCAGCGCCTCGCGCTGGCCTTCGCTCTCGGCCGAGTCGACGCTCTGGCCACCGCGCACCGCGGTGATGGCGGCTTCCAGCGCCTTGCGGGACAGACCGTGGCCGCGCACGATGCCGCCAATGTCGCTCTTGCTGTCGGCCAGGGCCAGCAGGAACATCTCGCTGGCGATGAACTGGTCCCCACGCTGGGTGGCTTCCTTGTCGGCCTGCTGCAGCAACTGGCCCAAGTCCCGGCCCGCCTGCACCTGGCCACCCCCTTGCACGCTGGGCAGCGCGTTGGTGGCCACCTCCATCGCCTGCTTCAGCGCAGCGGTGTTGGCGCCGGCACGGTCGAGCAGGGCCTTGGGGCCGTCGGGCTGCGCCAGCATCGCGGCCAGCACATGGCTGGGTTCGATGTAGGGGTTGTCGCGGGCGACTGCCAGCGACTGCCCCTCGGCCAGGGCTTGCTGGAACGCGGTGGTGAGCTTGTCGATGCGCATGGTGGATGTCCTTCAGATGCCGCCAGAGGTTGGGCTGGCGGGGCGCAATTCAAGCGGGGCCAGCCAAACAGCGGCACCGGCTTGCGCTGCATCAAGTGCCGACCGGCACCAAGTGGTGCGCAGCCCGACGGTCAGGACCGGACCAACGACCTGGGCTTCGGCTGGGTGACGACACCCGTGGCGGTGCTGAAGTTGACGGTGACCGTCTTGCCGACGTCCATGCGCACCTGGATGCTGGCACCCGCACCGGTGGCGTCGCCGGTCCAGCCGTCGCAACGGCTGGCGATGACGCTGGCAGGCTGCGGGCGCCCGGGGATCGCCATGCCACCAGGCGCCATCACGCGCGGTGGCGCCGGTGTGGCGACCAGGGACACGGTGCTGTTCGCCGGGAAGGCTGCCGAGTCGGCCACTGCCGTGTCCAGGCCCGGTGGGTTGCTGCGCACGGTGCCACGGCCGGTGCCGGCAAACTGCAGTTGCAGCCGCACCGGTACCGGGTTGGGGCAATACGACAGGGCCTGGTCCGGCATGCTGGCGTCCAGCGTGACGCCGCCGGCCACCAGCACCTGCCCGGAGGGCAGGGCCACCGCGCTGTGGAAGGCACGCCGCATCACCGCTGACCCCGGCAGCGTCGTGCAGTGGCCGGTCTGGGGGTCGAACACCCGCGTCACGCCAGAGATGGTGGGCCCGGAATGGAACGGACTCTGGTAGGTGCTGCCCCCCACCAGCAGCACACGCCCATCGGCCAGCAGCGTGGCCGTGGGGCCGAAGCGGGTGCGGTCGTCGTTGCTGGCGCCGATCATGTCGACCTGCTGCCAGCGGTTGTTCACCGACCACACTTCCTCATACGGCTGGCCGACCCAGCCGGTGTCGTAGCCGCCAGCCACCAGAACCCGGCCATCCGCCAGGGCCACGGCAGCATGGCGCATGCGCCGGATGCCAGGCGAGGCGGTGGACACAAAGCTGTCGTCGGCATCGGTGAACAACTCGGCACTGGTGTCGCCGACGATCAGCACGCACCCCCCGGCCACGGCCGTGGCGGTGTGGTGCGCACGCGCGTGCAGCATGGTGTGCGGCGCTGCGGTGAACGTGCCCGTCCCGGGGTTGAAGAACTCTGCGGTGGCGATGGGGTTGTTGTTCTGGTCCTGCCCTCCGGTGATCAGCACACGGCCATCACGCAGCAAGGTGGCCGTGTGGTCGCCTCGGCACTGCGTCATCAGCCCGGTGGCCGTGAAGGTCTGCGCTGCCGGGTCGTAGATTTCAGCGGTCTGCGCGTCGCTGTCGTTGGCACGGGCCAGGCCGGTGATCAGCACGCGCCCGTCCTTCAGCCGCGTGGCGGTGTGGCCCCAGCGGATGCAGGTCATGTGCGCCGACAGGCCGACCACCGACCCGCCACGGACCAGCCAGGCCAAGGCAGTTCCCTGGCCCAGGTCGCTGCGGCTGCAGCCGCCGCACAGCAGCACCGTGCCATCCAGCAGGGCAACCGCCGCCATGCCGACGCCACCCACCACCATGCCACTGCCTGCCCATGAATCGGCCATGCAAGGAGTGAAGCCCATGACATTTACCTCCAGGTTGTTTCAGATGTCGGTGCGACGCCGTGGCACCGTGGCTTCACTCTAGGCCGCACACTGCTGGTGGAGTTGACCCAGCACAAGCAGACGCCAACGATGGCGCTGCACCGATCTGCATGGGCTTGCGCCAGCGCGGGCCGCGCACCAGCGTTGCGGTTTCTACAATCACGGCGTGAACATCCACCAGATGCAACTGCGCTACCAACCTGCGGCCGACCGCCTGCTTTGGCAACTGCGCACCACCAGCGGCGACCTGTACGCCGTGTGGCTGACCCGACGCATGGTGCGCCTGCTGTGGCCGCCGATGGCGAAACTGGTGACCCACGCCGGCATCGCACAGACCCTGCCCCACGCCACCGTGCTGCCCGAAGCGCAGGCGATGCTGGCGCAGGCGGTGCGCGACCGGCCACTTCCCGGCGCCAGCTTCGCCGAGCCCTTCGACAACCGGGCCACCGCCCAGCCACTGGGCGCCGACCCGCTGCTGCCAGACGCGATTGACCTGGGGCCGGGCGACGCCGGCCAGGGTCTGAAACTGCAGCTGCGCGAGGACGGCGGCCGCCGGCTGGCGATGCAGCTCAGCGCTGACCTGGCGACAGCGCTGCTGCGCTTGCTGGAGCAAGCCCTGGCCGCAGCGGACTGGGGCCTGGCGACCGCACCGGTGGCGCCAGACAGCGACAGCGCCCGCCCCGGTGTGCTGAACTGACGCTCAACCCACCGGCTGTGCCTGTAACAGCGCGCGCAGCGCCTGCTTCTGCACCTTGCCAAGTGCGGTGCGGGGCACGGCATCCAGCAGCACCGTGCGCCGTGGGTGCTTGAAGCGGGCCAAACGTTGGTTGAACAGTGCCTGCAGGCCCGCCAGATCGACGCCCTGGCCCGCCAGCGGCACCAGCACCAGCACCGGCACCTCGCCCCAGCGCGCATCAGGCAGACCCACCACAGCCGCCTCGGCCACGCCGGGCCAAGTGCTGGCGATGTTTTCGATCTCGGCCGGGTAGATGTTCTCGCCGCCGGAGATGAGCATGTCCTTGCTGCGGCCCACCACCGTCACCCAGCCGTCGGCATCGGCACGGGCCAGATCGCCGGTGGCGTACCAGCCGTCGACAAAGCCGGCACCCGCCGGCAGGCGGTGGTAGCCGCGCATCAGGTTGGGCGCGCGCAGCAGGATCTCGCCGACCTCGCCAGGCACCACCGGCCTGCCGTCAGCGGCGGCCAGCTTCAGCTGCACGCCGGGCGCAGGCCGCCCCACGCTGCCGACCCGGGCCAGCGCCTCGTCGGGTGACAGGGCGATGGAGAACGGCCCGGTCTCGGTGCTGCCGTAGACCTGCGCCATGGGCAGACCTCGGGCGTGGAAGGCCTGGATCAGCGCCACCGGCACGATCGACGAGCCGCTGTTGAGGAAACGCAGCGCCGACAGGTCGGCCGCCGCCCAGGCCGGGTGGGCCAGGATGGCCTGCATCACCGCCGGCACCAGCAGGCTGGTGCTGGGCCTCCACCCGCTGCGGGCCGCCACATCGGCCAGCCAGGCGCCGGGGTCGAAGCGGGCATGCAGGTGGACCGCCGCGCCGATGGCCAACGCCGGCAGCACCTGGATGCACAGCCCGCCCACATGGAACAGCGGCAGCACCGCCAGCACCCGCTCAGCCGGGGTGAAGCCCTGCACTGCGCTGGCCATGTCGATGTTGGCCAGCATGCCCGCCTGGGTGTGCAGCGCGCCCTTGGGCTCGCCGGTGGTTCCGCTGGTGTAGACCAGCAGCACGTCACCGGCCAGCAGCGGCGCGGCGCCGCCGTCCAACCGCGCCCCGGCGCGCACCTGCGCGGCCAGGTCGGCCAGTTCGGGTGTGTGTTCCAGCGCCGCCAGGCCGGCATGGTCGGCAATGGCCACCAGTTCGGCCGGCGCCAGGCGCCAGTTCAGCGGCACGAACACCGCCCCCAGCTTGGCGCAGGCCAGCAAGCCGGCCAGCAGGGCGGGGCTGTTGTGGCCCAGCCAACCGATGCACTGGCCTGCCCCCAGGCCCTGGGCCTGCCAGCGTGCGGCCTGGGCGTCGGCCAGTGACAGGAACTGGCGGTGCGTCAGCGCCTCGGTGCCGGCCTGCAGGGCCAGCGCATCGGGCGTGCGCGCCGCAGTGCTGGCGAAGCGCTGGTACAGCGGGTTCACGCGCAGCCGACCGTGCAGGTCACTCGATGGCTTCGTCGCGCTCGCCCGCTTCGTACAGGCATTCGCGGCCCAGGCGGTCCATGCACAGCTCGGCCGTCCAGGGCAGCATCAGGCTGCCGCAGCGGCTGTCGCGGTACAGCCGCTCCAGCGGCAACGACTTCAGCATGCTCTGCCCGCCGCAGGTGCGGACCGCCAGCCGGCAGATGTCGTTGGCGTTCTCCATGATGGTGTAGTGCGCCGCATACAGGCGCATGCGGGTGTCCTTGTCGGGGTCGATGCGGGCGTCACGCGCGTTCTGCAGGAACAGCGCGCGCGTGGCTTCCAGCTTGATGCGCATCTCGGCCACCGCGTATTGCTTGGTCGGGTACATCCGGCGCTTGACCGGCGGCATGCCGGGCACCTCGGCACGCAGGTACATCACGGTGAAGTCGTAGGCCGCCTGGGCCACGCCCATGTAGGTGGGCGACAGCGTGGCAAACATGTGCGGATAGCGGCTGGCGGCCTGGAAGTACAGGCCCTCGGGCATCATGCGCGCCGTCTCGGGCACGAACACGTCCTGGAAGATCAGGTTGCGGCTGACGGTGCCGCGCATGCCCAGCGGGTCCCAGTCGCCCACCACCGTCACGCCCGGCGCGTTGGCAGGCACCGCCAGGTACATCGAATCGCGCCGGCTGCCGCCACCGGCCCGGTCGGTGCGGTCCAGGGTGCACAGCACGCCGTAGGTGTCGGCCGCGCCGGCCAGGCTGGCGAAGATCTTCTTGCCGCTGACGATGTAGCCGCCGTCCACCTTGCGGGCGATGGTGCCCCAGGGCGCGGCGCCTGCCGCCGCGGCGCCGCCTTCGCTGAACGGCTGGGCGTAGACCTTGCCCTCGTTGACGATGCGGCCGAAGTGCAGCGCGCGGTTGGCTTCATGGTCGGCGCGCTGGGCGGGCGTCATGTCCAGGCTGTCGGCGATGGCGCCGGCCCACATGCAGCTGCAGACATGCATGTTGAAGCTGAGCGCGGTGGCGCCGCACCAGCGGCCGATCTCGGCGGCCACCATCACATAGGTGGCGAAGTCGGCGCCCACGCCGCCGTAGGCCGTGGGCACGCAGATGCCCAGCAGGCCGGCTTCACGCAGGTCGTCGTAGTTCTCGAACGGGAAGCTGGCCTCGCGGTCGTAACGCTCGGCGCGCGCGGCCCAGCGCGGGCCCAGTGCGCTGACGCGGGCGATCAGCTCACGCTGCTGCGGCGTCAGGTTGTCCGGATTGCCGCAGATGTGCGACGGCTGGTAGCGGGTGGCAGGTGTGGTGGGTGAGGCAGGCGGCTTGGTTTCAGCGACGAGCACGGCGGACATGGTGGGCTCCTGGGATCAGCGTTGCCGCAGGAACTGCAGCAGCACGGTGTTGAAGGCATCGGGCTGCTCGATGTTGAGCAGGTGGCCGGCGCCGGGCAGGATGTGGCATTGCGCGCCGGGGATGCGCTCGGCCAACTTGCGCGCCACATCGGGTGCGGCCGTCCGGTCATGCGCGCCGGTGACCACCAGCGTGGGCACGGCGATACTCGGCAGGTTGGCCCGGCGGTCGAACGCCACCAGGGCCGCCACCGCGGCGCGGTAGGTGGCCTCAGGCACGCTGGCCATCATGGCCTGGGCTGCAGCGATGGCCGCAGACGCCGTGCCGGGCGCCACCATCGCCGGCACCAGTTGGGCGGCCAGGCCGGCCATGCCCAGCCCGGCGTCCAGCGGCGCGAAGCGGCTCTGCAGGAAGGCCTGCTGCCAATCCCCGCCCGGCTTGCCAAAGGCGGGGCTGGTGCCGGCCAGCACCAGGCCGGCCACCGCCTGCGGCGCACGGGCGACCACCTCCTGCGCCACCATGCCGCCCATGCTGTGACCCACCAGCACCACCGGGCCGGTGCCCAGTGCGGCCAGCGTGTCGATCACCGCGCCGGCCATGCCGGCCAAATCGTAGGGCTGCACCGGGGCGGAGTCGCCGTAGCCGGGGAAGTCGGCCGACAGCGCGGTGAAGCCCGCCGCCGCCAGCGCAGCACCGGTGCCGCTGACATCCCAGGCCGCGCGGCCGCCGCCCACGCCATGCAGCATCAGCACGATGGGGCGATCCCCAGCCGCCTGCCCGGGCAACCGGGTGCCGTCCCAGCGCAGATGGGCCAGCGGGGTGCTGGTGACCAGTGCCGGTGTCACACCAGTTCCCCGTTGGTGACCACGGCCACGCCGTCGATGGTGACGGTGCAGCCGCGCATCGGCAGGTCGAAGTGGCCCAGGGTGTGGCGGCCAGCCACCTCGTTGGCACCGGTGGAATACAGGAAGCCACCGGCAAAGGCGCGCAGTTCGGTGCCGTTGAAATCGGCCTTGTCGTAGAAGGTCATGGCGTCCCAGCGGGCGCGGCGGTTCAGACCCCAGCCCACATGGCTGACGGCATAGGCCTCGCGGTCGCCCCAGGCGGCCAGGTAGCCGCGCATCAGGTCAGCGTCGACGCTGCTGCCTTCGATGGCGGTGACATGGTCGTCGGCGATGCGCAGCGTGACGGCGTCGGACAGGTAGCGCTTGAAGGTCAGGTTCACGTCGCCCGGTGCCATCACCAGCGTGCCATTGACCGACCCGGCCGCCGGAAACGCCAACACCAGCCCGGCTGGCCAATGTGTCAGCGTGCCCGGCTTGGCGGAGAAGCCCCACACCCCGCCAACCCGTGCGCCGGTCAGCGAGATCGTGAGATCGGTGCCCGCGGCGCTGGTGACCTGCATCACCCGCGCGCCCTTGAGCAGGCGCATGGCGTCGCGCACCGGGGCTTCGTCCTCGGCGCGTGGCGCCGTGCGCTCCAGGATTTCAGGGTGCTCGTTGCTGACCACCAACACGCGCGCGCCGCCTTTCAGGATCTGCGGCAGTTCCACCGCATGCTGCAGGCCTTCGACGGTGCAGTCGGCGATGAACACGCTGCCGGCCAGGGCTGCCACCACCGGCTCAAGCCGGCCGATGGCGTCAGATGCGCCAGTGGAGCGCACCGGCACCGGCGCGGTCTGCCTGGGCGTGGGCAGCACCACATGGAACCAGCGAGCGCCCAGGCGGGCCAGCGCCAGTTCGCTCAGTTGCACCAGGCTGGGCCGACTCTGGGTTTCCGACAACACCGCACAGGCGTCGCCCGGCTTCACGCCGCACAGGCGAAAAGCGTCGACGAAGCTGTCGATCCATTTGGCTTCCAGGCGCTCTGACAGGCTCACAACACTTCTCCCAGCATCCGGTAGTGGCCGCCCTGGAACAGCAGCGGCGCCACCGACAGATCGGCCAGCCGCAGCACGCGGCCGATGAACAGAACATGGTCGCCAGCCACTTGGCGGGTGGCGACCTCACACTCGAACACAGCCGCACAGCCCGCCAGCACCGGCGCGTTGCCCAGACCAGGCGCCCACGCGCCTTCGGCAAACTTGTCGCCCTGGGACGATGCAAAGCGGCGCGACAGGTCCACTTGGCTCTCAGCCAGCACATTCACCGCAAAGTGCGGCGCCGCATCGAACGCCGCCAGGCTGCTGCTGGCCTGGCGCAGGCTCCACAGCACCAGCGGCGGGTCCAGCGATAGCGCACAGAAGGAATTGGCCGTCAGCCCGACCGGCGTCCCCCCGGGCCCGGCGCAGGTGATGATCGTGACGCCGGTGGCAAAGCGCCCCAGCGCGGCGCGCAGGGCCTGTGGCGGTGGGGGCACCAATGCGGTAGCAGGGATTGCGGGAATGTCCGATGTCGGCATCGTGGTCTGAATGTATGAAAATTCATTGATTGAAGGCAAGCGGGATTTCACCATCAAGGCGGGCAGCAAAGCTGCCGCCGCGACAGCACACCGATGAATGATCGCTTTGTTCACCAGCACCTGCCGTACCTGCTGGCGCGTGCCAGCCATGCGTTGTGGCGCGGCTTTGAGCCCCAACTGCGTCAGGCCGGGCTCAACTCCCTGGAATGGCGGGTGCTGGCCACGCTGTCGGACAGCCCGCCACTGACCGTGGGCCAACTGGCGCTGGAGGTGCTGGCCCAGCAGCCCACCGTCACCAAGACGCTGGACCGGCTGGTGGCTCAGGGCTGGGTAGAGCGCCGCGCTGATGCCGCCGACGCTCGTCGTTCGCGCGTGGGGCTGACACCTGCTGGCCAGCAGCATGTGGCACCGCTGCTGACGGCCGCCCGTGACCACGAGGCCCAACGGCTGCGCGCTTTGGGCGTGCCCGATCTGGAACGCATGCGAGAAGCCCTGCACGCCCTGGTCCAGCACTTCGACGACCAGGATGGACCCCGCCCTGATGAACGCAGTGGGCGGTCACGCAGTTGTGGGCTCTGAGCGGACAGAGGGCGAGCGCCCAGAGTCCCAAGCCCGCATCCACCACGATGCGACCGAATTCATCCGCCGTCAGTGCAGAACCCAGCGCCCCAGTGCATAGCCCAACGCGCAGCAGGCCAATGCACCGAACAGGTGTGCGGCACTGTGCAGCAGCGCCAGTCCAACATCGCCACGTTGCAGCAAGCCAAGAGACTCGGCCGAAAACGAGGAGAAGGTGGTGAACCCCCCCAGCACACCGGTGACCAGCAGCAAGCGCAGCAACTCATCGGGCGATCGGGCAAACCACACCATGGCCACGCCGATCAGCAGCCCGCCCAGTGCGTTGACCAACAACGTGCCGAGTGGAAAGCCGCCCCACAACCCGTTGAGGGCCAACCCGGTCGCCCAGCGCAGCAAGGCGCCGACCGCCGCGCCCAGCGCCACAGCGCCGGCCTGCACAGCGGTGATGCTGGAGCCGGCGCCGCTCATCAGCCGCGCTAGGCCGCGTTGCCGGCCGACAGGCCCCAGCGGGCGGCAGCGACGTCATCGACCACCCGGGCGTCGACCCAGCGTGCGCCATCCGGTGTGGTCTCCTTCTTCCAGAACGGCGCCTGGGTCTTCAGGTAGTCCATCAGGAACTCACAGCCCTGGAACGACGCCCCACGGTGCGCCGACGTGACAACCACCAGCACGATCTGGTCCAGTGGCTGCAACAGTCCCACGCGGTGCACCACCCGCGCGGCGCGCAGGTCAAAACGGCGGAATGCCTCGTCGATCATCGCCTCGATGGCGCGTTCGGTCATGCCGGGGTAATGCTCCAGTTCCATCACGCTGACGGCGCCGGGCTGGCCCGCGGTGCGGTCACGCACTGTGCCGACGAAGCTGGTGATGGCGCCCACGCCGCCATCGCCGGCGCGCAGCGCCGCCACCTCGGTGGACAGGTCGAAATCGGCAGTCTGGATGTGCACACGCGGGGCTGGGCTCATGGCCGCGAATTCTCGCATCGCTAGAATCTTCACCCATGCCGATCCACACCGCTGCCCTGCCGCCCGTGCGCCCCGCACAGGCTTGGGCGCGGGTGGTCGGCAAATCGAAAAAGCGGTTGCTCGTCTGACCGGGGCAGCTGTTCCGGCGCCAGGCGAGCGACGGAACAGGCGGCACATTCGGCCTGCCCTGCCACGCACACTGCGCCGGCCAAGGCACCCACCCACCACCTGCAGCCCCGCGCGCCACGCCGGTTCTTCCACACGGTCGTGGATTGGAGTGCGGGTGATGTTGGATTTCCACGGGATCTGGGTGCCACTGGTGACACCCTTTCGAGATGGTGCGTTCGACCATGCGGCCCTGCGCCGCCAGGTGCAGCACCTGTCGGCACAAGGTGTGGCCGGCTTCGTGGCCTGCGGCAGCACCGGTGAGGCCGCGATGCTGACCGACGCCGAGCAGGCGGCCGTGCTGGCCACCGCATTGGCCGCAGCGGGCGGCAAACCAGTGCTGATGGGCCTGGCCGGCGTCGATGCGGCCACGATCGCCCGCCGCGCGCAGGCCCTCGCAGCGCTGCACCGCCCGGCCGGCTGGCTGCTGGCGGCACCGGCCTATGTGCGGCCATCCCAGACCGGCATCGTGCAGCATTTCCACACCGTGGCCAGCGCCACGCAGCTGCCGCTGGTGGCCTACGACATCCCGGCGCGCACGGGGGTGCGCATCCAGCCGGACACGCTGCGAGCACTGGCCGATCATCCGCAAATCTGCGCGCTGAAGGATTGCAGCGGCGACCGCGCCGCTGCCGAGGCCGTGCTGACCGATGGCCGGCTGGCGCTACTAGGTGGCAACGACGACGAACTGTTCGACCAACTGGCGCGCGGCGCGGCCGGTGGCATCACCGCCAGCGCCCACCTCGCCACCGGCGCCTTGGTGCGGCTGGCTGCGCTGCTGCATGGTGGTGGCAACTTGGTCGAGGCCCGCGCCCTGTGGCGCCGGCTGATGCCCATCACCCTGGCCGCGTTTGCCGAGCCGAACCCGGCGGTGATCAAAGGCGCCCTGGCACGCCAGGGCTGGATGGCCGACGCGCTGCGCCCGCCGATGCTGCCGGCCGCGCCGGCCAGCGTGGACCGGCTGTTGGTGGCAGCCGATGGTGTCTAACCGCCGGTGACCGGCGGGAAGAACGCCACCTCGGCGCCCGCTGGCACCGGCGTGGCCTCGTCGGCCATCACCTGGTTCAACGCGCAGCGCAGCGCACGGCCGCGGGCCAGGGCTTCAGCGTGGTGCCCGCCGCGGGCGATCAGCGCGTCGCGCAGCTGGGCCAACGTGGTGCCGTCGGCCATGCTGACGGATTCGGACGCGCCCAGCGCCTCGCGCAGCGAGGCGAAGTAGCGCACGGTGATGCGGTGCTCGGCCATGGCGGTCAGGCGCCGATCAGCGCCGACAGCGGCAGCAGGCGCACCGTGTCGCCGCGCTGCACCACCTGGCCCGATGGCAGGTCGATCAGGCCGTCGGCCCACACCGCCGACGTCAGCACGCCCGAGCTCTGGTTGGGGAACAGCTCCACCCCGCCCTGGGCATTGCAGCGCGCGCGCAGGAATTCGCGCCGCTTGTCGGGCTTGGGCCAGTCGAAGTCAGCCCGCACCTGCAAGCCCGCCGGCATCGCCGTGCTGCAGCCCTGCAGCGCACGCAGCACCGGCGCCACCGCCAGCAGGAAGGTGACGAAGCTGCTGACAGGATTGCCGGGCAGGCCCATGAACAGGGCTTCGCTCTCGCCATCGTCCCGGCGCACCGCACCAAAGGCCAGCGGCTTGCCGGGCTTCATCGCGACCTGCCAGGCTTCCAGCCAGCCCTCGGCCTTGACAGCCGGCTTGATGTGGTCTTCCTCGCCCACCGACACGCCGCCGCTGGTCAGGATCAGGTCGTTGCCGGCGGCGGCGGTGCGCAACGCGGCGCGCGTGGCGTCCAGCCGGTCGGGCACGATGCCCAGGTCGGCCACCTCGCAGCCGGCCGCCAGCAGCAGGCCGCGCAGGGTGAAGCGGTTGCTGTTGTAGATGGCGCCGGCCTTCAGCGATTCACCGGGCATCACCAGTTCGTCGCCGGTGGAGAACAGCGCCACCCGGGGCCGGCGCCGCACCGTCAGGCGCGATGCGCCCACGCTGGCGGCCAGGCCCATGGCCTGTGGCGTGATGCGGGTGCCGGCGGCCAGCACCTCGGCACCCAGCAGCACGTCTTCCCCGCGGCGGCGCACCCACTGGCCGGGCTGGGGCACGGCATCGATGCGCACGCTACCCAGGCCTTCACCGGCGGTGGCGCTGCACTGCTCCTGCATCACCACCGCGTCGGCGCCCGGCGGCACCTGGGCGCCGGTGAAGATGCGCACCGCCGTGCCCGGCTGCAGCGGTTGACCCACCACGCCAGCCGGCAAACGCTGGCTGACCGGCAGCACCGTGCCGGCGGCCGGCACATCGGCGGCGCGCATCGCATAGCCGTCCATCGACGTGTTGTCGGCCGGCGGCACGTCCAGCGCCGACACCACGCCGCGGGCCAGCACCCGGCCCAGGCTGTCGAAGGTGTCAACCTTCTCCAGATCGGGCAGCACACGCTCGTGCGCGACCGCCAGCAGGCGCTGCAGCACGTCGTCCAGGCTCAGCAGGGTGGGGCGTTGCGGGTCGGCCATGGGTATCGATCAGGCGCCGGGGGGCTCGTCGGGATGGTGGTAGCGGTAGCGGCCAGCCGTGTCGAGCAACAGCGACACCAGCGCCGCCGGGGTGGACAAGTCCAGCACCGGCCGCGCCGTGGGCACCGGCAGCGCAGCCGGGTCGTCGGTGGCCACGGCGGTCACAAACGGGTCGTCGGGGTACAGCGGCGCCTGGCCCAGCGCCGCGCGCCAGACTTCGATCTTGGGCAGGTCGCCGTGCTTCCAGCCTTCCAGCAGCACCCAGTCGGCCGGCGACAGCTCGGCGATCAGCTGGTGCACCGACGGCAAGCCATCGACGTCGAATTCACGCAGCAGCGCCAGCCGCTGGGCCGAGGCCACCAACACCTCGGTGGCGCCGGCGGTGCGGTGGCGGTGGCTGTCCTTGCCCGGCCGGTCGATGTCGAACTGCTGGTGCGCATGCTTGATGACCGACACCCGCAGGCCGTGCGCCTTCAAGCCAGCGATCACGCCTTCGATCAGCGTGGTCTTGCCCACGCCCGAGGGGCCGCAGAAGCCGACGACATGCATCGCCATCAGCCTGCGCAATGCCGGGCGACGTAGGCCTGCACCTGCGCCACGTCCACGGGCATCCGGATGAAGCGCTTGGGCAAAGCCTCGATGCCGTCCAGCCCGGCGGGGCGCAGCGGGGGACGGCCCAGCGCCTCCTCGATCGTGGCGGCGAACTTGGCGGGCAGCGCGGTTTCCAGCACCAGCATCGGCACCCCGGGCTGCAGGTGCTCACGCGCCACCTTCAAGCCGTCAGCGGTGTGGGTGTCGACCATGTCCTGGTGCTCGGCCCAGCACTGGCGGATGGTCGCCAGGCGGTCGGCATGGCTGCTGCGGCCTGACGCGAAACCGAAGCTGGCGATGCGGGCGGTGTCGTCGGCATTCAACTGGAAGCCCCCGTCCCGCACCAGCGCCGGTCCGAACAGCTGCGCCACGCGGGTGCCGTCGCGCCCCAGCAGATCAAAGACGAAACGCTCGAAGTTGCTGGCCTTGCTGATGTCCATGCTGGGGCTGCTGGTCTCCTGCGTCTCGGCACTGCTGCGCACCCGGTAGCGACCGGTGCGGAAGAACTCGTCGAGCACGTCGTTCTCGTTGGTGGCCACCACCAACTGGGCGATCGGCAGACCCATCATGCGCGCCACATGGCCTGC
>JBBAPL010000056.1:0-29892 GCA_040400895.1 Aquabacterium sp.
CGCTGCCACCCCAGAGCCGCTGGTGATCGAAGGCCTGGGCCTGGACGCGATCCAGGGCGACATCCGCTTCGTCGAGGCCGCCCAGGCCATGGGCGCCGACGTGCAGGGCGGCCCCGGCCGGCTGACGGTGCGCCGCGGCGCCTGGCCGCTGCGCGCCATCACGCTCGACTGCAACCACATTCCCGATGCGGCGATGACGCTGGCGGTGATGGCGCTGTATGCCGAAGGCACCACCCGGCTGACCAACATCGCCAGCTGGCGGGTGAAGGAGACCGACCGCATCGCGGCGATGGCCACCGAGTTGCGCAAGCTGGGCGCCACCGTCAGCGAAGGAGCCGACTTCATCGAGGTCACCGCACCCGCGCCCGGCGCCTGGCAGCCCGGCGTGATCCACACCTACGACGACCACCGCATCGCCATGTGCCTGTCGCTGGCCGCGTTCAACCCGCTGGTGGCCACGCCGGGCACCGAGGTGCCGCTGCGCATCCTCGACCCCGGTTGCGTGGCCAAGACCTTCCCCGACTACTTCCCGGTGCTGTTCAGCGTGGCCCAGGCGGCCGAGGCCGACATCCCGGTGATCACCATCGACGGGCCCACCGCGTCGGGCAAGGGCACGCTGGCAGCCAGCGTCGCCCAGCGCCTGGGCTGGCACCAGCTGGATTCGGGCCTGCTGTACCGCGCCACCGGCCTGGCCGCCCAGCGCCAGGGCGTGGACAGCGATGACGAGGCCGGCGTGGCGCGCGTGGCCGCATCGCTGAACCTGCGCTTCGACGGCGAGTTGGTCCTGCTCGACGGCGTGGACGTGGCCGCCGACTTGCGCCAGGAACAGGCCGGCGCCATGGCCTCGCGCATCTCGGCCCACCCTGCCGTGCGCGGTGCGCTGCAGGCGCTGCAGCTGGGTTTCCGGCGCCTGCCGGGCCTGGTGTGCGACGGCCGCGACATGGGCACGGTGATCTTCCCCGATGCGCCGCTGAAGCTGTTCCTCACCGCCAGCCCTGCCATGCGCGCTGACCGGCGGTATAAGCAATTGATTTCAAAGGGAATTTCGGCTACACTCTCCGACCTTCGTGCGGACCTCGAAGCGCGTGACGAGCGGGACAAGACCCGCGCCATTGCGCCTTTGAAGCCCGCTGAAGACGCCCTGCTGCTCGACAACTCGGGCCAGACGATCGCGCAATCGGTCGATCAGGTGTTGGCTTGGTGGGAGCAGCGGCAAGCGTTTCAGGCAGCGTCTGGCCAGCCCGGCTAGGCGTCACCAGCAGCAAAGCGCCCACCGCAAGGCAGGCACCCGTTCCGGCAATCCCTCCCGCCGTGGCCGTCAGGCCCTCGGGGACGGCCGGTGTTGTTTCACCCAACCGCAACGCCCCGTTGCAGCACCCGCCGGCTCCACTCCAGCACTTGGCTTTCGCCGGCACCAAGGAACCCCCCCATGGCCCAGACCCAATCCCTCGACCACATCCCCGACAGCCCCTTTGCGACCGACAGCTTTGCTGCGATGTTCGAAGAGTCGCTCAAGAAGAACGACATGCGTGCCGGCGAGGTCATCTCTGCCGAAGTGGTGCGCATCGAGCACAGCCATGTGGTGGTGAACGCCGGCCTCAAGAGCGAAGCCTACGTCCCCATCGAAGAATTCAAGAACGACCAGGGCGAGTTGGAAGTCGAGGTGGGTGACTTTGTCTCCGTGGCCATCGACGCCATCGAGAACGGCTACGGCGACACCATCCTGTCGCGCGACAAGGCCAAGCGCCTGGCCTCGTGGCTGAGCCTGGAAACCGCACTCGACAGCGGCGACTTCGTCACTGGCACCGTCAGCGGCAAGGTCAAGGGCGGCCTGACCGTGCTGGTCAACGGCATCCGCGCCTTCCTGCCGGGGTCGCTGATCGACACCCGCCCGGTCAAGGACCTGAGCCCGTACGAAGGCAAGACGCTCGAGTTCAAGGTCATCAAGCTCGACCGCAAGCGCAACAACGTGGTGCTGAGCCGCCGCGCTGTGGTGGAAGCCAGCATGGGCGAAGAGCGCGCCAAGCTGCTCGAGACCCTGACCGAAGGCGCCATCGTGCACGGTGTGGTCAAGAACATCACCGAGTACGGCGCGTTCGTCGACCTGGGCGGCATCGACGGCCTGCTGCACATCACCGACATGGCCTGGCGCCGTGTCCGTCACCCCAGCGAAGTGGTCACCGTCGGCCAGGAACTGTCGGCCAAGGTGCTGAAGTTCGACGCCGAGAAGAACCGCGTCAGCCTGGGCATCAAGCAGTTGGGTGACGACCCGTGGCACGGCGTGTCGCGCCGCTACCCGAGCAACACCCGGTTGTTCGGCAAGGTCACCAACATCGCCGACTACGGCGCGTTCGTCGAGATCGAACCCGGCATCGAAGGCCTGGTGCACGTCTCCGAGATGGACTGGACCAACAAGAACGTGGCCCCGGCCAAGATCGTCACCCTGGGCGACGAGGTCGAAGTCATGGTCCTGGAGATCGACGAGGACAAGCGCCGCATCAGTCTGGGCATGAAGCAGTGCAAGGCCAACCCCTGGGAAGAGTTCAGCGGCAACGTGCACCGCGGCGACCGGGTCAAGGGCCCGATCAAGTCGATCACCGACTTCGGCGTGTTCGTGGGCCTGGCCCAGGGCATCGACGGCCTGGTGCACCTGTCCGACCTGTCGTGGCACGAGACCGGTGAAGCCGCTGTGCGCAACTTCAAGAAGGGCCAGGAAGTCGAAGCCATCGTGCTGGCCATCGACGTCGAGCGCGAGCGCATCAGCCTGGGCATCAAGCAGCTCGACGGCGACCCGTTTGCCAACTACACCTCGGTCAACGACCGGGGTGCGCTGGTCAACGGCAAGGTCAAGACGGTGGACCCGCGTGGCGCCGAGATCCAGCTCAACGACGACGTCACCGGCTACCTGCGTGCCAGCGAACTGAGCCGCGACCGCGTCGAAGACGCGCGCAACATGCTCAAGGAAGGCGACGACGTCAGCGTGATGATCATCAACGTGGACCGCAAGGCCCGCTCGATCCAGCTGTCGATCAAGGCCAAGGACGCCGCCGACCAGCAAGAGCAGATGCAGCGCCTGTCGCAGGTGAGCGAGCGTGAGAATGCCGGCACCACCAGCCTGGGTGCTCTGCTGCGCGCCAAGCTCGACAGCAACCGGGAATAAGGGTGCCCCGGCCGCCTGGCGGCCGCCCCCTAGGGGCTGACCAAACCCGACCGGGAAACCCGGATCGGGTTTGGCGGCTCCGACCGGCATCGCTCCCCCAGGCCGCCTGCGGCGGCCTGTCCCCGGTGGGGCCGTCTGACTTGATTGGTAGCTGTACAAACAATTCATGACCCGCAGTGACCTCGTCAACAAGCTGGCCGAACGCTTCAGCCAGCTGACGCAACGCGACACCGAGTTCGCAGTCAAGACCATCCTGGATGCGATGAGCGACGCCCTGGGGCGTGGCCACCGCATCGAGATCCGTGGCTTTGGCAGCTTCTCGATCAACCGGCGCCCGCCGCGGCTGGGGCGCAACCCCCGCAGCGGCGAGAAAGTCACCATCCCTGAGAAGCTGGTGCCGCACTTCAAGCCGGGCAAGGCGCTGCGTGAATCAGTGGACGAACGTCTGCCGGTGCTCGACGAGCCGCCGGCAAGCTGAGCCAACCGCCTGCGCTTCCAGGGCCCTTCGGGGCCCTTTTCCATGGGCACGCCCTGTTGGCGGTGGGCATGGCGGCCCTCCTTAGAATGGGCGTTCCATGCGCGTCGTTCTCTGGGCCTTCCGGCTCTTCATCTTCTTCACATTGTTCGCCTTTGCGCTGAACAACGAGCAGCCCGTGGTCGTGCACTGGTTCTTCGGCGCGCAATGGACGGCGCCGATGGTGATCGTGGTGCTGGCCGCCTTTGCCGGCGGCGCCGCCATCGGCGTGCTGGCCATGGTGCCAGCCTGGTGGCGCCACCGCCGGGTGGCACGGCGGCATGCACCGCCGCCGCCACCGCCACCGCAGCGTGCCGCGCCCGACACGGGGAGCCCGGCGCCCAGCGAGTTCGGTCCCGAACACCCACCGCGCGAAGGCCTGTAGCCCATGGACTTCGACACGCCCGGGCTGCTGCTGGGCTTGCTGGTGGCGCTGCCTGCGGCCTTTCTGCTGGGCTGGGCGGCGTCCCGCTTCGACCTGCGGCAGTGGCGGCGCAGCGACCGCCAGGCCCCCAAGGCCTACTTCAAGGGCCTGAACCTGCTGCTCAATGAGCAAACCGACAAGGCGATCGACGCCTTCATCGAGGCCGTGCAGCACGACCCCGACACCAGCGAGCTGCACTTTGCGCTGGGCAACCTGTTCCGCCGCCGTGGCGAGTTCGAACGTGCGGTGCGGGTGCACCAGCACCTGCTGCAGCGCGCCGACCTGAGCCCGGGCGACCGCCAACGTGCCCAGCATGCGCTGGCGCAGGACTTCATGAAGGCCGGACTGTTCGACCGCGCCGAGGATGCCTTCCGCGCGCTGGCCGGCACCCCCTTCGAGACCGAGGCGCGGCTGGCCCTGCTGTCGCTGGCCGAGCGCTCACGCGACTGGCATGCTGCAGCCGACGTGGCCAGCCAGTTGGAGAAAAGCGGCACCGGCTCGTTCGCCAACCGGCTGGCGCATTACCAGTGCGAACTGGCGCTGGAGGCCGACGCCAAGGGCGACGCCACCACCGCGACCGCCCTGCTCGACAAGGCGCAAGCGCTGGCGCCGCAATCGGCCCGGCCGGCGGTGCAGCGGGCCCAGCGCCTGGCCAAGGCCGGTGACCATGCAACGGCGCTGGTGGTCTGGGACGGCCTGCGCCAACGCAACCCCGAAGCCTTCGGCCGCCTGGCCGGCGACTACGCCGCCTGCGCGCTGGCCGCCGGGCGGGCCGATGCCGCCCGCGACACGCTGGCCGCGCTGTTCAGGCAGGCCCCGGGCATCGACCTGCTGCGCGCGCTGGCCGCGCTGGACGGCATCCGGCCCGGCACATCGCCCTGGCTGATGGACCTGCTGCGCGAGCACCCCAGCCTGTCGGCCGCACTGGAACTGCTGGACACCCCACGCGCCGACTGGCCCGACAGCGCCCGCCAGAGCGTGCGTGATGCCGTGGCCCGCGCTGCCCGCGCCGGCCAGCGCTACCGCTGCGCAGCCTGCGGCTTCGAGGCCCAGCGCCATTTCTGGCAATGCCCCGGCTGCCTGGGCTGGGACACCTTTCCGCCCCGGCACATCGAAGAAGACTGAACGAGCACCCCATGCTGCAGAACAAGACCATCCTGATCACCGGCGGTACCGGCTCGTTCGGCCACACCTTCGTGCCGATGACGCTGGCGCGCTTCAACCCGAAGAAGCTGATCATCTACTCGCGCGACGAAATGAAGCAGTGGGAGATGGCCAAGAAGTTCCAGGGCGACATGCGGGTGCGTTTCTTCATCGGCGATGTGCGCGACCGCGAGCGGCTGTACCGTGCGCTCGACGGTGTCGACCATGTGGTGCACGCCGCTGCCACCAAGATCGTGCCCACCGCCGAGTACAACCCGTTCGAATGCGTCAAGACCAACGTGCTGGGCGCGATGAACCTGATCGACGCCTGCATCGACAAGGGCATCCAGCGGGTGGTGGCCCTGTCCACCGACAAGGCCAGCAGCCCGGTCAACCTGTACGGCGCCACCAAGCTGGCGAGCGACAAGCTGTTCGTCGCCGGCAACTCCTATGCCGGCGGCCACGACACGCGGTTTGCGGTGGTGCGCTACGGCAATGTGATGGGCTCGCGCGGGTCGGTCATCCCGTTCTTCATGCAGGTGCGCGGCAGCGGTGAGGTGCCGATCACCGACCCGCGCATGACGCGCTTCATGATCACGCTGGAACAGGGCGTCGAGCTCGTCTGGCACGCCTTCGCCGACATGGTGGGCGGCGAGGTGTACGTCAAGAAGATCCCGTCGATGAAGGTGACCGACCTGGCCACGGCGGTGGCGCCCGACGCGGTGCAGAAGGTGGTGGGCATCCGCCCCGGCGAGAAGCTGCACGAGCAGATGATCGGCCCGGAGGATTCGTACTACACCTATGAATACGCCGAGCATTTCAAGATCCTGCCGGCCATCCACAACTGGGACACTACGAGTGAGCGCATCCAGGACGGCGTGAAGGTGGCCGAAGGCTTCGAGTACGCCAGCAACACCAACCCCGAGTGGATGGGCATCGAGCAGTTGCGCGCCTGGGTGGCGGCCAACGAGACCAAGATCGGAGCGATCTGAGCATGATCCCCTACGGCCGCCAGCACATCACCGCCGACGACGAGGCCGCGGTGCTGGCCGCGCTGCGCAGCGACTGGATCACCCAGGGCCCGGCCATCCCACGCTTCGAGCAGGCATTGGCGGCCCGCGTGGGCGCCCAGTTCGGCGTGGCCGTCAGCAATGCCACCGCCGGCCTGCACATCGCCTGCCTGGCGCTCGACCTGGGGCCGGGCGACCGGCTGTGGACCAGCCCGAACACCTTCGTTGCGTCGGCCAACTGCGGGCTGTACTGCGGCGCCACGGTCGACTTCGTCGACATCGACCCGCAATCACTCAACATGAGCGTGCCGGCGCTCACCGCCAAGCTGGCCGCCGCCGAGGCCAGCGGCACGCTGCCGAAGGTGGTGGTGCCGGTGCACTTTGCCGGGCAGAGCTGCGACATGCAGGCCATCCATGCACTGGGACAGCGCTACGGCTTTCGCATCATCGAGGATGCGTCCCACGCCGTGGGCGGCAGCTACCTGGGCCAGCCGGTGGGCAATGGCCGGTTCAGCGACCTCACGGTGTTCAGCTTCCACCCGGTGAAGATCATCACCACCGCCGAAGGCGGCATGGTGATGACCAACGATGCGGCCATGGCCGCCCGGCTGGAGCGGCTGCGCAGCCACGGCATCACCCGCGACCCCGCGCTGATGGAAGCCGAGCCTGAAGGTCCGTGGGTGTATGAGCAGGTGGAACTGGGCCTGAACTACCGCCTCACCGACCTGCAGGCGGCGCTGGGCCACTCGCAGATGTCGCAGTTGGAGACGTCGGTGGCCAGGCGCCACCAGATCGCCAGCCGCTACGACGCTGAGCTGGCTGGTCTGCCGCTGGTCACGCCCTGGCAGAGCCCCGATGCGCATTCGGCACTGCACCTCTATCCCATCCAGCTGGATGCGGCGCGCAGCACGCTCAGCCGCCGCCAGCTGTTCGACGGCCTGCGCGCCGCCGGCATCGGCGTCAACGTGCACTACATCCCGGTGCACACCCAGCCGCACTACCGCCGCCTGGGCTTTGCGCCGGGGCAGTTTCCGGCGGCCGAGGCCTACTACGCGCAGGCCGTGTCGCTGCCGATGTTCCCCACGCTGACCGAAACGCAGCAGGGGACGGTGATCGCCGCCCTGCGGCACCTCCTGACCTGACCCGCGCGCGGGGCCTGCATGCGCCTGGCCGTCATCCCCGCCCGCGGCGGCAGCAAGCGCATCCCGCGCAAGAACATCCGGCCCTTCGGCGGGCGGCCGATGATCGCCTGGTCAATCGACGCGGCGCTGAAGAGCGGCTGCTTCGACCAGGTGGTCGTGTCCACCGACGATGACGCGATCGCCGCCGTGGCGCGGGCCGAAGGCGCCAGCGTGCCCTTCATGCGCCCACCCGAACTGTCGGACGACCACACCGGCACCATCCCGGTGGTGGCGCATGCGGTGCAGTGGCTGACCGACCGCGCCGATGCTGGCCAGGCGCCGGCTCAGGTCTGCTGCCTGTACGCCACCGCGCCCTTCGTGCAGCCGGCCGATCTGCAGCGCGGCCTGCAACTGCTGGAGCGCAGCGGCGCGCAGTACGCCTTCTCGGTCACCAGCTACGCCTTCCCGATCCAGCGCGCCATCCGGCTGACGCCTCAAGGGCGGGTGGCAATGTTCGACCCGGCCCAGTTCAACACCCGCAGCCAGGACCTGGAAGAAGCCTTCCACGACGCCGGCCAGTTCTACTGGGGCCGGGCCAGCGCCTGGCTGCAGGGGCTGCGCATCTTTTCGCCCGATGCCGTGCCGGTGCAACTGCCGCGCCACCGGGTGCAGGACATCGACACGCCCGAGGACTGGACCCGCGCCGAATGGCTGTGGCGGGCCATGCAGCCGGGCGCCGGCGGCGCATGACCAGCCCGCTGCGCGTGGCCATGCGCGCCGATGCCGGCCCGGCGCTGGGCAGCGGCCACGTGATGCGCTGCCTGACGCTGGCCGCGGCCCTGCGCCAGCGCGGGGCGCAGGTGCACTTTGTCTGCCGTGCCAGCCTTGGCAACCTGGCCAGCCGCATCACGGCCGATGGCCATGGCCTCAGCCTGCTGGGCGACGCGCTGACACCCGAGCAGGATGCGCAGCAAACCCGCGCCGCGCTGGCCGAGGCCTGGCATGGTGCTGGCTGCGAACTGCTGCTGGTCGACCACTACGGCCTGGGCGCCGCCTGGGAACAGGCGCTGAGGCCGGCCTGCCGCCACCTGGCCGCCATCGACGACCTGGCCGACCGGGCACACGATGTCGACCTGCTGCTCGACCAGAACCTGGGCCGCACCGTGAGCGACTACGCCGCCCTGCTGCCAGCCCCTGCGGTGCGCCTGATCGGCCCGCGCTTCGCCCTGCTGCGCCCAGAATTCGCGGCAGCGCGCGCCGCCAGCCTGGCACGCCGCGCCAGCACCGGCTGGCACCACCTGCTGGTCAGCCTGGGCGGCGCCGACCCGCAGCAGGGCACGCTGCGCTGCCTGCAGGCCCTGGCGGGCTGCCCGCTGCCGCCCAGTGCCCTGGTGACGGTGGTGCTGGGCGCTCTGGCCCTCACCCGGCCGGCCACCCAGGCCCTGCTGCCCGACCTGCCGTTTGCCACCCGCCTGCTGGTCGACGTGGCCGACATGGCCAGCCTGTTGGCCAAGGCCGACATCGCCATCGGCGCGGCCGGCGGCAGCGCCTGGGAGCGCTGCTGTCTGGGCCTGCCCAGCCTGCTGCTGGTTCTGGCCGACAACCAGCGCCCCGGCACCCAGGCGCTGGCGGCGGCGGGCGCAGCGCTGCCCCTCGGCGAGGTGACCGGCCTGGCCGAGCGCCTGCCCGCCGCGCTGCAGCAACTGGCCCAGCCGGGCCGGCTGCCGGCGATGTCGGCCGCCGCCGCCGCCATCACCGACGGCCAGGGTGCGGCGCGCGTGGCCGATGCGCTGCTGGCCTTGCACCAGGGCTGAGGCATGACCACCGACGACACCCTGCAACCGCTGCACGCCGACGCCCTGGCCACGGTGCGCGCCTGGCGCAACCACCCCGACGTGCGGCGCCACATGTTCAGCACGCACGAGATCACCGCAGCTGAGCACCAGCAGTGGTTCGACCGCCAGCAGGCCGATCCGACGCGGCGGCTGTGGCTGTTCCGGCGTGGCGGCTTGCCGATGGGCTTTGTGCACTTCAGCGGCGTGGCGCCGGGCGGCGTGGCCGAATGGGGCTTCTACGCCGCCCCCGGTGCGCCCAAGGGCACCGGCCGGGCACTGGGCCTGGCGGCGCTGGCGCGGGCCTTCGGCGCCGAGCAATTGCACAAGGTGTGCGGCCAGGTGCTGGCCGTCAACACCGCGTCGCTGGCCTTCCACCGCCGGCTGGGCTTTGCCGAAGAAGGGTTGCTGCGCCAGCAGCACCGCAGCGGCGGCCCCGGCGGCGCCCACTACCATGACGTCCATTGCTTCGGGTTGCTGCGTGCCGACTGGCCCGGCCCCGCGCAGGAGCCCACCCCATGACCATCCCCTTGCCTGCCATCACCATCGCCGGCCGGCGCATCGCCGCCGATGCGCCGCCGTATGTGATCGCCGAACTCTCGGCCAACCACAACGGCAGCCTGGACACCGCGCTGGCCATCGTCGACGCGGCCCAGGCTGCCGGTGCCGATGCGGTGAAGCTGCAGACCTACCGGCCCGACACCATCACGCTCGACAGTGATGGCGAAGGCTTCGTCATCGAAGGCGGCTTGTGGCACGGCCGCCGGCTGTATGACCTGTACCAGGAAGCCCACATGCCCTGGGACTGGCACGCCACCCTGTTTGCCCATGCGCGCCAGCGCGGCATCACCCTCTTCAGCTCGCCCTTCGACACCACCGCGGTCGACCTGCTGGAAGACTTGAATGCCCCGGCCTACAAGATCGCCAGCTTCGAGGCGGTCGACCTGCCGCTGATCCGCTACGTGGCCCGCACCGGCAAGCCGATGATCATCTCCACCGGCATGGCCGATGCCGACGAGATCAGCGAGGCCGTGGACGCCGCCCGCGCCGGCGGCTGCACCCAGTTGGCGCTGCTGCACTGCGTCAGCGGCTACCCGGCGCCGGCAGCCGACTACAACCTGCGCACGCTGTCGGACATGATCACCCGCTGGGGCGTGGTCACCGGCCTGTCAGACCACACGCTGGACAACACCACCGCCATCGCCGCCGTGGCCCTGGGCGCGGCGCTGATCGAAAAGCACTTCACGCTCGACCGCGCGGGCGGCGGGCCCGACGACAGCTTCAGCCTGATGCCGGCCGAGCTGGCGCAGCTGTGCCAGGGCGCCCACAGCGCCTGGTCGGCGCTGGGCCGGGTGGACTACGGCCGCAAGAGCAGCGAGATCGGCAATGCGCAATTCCGCCGGTCGCTGTACTTCGTCAAGCCGCTGAAGGCCGGCGAGGTGGTGACGATCGACGCGGTGCGCAGCGTGCGCCCCGGCTTCGGACTGGCGCCCAAGCACTGGGATGCGGTGGTCGGCCGGCATGCGCGGCACGACATCGCGGTCAACACCCCGGTGAGCTGGGACGCACTGGTGTGAGCGAACGCCTGACCGGCAGCGCACCCATCCGGCTGCTGTGCGTCTCCACCGCCGCCAACACCGACGCGGCACTGCACGCGCTGGTGCAGCAGGCGGCGGGGCAGGTCGACCTGGTGCTGCACCTGGGCAGCGGCGAGGCCGACTTCAAGGCGTCGGCCGTCTCGCGCATGAACCTGCGCCGCGGCAAGCGCGGCCACCTCACCGAAGGCACGCAGTTCAGCGGCCAGGCGCATGGCCTGTTCATGCAGCCGGGCTACGACGCGCTGGTGGATGACTTCATCGACCACCTGCACCGCCGCGCCGAGCCCTACGCCCACCTGCCACACCCGTTGAGCGGGTTCCATGCCTACTGGGATTACCACCACATCCTGGCCGACGTGCTGGCGCAGCGCATCACCGACAGCGGCGCCACCCACATGCTGTTCTTCGACGTGCCGCACCTGGTGCACGACACGCTGGTCTACCAGGTGGGCCGCGCGCTGGGGCTGCAGTGCCTGATCGTCACGCAGTCGCTGTTCCCCAACACCTTCTTCTCGCTGCCGGCCATCGATGCCTATGGCCGGCTCACACCCGGCCAGCCGGCGGCAGCGCCCTTCCCGATCAACCGCGACGAGACGCTGCAGCACTTCTACATGAAGGGCATTGCGCAGCAGAAGGTGCAGGGCGGGCGCATCAGCGCCAAGGCCATCGGGCAGCTGGCGGCGTTTCTGCTGCTCAAGCGCCGCTGGCAGGCACTGAACCCGTTCTATGTGGCCAGCCTGCTGCGCCGCATGCAGCGCATCTACGGTGGGCTGCCGGCCTGGCGCGACCCGTTCGCGCGGTTCTTCCACGCCGACGAGCTGCCCTACTTCGAGCACCTGCTGCAGTTCGAGGACGGGCCGATCGATCTGGACCGGCCGTTCGTCTACTTCGCGCTGCAGCTGCAGCCCGAGATGACCACCTCGGCCCTGGGCGGGCCGTTCAAGGACCAGGCCCTGGCCATCGAGACGCTGGCGAGGATGCTGCCGCCGGGCGTGCGCATCCTGGTCAAGGAGAACCCCAAGCAAGGCGCCTACATGCGCGGGCCGATATTCTTCCACCGGCTGGCGCGCATCCCGCAGGTGCAGTTCATGCCGTCGCATGCCAGCACCCATGACCTGACTGCGCGGGCGCTGTACGTGGCCAGCATCAGCGGCACGGTGGGCTGGGAGGCGGTGCGCAAGGGCAAGCCGGCGCTGGTGTTCGGCCACGCCTGGTATGCCAGCCTGCCAGGCGTGCACACCTGGCACGCAGGGCTGACCCATGCCGACATCGTCGACCACCCGCCCGCGCATGCGGCGCTGGAGCAGGCGGCGGGCCAGCTGCTGTCGCAGGCGCATGCCGGTGTCATCACGCGCCACTACGCCACGCTGGTCCCCGGCCTTGACGAAGGGCGCAACACCCAGGCGGTGGCGCAGGCCTTGCTGCCGCTGCTGCTGGGCCAGGTGCCCACCACGTTCGGCTGAGCCATGGTGGCCTGGTGGCGGTTTGCGGCGCTGGGCGCGCTGCTGCATGGGGCGGCCGCGCTGGCCGGCTTCATGGAGCCCAAGGACCTGGCCAAGATGGCGCTGTGGTGGCTGGTGGCCGGCAGTGCGCTGTGGGTGCTGGCCGGGCGCGTCGGGCCGCATGCCCGGCGCTGGGCCGGCCTGGCGCTGACCCTGCTGTTTGCGCTGGACATCGGCAGCCAGGGCGTGGTGCGCGGCTACTTCGGCACCGACCCGCAACCGGGGGTGATCGCCGAAAGCCTGGCCAACACCACGGCGGGTGAGGTCGCCGGCTTTCTGCAGGAACAGGCCGGGGCCATCGGCCGCGGCCTGGCCCTCACCGTGGCGGCGCTGGCGGCCGCGCTGGCCCTGCTGCGGCCCAGGCCAGCAGCGGCCAGCGCCCAGCCCGCCACCCGCCGCAGCACGTGGGCGCTGGTCGGCCTGCTGGCACTGGCCGCACTGCTGCACTTCAACCCGGCCATGCTGCGCCAGCAGCCGCTGCTGCGCTGGGGCGTGGTGTACGCACGCCACTTGCAGGCCGAGCGCGAGATCCGCGGCCTGGATGCCGCCCGCGCACAGGTGGCAGGCCAGCGCGCCAGCTGGCAGGTGCGTCGGCTGGACGATGCACCACGCACCGTGGTGCTGGTGATCGGCGAGAGCGACAACCGGCTGAACTGGGGCGCGCTGGGCTACCCGCGCGACACCACCGCACCGCTCACCCGGGCGCTGGCCGCCCTGCCCGGCCGCGCCGTGCTGTTCAGCCAGGGCTGGTCGGCCGAGGCCTTCACGCTGCCGTCGCTGCGGCTGGCCCTGACCCCCGCCACGCTGGACAGCGCCGGCACCTGGCAAGCCCTGCCCGACATCACCCAGCTGGCGCAGGCCGCCGGCTACCAGGTGGGTTGGCTGTCGAACCAGCCGGCCCATGAAGGCTGGTTTGCCGCCATGGCCAAGACGGCAGAGCGCCGCCGCTTCGTCAACGCCGGCAACTGGCGCGACAGCAACGCCACCGACGCCGCCCTGCTGCCGCCGCTGCGCGACTGGCTGGCCGCCCCGCCGCCGCCGCATGAGTTCATCTTGCTGCACCTGCTGGGCCAGCACTTCCACTTCCGCCAGCGCTGCCCGGCCGGCACCCACCCGTGGCGTGACGTGCGGGACGATGCGGTGATGCAGCAACTGCAGGCCGCCGGCCGGTCAGCCGCCATCCGCCAGGCCCGCAACGACTACGACGACGCGGTGCAGTGCGGCGCCAGTGTGCTGGGCCAGATCACCACCCTGCTGCACCAGCAGCGGCCCGGCCGGGCGGTGGACCTGCTGTACTTCTCCGACCACGGCCAGGATGTGGGCCACCACCGCAACTTTGCCGGCCACAGCCAGCAGGATGCGTCGGGCTATGCCATCCCGATGCTGTGGTGGTCGCGCACAGCAGCAGGCGGCGCGCCAGTGGAGCCACCCACCGGGCTGGCCATGCGGCCGTTTCGGCTGGACCACATCGACCAGTCGGTGCAGCGCCTGCTGGGCATCACCAGCCGCTGGTACCAGCCCACGCTGGATGTGCTGGCGCCGGACTACCAGCCACCCGCCACTGTCGCGCCCGTGCTGCCCGCCGCGCGCTGAGGCCTGGCACTGCAGCGGCCTGCGACGGCCACGCGCCTAGCGCAGCGTGGCCACCGCGTCCATCGTCAGCCAGCCGGCATGGTCCTGCGCCCACAGCTTGACGGTCTTGCCGTCGGCCCCGGGCTGGCCATTCACCCGCATCGGCGCGCCATCGAACGTGGGCCGCACCGCACGGAAGCGGAACTCGGCAACGTCGGCGCCGGGCATCTCGCGCCGCAGCAGGTCCATCAGCAGCGTGGCGATCAGCGGGCCGTGCACGATCAGGCCGGGGTAGCCCTCGACCTGGGTGACATAGCGCCGGTCGTAGTGGATGCGGTGGCCGTTGAAGGTGAGCGCGCTGTAGCGGAACAGCATGGGCTCGTCGGGGTTCCAGGTGCGTTGCCACGCGGCATCGGCGGGCGCAGGGGTGGGCGCGGGCGCCACGTCGTCGGGGCGCTGGGCCTCGCGGTAGACGATGTCGTGCCACTCGGTGATCGACGGGTCAGCGGCGCCGACACAGCGCAGGTCATGCTGCACCTTGACGAACACCAGGCGGCCGGTGCGGCCGTCCTTGACCGTGACATCGGCGATGGTGGACGTGCGCTGCATCGCGTCTCCCAGGCGCACCGGCTGGTGGAACTGCAACTGGCTGCCGGCCCACATGCGCCGCGGCAACGGCACCGGCGGCAGGAAGCCACCGCGCGTGGGGTGGCCGTCCTCGCCCAGCTCGCTGTGGCGGTAGGTGGGCAGGAAGTACAGCCAATGCCACAGAGAGGGCAGTGCCGTGCCGGGTGCCGCGTCGGGCGGCGGGTGGTCCAGCGTGGCATGCAGCGCCACCAACGGGTAGGGCACGATGCTGTCGTGCAGCGTCTCGCTGCGGCCGATCCAGTCACGCAGGCCGGCCAAGTCGGCCGGGGCTTGGGCAGGTGGGGCGGAGGTGCTCATGCAGGTGATTCTGGGCCCCGGGGGCCAGGCGCCGGTGTCACCCAGTGGCCAGTTGGCGCCGGGTCAGTCGTGACCGCGGCCGTGGCCCTTGCCTGGGCCGCGGTCACCGTGCCGATCATCCCGGCGGTCTTCGCGCCGGTCGTCACGCCGGTCATCCCGGCGGTCTGGCGGACCGCCGCGCACCACATGGTCCTGGTACCAGCGCTCCTGCACGAAGTAGACCGGCGTGCCACAGGCGTTGTAGGCACCGCAGTGGCGGCGCCAGTTCTGACGGTGGCCAGGTGGCACCCACAAGTAGATCGGCTGGGGCGCCTGCGGCTGCTGGTAGATCACCACCGGCCGCTGCACGATCAGCTGCGGCTGCGGGAAGCGGCCGATGTCGATGCGGCCATAGACGCCGGGCTGACTGATGCCGATGGACACACCGACATCCACATCGGCGGCGCCAGCCGGCGCGGTGGCCAGCATCAAGCCACCCAGCGCGAGCGAAGTCCCCAGCCAGCGCAGCGGGCGGGTGGTGTCAAAAGCTTGCATGTCATCTCCTGTCGCCAGCGGGTGCCGGCGCGTTGCCTTCATTCAACGCTGGCCGGTGCACGCAGGTTGGCCGGCAGCAGCGAAACCGCATGTAAGACAACGCCGCGTCTGCAACGCGGCTGGTTGCGACGTCAGGCCTCGTAGACGATCTCGGCGCGGCCGCCGTGGGCCAGGGCCTTGCAGCGCGCCAGGGCCTCGTCGCTGGGCCAGAAGCGGCCGTCCTCGCCCAGGTCCAGCTCGGCCTGGGCGCTGGCGTCGGCCGTCTGCCGGGCGATGCGCAGCCGCAGCGGCAGGCCCAGCACGCGCTGCAGGCCGTCGTCGCCTGTCTCGCGCTTGGCCGGCCAGGTGCTCACCAGATCGGCCAGCGGTGCCACGCCGCCACCGTTCATCGCCAACGCCAGGTAGCGGCCGAAGCGGGCCCGCGCGGCGGCCAGGTCCCACACCGCGTTGACGCTCAGCCGCAGGCCGCCCGAGAACCGGTCGGGCTGCACCTTGCCCTGCACGATCAGCAACTCGTCCTCGACGAACAGCGCCTTGTTCGCTTCGATCAGTTCATCGCTGGCCACCGCCTCGATGGCCTCGCTCTGGTCGTCGAGCTTGAAGATCGCCACCCGCCCGCGCTGGCCGTTGACGAAGCGCAAGTCGCTGACGATGCCGGCCAGCAGTTGCGGGTCGCGGCTGTCGACCAGATCAGCAATGCGCCGCTTGCAGAAGCGCCGCACCTCGGTTTCAGACTGTTGAAACAAATGGCCCGACAGGAAGAATCCCACCGCCGTCTTCTCGAACAGCAACCGCTCCTTGATGCTCCAGGGTGAAGCCTGCGCCAACGGCGGCTCCTGCGTCGACGAGCCATGGTCGCCATCGTCAAACAGGCCCCCCTGGCTGGCGTTGACCACCTGATGCTCGGCAAACTCGAAACCCAGGCCCACGCTCGCGACCAGGCTGGCGCGGTCGGCATGCAGCGCATCGAACGCACCGGCCTTGACCAGCGCCTCCACCGCACGCTTGTTCACCCGCTTGCGGTCGACCCGGGCGCAGAAGTCGAAGAAGCTGTGGAAGCGGCCACCGGCCTCGCGCGCTTCGACGATGGCTTCCACCGCACTCTGCCCGGTGCCCTTCACGGCGCCCAGGGCATAGCGCACCCGCTTCTTCTCCAGCGGCTCAAAGCGGTAGGTGCCCTCGTTCACATCGGGCGACGAGAAGCTGATGCCGAACAGCTTGGCGTCGTTGAGCAACACCTTGAGCTTGTCGGTGTCGTCCATCTCGATGGTCATGTTCGCGGCGTAGAACTCGGCCGTGTGATGCACCTTCAGCCAGGCCGTGTGGTAAGCCAGCAAGCTGTAGGCGGCGGCATGGCTCTTGTTGAAGCCATAGCCCGCAAACTTCTCCATCAGGTCGAACACTTCGTCGGCGTTCTCCTGGCCGATGCCCTGCTCGCCGGCGCCCTTGCGGAAGATCTCCCGGTGCTGGGCCATCTCCTCGGCCTTCTTCTTGCCCATGGCGCGGCGCAGCAGGTCGGCGCCGCCCAGGCTGTAGCCGCCCAGGATCTGGGCGCTCTGCATCACCTGTTCCTGGTAGACCATGATCCCGTAGGTCTCGCTGAGCACCTGCTCCAACAGGGGGTGCGGATACTCCACCACCTCCTTGCCGTGCTTGCGGGCGACGAAACTGGGGATCAGGTCCATCGGGCCCGGCCGGTACAGGGCGTTCAGCGCAATCAGGTCTTCCAGCCGGCTGGGCTTGGCGTCGCGGAGCATGCCCTGCATGCCGCGCGATTCGAACGGGAACACGCTCTCGGTCAGGCCGTCGGAGAACAGCTTGTAGACCCGCGGGTCGTCCAGCGGGATGGTGTCGAAGCTGAAGCCCTGCTTGTCGGGGTTGCGCGCGACGATGAAGTCTTTCGCCAGCTCCAGGATGGTCAGCGTGGCCAGGCCCAGAAAGTCGAACTTCACCAGGCCGATGGCTTCAACGTCGTCCTTGTCGTACTGGCTGACGGCCGAATCACTGCCCGGCTGCTGGTACAGCGGGCAGAAGTCGGTGATCTTGCCCGGCGCGATCAGCACACCGCCGGCATGCATGCCGACGTTGCGCACGATGCCTTCCACCCGCGTGGCCAGGCTCAGCAGTTCGGCCACTTCTTCTTCGGCGGCTTCGCGCTGCTCCAGCTCGGGCGCTTCCTTGCGGGCGTAGATGATGCCGGGGTCGGGGTTGGCGGGCACCTTGGCCAGGGTCACCGTCTTGCCCGGCGGTGCCGGGATCAGCTTGGCCACGCTGTCCACATGGCCGTAGCCCATGCCCAGCACCCGGCCGATGTCGCGCAGCGCGGCCTTGGCCGCCATGGTGCCGAAGGTGACGATCTGGCCCACCGCCGCACGGCCGTACTTGTCCTTGACGTAATCGATCACCCGGTCGCGGTTGGCCTGGCAGAAGTCGATGTCGAAGTCGGGCATCGACACCCGGTCGGGGTTCAGGAACCGCTCGAACAGCAGCTTGTACTGCAGCGGGTCCAGGTCGGTGATCTTCAACGCGTAGGCCACCAGGCTGCCCGCACCCGAGCCGCGGCCCGGGCCCACCGGGCAGCCGTTGTTCTTGGCCCAGTTGATGAAGTCGGCCACGATCAGGAAGTAGCCGGGAAAGCCCATCTTCAGGATGGTGGTGATCTCGAAGTCCAGCCGCTCGACATAACGCGAACGCTCGGCGTCACGCTTGGCGGTATCGGGGAACAGCTGCAGCAGGCGCTGCTCCAGCCCGGCGAAGCTGGCCTCGCGGAAGTAGTCGCCCATCGGCATGGGCGTGCCCTTGTTCGGGCCATCTTCCAGCATGGGCGTGGGGAAGTCGGGCAAGTAGTTCTTGCCCATGGCCAGTGTCAGGTTGCAGCGCTGGGCGATGGCCACCGTGTTGGCCACGGCACTCGGCACATCGGCAAACAGCGCCTCCATCTGCGCCTGGGTCTTGAAGTACTGCTCGCGGGAAAAGCGCTTCACCCGCTTGGGGTTGGCCAGGGTCTCGCCCTCGGCCACGCACACCCGGGCCTCGTGGGCGTCGAAGTCGTCGGGCTCGGCAAACTCGATCGGGTGGGTGGCCACCACCGGCAGGCCCAGGGCGGCGGCCAGTGGCACGGCGGCGCGCACATGCGGCTCATGCGCGGGCAGGCCGGCGCGCTGCAGCTCGATGTAGAAGCGGCCGGGGAACAAGCTGGCAAGCCGCTGCGCGGCAGCGCGCGCCCGCTCGCCATCACCGGCCAGCAAGGCGGTGCCCACCGCGCCCAGGTCGGCGCCCGACAGCGCGATCAGCCCGCCGCCCAGTTCGGCCAGCCAGTCCCATTTGATCCAGGCCTGGGCGCGCTGGGCGTTGGTCACCCAGCCGCGCGCCAGCAGCTCGCACAGGTTCAGGTAGCCCTGGCGGTTCTGCACCAGCAGCAGCAGCCGGCTGGCCACTGGCGTGCTGCCGGGATTGGCCTGTTCGGGCTCCAGGAAGATGTCGGCGCCAATGATCGGCTTGACGCCCTTGCCACGGCAGGCCTTGTAGAACTTGACCGCGCCAAACAGGTTGGACAGGTCGGTGATCGCCAGCGCCGGCTGGCTGTCGGCGCGCGCCGCAACCGCCGCGTCGTCCACCCGCAGGGTGCCGTCGACGACGGAGTATTCGGTGTGGGTGCGCAGGTGGACGAAGGACATCCCGAGATTGTAGGGAGGGGGTTTCTACAATCTGCGCGTGTCCGAAAGCTTCCTCAACATCGCCACCTACCGCTTCACGCCGCTGGCCGACTTGCCCGCGCTGCGCCAGCGCCTGTTTGACACCGCCCAGGCGCACGGCGTGCGCGGCACGGTGCTGCTGGCCGGTGAAGGCATCAACCTGTGCCTGGCCGGCGCGGCCGACGGCATTGCTGGCTGGCTGGCTGTGGCCCGTACCCAGCCAGGGCTGGACGGCCTGCCCACCAAGGACAGCTGGAGCGCCAGCCAGCCCTTCGGCCGGCTGAAGGTCAAGATCAAGCCAGAGATCATCCGCATGAACATGCCGGCCATCGCACCGGCCAGCGGCCGCGCCCCAGCCGTCAGCGCCACCACGCTGGCGCGTTGGCTGGATCAGGGCCATTGCGACGCCGGCCGGCCGCTGGCGCTGCTGGACACCCGCAACGGGTTCGAGGTGGATGCCGGCGCCTTCGATGGCGCGGTCGACTGGCGGCTGCAGAAATTCAGCGATTTTCCGGCCGCGCTGGCCGCGCACCGCCAGACCCTGGCCGGGCACACCGTGGTCAGCTATTGCACCGGCGGTATCCGTTGCGAGAAGGCGGCGCTGGTGATGCAGCAGCTGGGGCTGCCCGATGTGCTGCAGCTCGAGGGCGGCATCCTGAAGTACTTCGCCGACACCGGCGGCGCCGCACCCGGCTGGCGGGGCAGCTGCTTCGTGTTCGACGACCGGGTGGCCCTGGCGCCCAGCCTGGCGCCAGTCAATCCCGCGCCCAGCCTGGCGCCGGCCGCCCCCGCGCCCAGCCTGGCGCCCGCCGCCCAGGCGGCCTGATCGGCACGCGATGGAGATGCTGCGCCGCCTGGTGGGTGTGCTGGTCATCCTCAGCGCGATGGCGATCCCGCTGCTGCGAGAGGCCGACCGGCCGGTGGAGTCCCTGGTGGCGCGCTGGGCCCAGCCGCCATCGGAATTCCTCGACCTGGACGGCCAGCTGGTGCACTACCGCGACGAAGGCCCCAAGGCCGACGCCGCGCCCATCGTCCTGCTGCATGGCACCTCGGCCAGCCTGCACACCTGGGACGGCTGGACCCAGGCCCTGCGCAGCCAGCGCCGGGTGATCCGGCTCGACCTGCCCGCCTTCGGCCTGACCGGCCCGTTCACAGGCAGCTGGGCCGGCCAGGCCTACACCGGCGCCAACTACGCCCGCTTCGTGCTGGCCGCACTCGACAAGCTGGACGTGCATCGATTCATGGTGGCCGGCAACAGCCTGGGCGGCGAGGTGGCCTGGCGCATGGCCGCCGCGGCGCCGCAGCGGGTGGCTGCCCTGGTGCTGGTGGATGCAGCGGGCTACCCGATCGTCGATGCCGCCATCCCGCTGGGCTGGCAGATTGCCCGGCTGCCGGTGCTGGGCCGGCTGACCGAGCACTTCCTGCCGCGACCGCTCATTGCCCAGGGCCTGACGGCGGTGTATGGCGACCCGAGCAAGATCACCACGCCGCTGGTCGACCGCTACTTCGAGCTGACACTGCGCGAGGGCAACCGCGCGGCGCTGGTGGAGCGCGCCCGCACCTGGTCCACCGCCGAAGGCGTGCAGAAGGTGACCGGCGTGACCGCGCCCACGCTGATCCTGTGGGGCGGCCGCGACCGCATCATCGTGCCCGCCACCGCCCAGCGCTTCGCCGCCGACATCCCGGGCAGCCGGGTGCAGGTGTTCGACGATCTGGGCCATGTGCCGCAGGAGGAAGACCCGGCGCGCACCGTGGCGGCGGTGCAGGCGTTTCTGCGCTGAAGCGCAGGCGCCAGCGGTGCGGCAGCCGGCGCGCCGGTCAGCCGGTCAGCCGGCTGGCCGCGCCGCCACGGCAGCGCAGAACGCCGCCAGATCCCGCGCCACCTGCAGCGCCGCACGCTGGGCTGCGGCCACGCCGCCGGCGGCATCCTCGCTGGGCGCGGGCACGCTGGCATCGAATTCCTGTGCCGCCAGCACCGCGCGGCTGGTGGCATCCACCAGCACCGCACGCAGCGTCAGCCGCACCTGGCTGGGGCCGGCGCCGCTGAAGTACTGCTGCAGCCGAAGCAGCTCGGTGTCCAGCCGCCAGGTGGCGGCGGCGCCGGCCGGCGCCAGCAGCACCACCCGGAAGGCGCCAGTGGCCTCGGCCGCGCGCACCAGCAGCGGCGCCAGCAGGCGCGGCGGCGTGTCCAGCCATTCACTGGCGGTGTAGTGCTCGGTGCGCTGCGGCGTGCGCTGGTAGGCGATCAAGCGGCTGTCCAGCCCGGCCGCGGCGCGTGGCACCGCCACCAGCAGGCTGGGCGCGCCGGCCGGCGCGGGCGGCCGGGCGGGGGCAGCAGCGCCGTCGTCCAGGTTGTAGAGCGCGGGCGCGGCGGGCGGCTTGGGCAGCAGGCTGGCGCTGCACCCGGTCAGCCCCACCCCGCCCAGCCAGCCCAGCAGGGCCAGGGTGCGGCGACGCGTGAAAAGGGCTGCAGCCATGTCGATGGGGTGGCTGATGGGACGGCTGATGGGACGGGTCATGGGGAGGCTCCTTCGCCAGGGCCGGGGGCCCGCACCGCGCCACCCACCAGCAGGCTGCCGGGTTGGGCGCGCAGTTGCTCGCTCAGCTGCCGCAGCGACCCGACCAGCGGGCCCAGCTCGGCCAGCAACCGGTCCAGGCCCGGCAGGGTGTCGCCGCGCAGTTGCTGCACGCCGCCCAGCGCCGCCTCGGCCGCCTGCCCGGCGCGCGTGCTGGCCAGGCCGGCGGCCTGGGCCATGCGGTCGACCGACGCGGCGGCGGCTTCCACCTTGTCCAGCGCCGGGCCGACATGCGCCAGCGCCGGCCCCACCGCCGCCACCGCCGGGCCCAGTTGGGCGCTGGCCCGGGCGGCATGGCGGGCGGTGGTGGCCAGGTCGGTGATGCCGCTGGCCAACTGGCTGCGCTGCGCGGCCAGGGTGTGCAGCAGCGCCGAGGCGTCGGCCAGGCTTTGCTTGATCGCCGCCTGGTTGTCGTCGCCGAGCAGGGTGTTCAGGCTGCTGGAGGTGCGGTCCACGCTGGCCAGCACCGTGGTCATCACGTTCTCCAGCCGGGCGCTGAGGCTGGGCTTGGACCGGATCAATGGCACCTGGCCCTCGGCCGTGGCCACCAGGGGCGGTGATCCGACCGTGCCGCCGCTCAGCTCGACATAGGCAATGCCGGTCAGGCCCTGCGACTTCAGCACCGCCTCGCTGTCCTGCTTGACCGGCGTGCCCTGCTCGATCAGCAGGCCCAGCCGCACCTGGCGCGGGTTGTCGGGGTCGATGGTGATGTGCTTGACCTTGCCCACGTCCACGCCCAGGTACTTGACCGGTGCGTCCAGGTTCAGCCCGGCCACCGACTCGGTGAAGATAGACTGGTAGGGCGCCGTCGGCTTGCCACCGCCCACGCCGGCGGCCAGCCACAGCACGCCGGCCACCAGGGCAGCGCCCAGCAGCAGCACGAAGCCGCCAACCAGGGTCGGGTTCAGTTTGTCTTCCATGCGGTCTCCCGGTCGGTGGGTGCAGCGCCGCAGCGGCGCTGCGCATCGTCGAAATAGGCCGCCACCAGGGGGTGCGGGTGGTCGGCCAGGCTGGCCATCGGGCCGATGGCCAGCACCCGGCCCTCGCCCAGCACGGCCACCCGGTCGGGCACCCGCCACAACAGTTCCAGGTCGTGGCTGATGATCACGATGGTGGGGCCGAACTGCGCGCGGGTGGACGTGATCAGCGTGCCGATGCCGGCGGCACTGGCCGGGTCCAGGCCCGACGTGGGCTCGTCCAGGATCAGCAGCTCAGGGTCGAGCGCCAGCGCGCGGGCCAGCGCCGCACGCTTGAGCATGCCGCCGCTCAGCGCATCGGGCGTCTTGCCCACCACGTCGGGCGGCAGGCCAGTGAGCGACAGCTTCCAGGCGGCGATGCCGTCGATCAACGCGTCGTCCAGCTGCCCGGTGCGCCCGGCCAGGCGGCGGTGCTCGCGCAGCGGCAGGCCGACGTTCTCGCGCACCGTCAGCGCGCTGAACAGCCCGCCCTTCTGGAACATCACGCCCCAGCGCTGGCGCAGCGCCTGCCAGCCGTCGTCGTCCAGCGTGGCCAGGTCGGTGCCGAACAATCGCACCGTGCCAGCCGTGGCCTTCTGCAGGCCGATCATTTCGCGCAGCAACACCGATTTGCCCGAGCCGCTGCCACCGGCAATCGCCAGGATCTCGCCGCGGCGCACGGTCAGGTCCAGCCCGTCGTGCACCACCTGCTTGCCGAAGCGGGTGACGATGCCCTGCATCTGCACCACAGCTTCGGCATCCGGATCTGGATGCAGGTTGGCGTGGGGGCCAGCGGGCGCGGCCATTCAGATGTCCAGCCGGTTGAACAGCACCGAAAACACCGCATCGACCACGATCACCAGGAAGATCGACTGCACCACCGCCAGCGTGGTCTGCCGGCCCACGCTGTCGGCACTGCCCCGGGTGCAGAAGCCCTGGTGGCAGCCGATCACCGCGATCACCGCCGCAAACACCAGGCTCTTTCCCAGCCCCACCAGCAGGCTGGCGCCGCGCATGGCGTGGCCGAAACGGTCGACGAACTCCGGAAAGCCGATGCCAAGCTGGGTGCGTGCCATCACCATGCCGCCGAACACGCCGGTGATGTCGGCCCACACCGTGAGCAACGGCAGCGCGATGGCCAACGCCAGCAGGCGCGGCAGCACCAGTTGCTCCAGCGGCGCGATGCCCAGGGTGCGCATCGCGTCCACCTCTTCGGTGACCACCATGGTGCCGATCTGCGCTGCGTACGACGACCCCGAGCGGCCGGCGATGATGATGGCTGTCATCAGCGGTGCAAACTCGCGCAGCATCGCGTAACCCACCAGTTCCACCACGAAGATGTTGGCGCCGTAGTGGCGCAGCTGGTCGGCGCCCTGGTAGGCCACCACCACGCCCAGCAGGAACGACATCAGCCCGACGATGGGCAGCGCGGCAAAGCCGCCGATCTGCACATGGTGCAGCACGCTGCGCCAGCGCAGCCGGCGCGGATGGGCCAGCACACCGGCGCCGGCCTGGGCCACCTGGCCAATGAAGGCCAGCAGCGCCGTCACCTGCTGCAGCCCGCGCAGCGTGGCCAGGCCCAGGCGGCGCACCGGTCCGGGGCGCGGGGGCAGCGCTTGCGGTGCCACATCGGCCGCGGCGGCCAGCAGCATCAGCGCCTGCCAGGCCGGAGGCCAGCCCTGCAGGTCGGCCTGGGCGGCACCTGCGCCCAGCCACTCGCGCAGCAGCCAGGCGCCGGCGCTGTCGAAGCCGGTGAGGCCGCTGCCGTCCAGCACCAGCGGCGTGCCAGGCGCTGGCAGCGGCGGCAGACGGCTGGCCAAGCCTGCCAGACCCTGGCGGGTCCAGGCACCAGACACGGCCCAGCCGCCGCGGGCATCGGCCTGCAGGCTGGCTGCAGCGGTGGGGGCTGGCACGTCGGCAGCGGCGGGCTCGGCCATCAGGCCATCCTAGCCCGGCGCGCGGTCTGCCGTCGGTGGGCTGGCGCACGCCATCCCACCGACAGCAGACCGGGCCTGTGGCATAAGCTGTTGCCACGCTTTGGCGGCACCGCAACCGACTCCACCCCTGAACCCGACCCCAACATCACCGGCCACCGCACCGGCGACCCCGCTGTCCGCGCCTTCCGCGCCCGCGCGGCCGCGCCGCGCCGCGCTGGTCGGCCTGCTGACCCTGCTGGCCCTGCCCCTGCTGCTGGCCCTGGCGCTGACCTTGGCGCGCGCCAATTGGGCGCGCGAGCCCATCGCCCGGCTGGTGCAGCACCAGACCGGCCGGGCGCTGCAGATCCAGGGCGACCTGCAGCTGGGCCTGGGCTGGCCGCTGCTGCGGGTGCAGGTGCAAGGGCTGCGGTTTGCCAACCCGACCTGGGCGCAGCAGCCGCAGCTGCTGGAGGTCGACCACGCCGACCTGCAACTGGACCTGCGCGCCCTGCTGCGCGGTCACCTGGTGCTGCCCACGGTGGCGGTGGGCCGGCCAGTGGTGATGCTGGAGACGTCGCCAGACGGCCGCAAGTCCTGGCTGCTCGACCGGTCCCAGAGCGATGAACGCACCGCGGTACAGATCGGCCGGCTCACCCTGACCGAGGGTCGCATCGGCTTCGACGACCCGCGCCGGCAGACCAGCCTGCGCCTGGCGGTAGACACCGCGGGCCAGCACCCAGAAGCACCGCGGCCCGGCCCCACCAGTGCCCTGGGCGCGCCCAGCGACGTGCTGTTCACCGCCACCGGCCAGTGGCACGGCCAGCCGCTGCAGGCCAGCGGCCGGGGCGGGTCGGTGCTGGGCCTGCGCGACGAGACCCTGGCCTACCCGCTGACGTTGGACGGCACGGTCGGTGCGACCCGGCTGCGGGCCGATGGCCGCGTCACCGGCCTGGCGCGCTGGACGGCGGTGGACCTGCAGGTGGCGCTGCAGGGCGGCAGCCTGGCACAGCTGTTCCCGCTGCTGGGCGTGGGCCTGCCCGAAACCGGCCCCTACGCCACCGCCGGGCGCCTGCTGCGCACCGGCCGCACCTGGCGGTACCAGGGATTCAGCGGCAAGGTGGGCCGCAGCGACGTGGCCGGCAACCTGGACGTGGTGCTGGGCGGCGCACGGCCGCTGCTGCGTGGCGACATCCGCTCGCGCCTGCTCGACCTGCCCGATCTGGCGCCGGTGATCGGCCTGCGGCTGGCAGCCACCCACTCGCCCGGCGCCACGCCCGCCAACGCCCCGCGCCGCGTGCTGCCCGACGTGCCCTTCAAGACCGACCGCTGGCGCGTCTTCGACGCCGACCTGCAGTTGCAGGTGCAGCATCTGCTGCGCGCTCCGACCGTGCCACTGGACAGCGCCACTGCCCGGCTGCAACTGCAGGACGCGGTACTGACGCTGGATGGGCTGGACTTCGGCGTGGCCGGTGGTCAGGTGACCGGCAGCGTGGTGCTGGACGCCCGCCACGCCGAGGTCCAGGCCAGCGCCCAACTGCAGGCGCGTGGCCTGCAGCTGGCGCAGCTGCTCCGGGTGTCGGACCAGGTGCGCAACAGCGTCGGCCGCATCCACGGCCGCGTTGACCTGCGCGGCCAGGGCAACTCGGTGGGCCGCATGCTGGGCACGGCCGACGGCGCGCTGCAACTGGCGGTCGATCCCGGCCGCATCAGCCGCCTGCTGATGGAGGAGATGGGCCTGCACCTGCTGGAAATCTTGCAACTGACACTGACCGGCGACCAGACCGTGGCCCTGCGCTGCGCGATCGCCGACTTTGCAGTCAAGGACGGCGTGATGACCGCCCGCCACCTGGCGCTGGACACCGCGGTCAGCAGCGTCGCCGGCAGCGGCCAGATCAACCTGCGGCAGGAAACGCTGGACCTGACCCTGGTGCCGCGCACCCGCAGCACCAGCCTGGTGGCACTGCGCGGGCCGATCCGCCTGCACGGCCCGCTGGGCGCGCCGCAGGTGCAGCTGGACACCGCCGGCATCCTGGCGCGTGGCGCCGGCGCCATCGCGCTGGGGCTGGTGAACCCGCTGCTGGCCCTGGTGCCGCTGGTGGAAACTGCCAAGAATGCGCCCAGCGCCTGCGCCAAGGCGGTGGCCGACGCCGGGCTCCATGCACCGGCAGTGGTCGGTGCCGGGCTCAATGCCCCGGCGGGGTTGGCGGCTGGGGCAGCGGCATCGGCCCCAGCCCCTCGCGCAGCGCCATCAGCACCTCGGACCGGAACTCGCGCCGGTACAGCACCACCAGCACCGCCGCCGTCGCGGCCATGAAGGCCCAGGCCGAGAAGAACCAGGCCACCGCCGCAAAGCTCATGTAGTAGGCGCGCAGGCCGTCGTTGAAGGTCTCGGCGGCCAGACCCATCACCCGGCCGGCGCGTTCCGCGAACAGCTCACGTTGGCTGTCGTCCGCAGCGAACTGCTTGGCCTCGGGCGCCGCGCCCACGATGATGGCGCCGAAGCTGTACTGCCGCAGGCTCCAGGTGAAGCGGAAGAAGGCATGCACGAAGATCGCCGCCAGCAGCGCCAGCTTCAGGTCGAACACCAGCACGCTGGTGCGCACCGCGAACGGGATCTCATGCACCAGGCCGCTGGCCTTGTCGGTGGCGCCCAGCGCCGCCAGCAGGCCGCCGATGATCAGGATGCTGGTCGACGCAAAGAACGACGGGCTGGCCGACAGGCTCTGGGTGACGGCGGCATCGACGATGCGGTTTTCACGCCAAGTGGCCTGCAGCATCCAGCGCCGGCGCCACTGGTTGGTGGTGGCCAGGATCGACGGCCGCACCTGGGCCCGCTGCCGCGCCCAATGGGCATAGCCCCACCAGCTGGCGAAGAACAGCCCCAGCGCCAGCCAGTCGGGCCAGGGCAGCAGCAGCAGGGGCTTGAGCAGGGTGTCCATCGGCTGGCACTGTAGCCCTGCCGGTCCACGGCAGGCCGGCGGCCAGGATCAGGCGGCCAGGTCGAAGACCAGCACTTCGGCACCCGTGCCCTGGGCCAGGGTCAGCTGCGGCTCGCCGACCAGACCGATCGCATCGCCGGCCTGCAGCGCGTGGCCGTTGGCGGTGATAGCGCCGCGCGCCACATGCACCCAGGTCCGTCGGCCGGCAGGCAAGGCCAGCGTGGCCGATTCGGCCCCGTCGAACAGCCCGGCGCGGATGCTGGCGTCGGCATGCAGCGTCACCGCGCCGTCCACGCCGCCCGGCGCGACCACCAGGCGCAGCTGGCCGCGCTTGTCGGCGTCGCTGAAGGCCTTCTGCTCATAGCCCGGCGCCAGGCCGCCGCGCGCGGGCAGCAGCCAGATCTGCAGGAAGTGCGTGGCGCTGCCCTGGGCGTGGTTGAACTCGCTGTGGCGCACGCCGGTGCCGGCCGTCATGCGCTGCACCTCGCCGGGCAGGATGGCCGCACCGTTGCCCATGCTGTCCTGGTGCGCCAGCGCGCCGTCGAGCACGTAGCTGATGATCTCCATGTCACGGTGGCCGTGGGTGCCGAAGCCGGTGCCCGGGTCGATGCGGTCCTCGTTGATCACCCGCAGGTTGCCAAAGCCCATGTGCGCCGGGTCGTGGTAATCGGCGAACGAAAAGGTGTGGAAGCTCTTCAACCAGCCGTGGTCGGCAAAACCGCGGTCGGCACTGCGGCGGATGGTGATCATGGTCGGGTCTCCAGTTGGTTGCACGATGGCAGGATGGTGGCACCCGCAGGGTCGCCGCGGGGCCAGCGGGTCTTGAAGCGGGCGTTCAAATAAGATGAAGCCAGAACACCGCCGAGCCCATGAACACCCGCCGCCGCAATGCCCTGACGCCCGACGCACTGCAGATGATGGACATCATCGCCCGCAACGGCAGCTTTGCAGCCGCCGCGCGCGAACTCGGCCGGGTGCCGTCGGCGCTGACCTACAGCGTGCGCCAACTGGAAGACGCGCTCGACGTGCTGCTGTTCGACCGCAGCTCGCGCCAGGCCCGGCTCACTGCCGCCGGCCAGGAACTGCTGGACGAAGGCCGCCGCCTGCTGGTGGAAATGGACGCGGTGGCCAACCGGGTGCGGCGCGTGTCCACCGGCTGGGAGAGCGAGCTGACGGTGGCGGTGGACGACGTGATGTCGCGGCTGACGGTGTTCGAGCTGGTCGAGGGCTTCTATGCCCAACGCGGGCCCGACGGCCAGGCGCCCGGTACCCGGCTGCGCCTGCGCAGCGAGGTGCTGGCCGGCCTGTGGGAGGCCCTGGTCAGCGGCCAGGCCGACCTGGCCATCGGCGCTCTGATGAATGCGCCGCCGCAGAACGGCATCGAACTGAAACAGTTGGGTGCGGTGGAATTCGTCTTTGCGATGGCGCCGCACCACCCGCTGGCGCAGGGCAGCGACCCGCTCAGCGACGCGCAGATCCTGGCGCACCGCGCGGTGGCCGTGGCCGATTCGGCCCATCGCCTGTCACCGGTGACGGTGAACCTGCTGCCGGGGCAGGACGTGTTCACCGTGCCCAGCATGGGCGCCAAGATCGAGGCGCTGATGCGCTGCCTGGGCGTGGGCTTCGTGCCCGAGCCGCAGGTGCGTGACGCGCTGCGCCAGGGCCGGCTGGTGGCCCGCCAGGTCCAACGGGACCGCCAACCCGCGCTGTTCGGCTATGCCTGGCGCAGCGCCGCCACGCCGCAGCCGCGCAAGGCGCCGCAGGGCCTGGCGCTGCAGTGGTGGCTGCAGCAGCTGGACAGCCCTGCCACCCGCCAGGCGCTGCTGGAGCGGCACCTGGGCCTGGCCCCCGAGGCGGTGTGAGCCCCGCGCTGTCCACCGGCCGCTTTGCCCCGTCCCCCACCGGCCCGCTGCATGCCGGCAGCGCGGTGGCCGCGCTGGCCAGCTGGCTGGACGCCCGTGCCCAGGGCGGCCGCTGGCTGGTGCGCATCGAGGACGTCGACACCCCGCGCTGCCTGCCCGGCATGGGCGAACACATCCTGGGCCAATTGGCCGCACTGGGCCTGGTGCCCGACGCACCGCCGCTGTGGCAATCCAGCCGCAGCGCGGCCTACCAGGCGGCGCTGGACCAACTGCTGGCGGCCGGCCTGGCCTACCCCTGCGGCTGCAGCCGGCGCGAGATCGATGCCGCCTGGGCCGCCTTGGGCCGGCCGCATGGGCGGTTCGAAGAGCGCGTCTACCCCGGCACCTGCCGCGCCGGCCTGCACGGCAAACCAGCCCGCGCCACGCGGCTGCGCACGGTGATCGGCGGCGCTGGCATGCAGATCGCCTGGACCGACCGGCGCCTGGGCTTGCAGCAGCAGGACGTGGCACAGGCCGTGGGCGACTTCATCCTGCACCGTGCCGACGGACTGTGGGCCTACCAGCTGGCCGTGGTGGTGGACGATGCCGCGCAG
>JBBAPL010000057.1:0-7529 GCA_040400895.1 Aquabacterium sp.
AGACCGACGTCGGCTGGGGCCACCAGATCCGCAGCTATGTGCTGGACAACAGCCGCATCAAGGACTTGCGCACCAACGTCGAGATCTCGGCCACCCAGAAGGTGCTCGATGGCGACCTGGACGCCTTCATCGAGGCCAGCCTGAAGGCCGGTCTCTGACCATGGGCCGCGCGCGCTCCGCGCCGCGGCCCCACACCCCGCACCCTGATTGGAACCTCCCGCCATGCGTGAAGGCCCCGCCACCGTGATCCGCCGCGAAGACTATGCCGCGCCGGCCTACTGGATTCGCAGCGCCGAGCTGACGTTCGACCTGGACCCGGCCAAGACCATCGTCGCCAGCAAGCTGGCGATCGAACGCCATGCCGATGCCGCGCCCGGTGCGCCGCTGAAGCTGCATGGCGACGGCCTGGTGCTGCTGCGTTGCCTGGCCGATGGCGAGAGCGTCAGCTTCCGCCAGGAGGACGGCTTCCTGGTGATCGACAACCCGCCGGACAAGCCCGCCTTCACGCTGGAGATCCGCAACACCTGCGCGCCCGAGAAGAACACCCAGCTGTCGGGCCTGTACACCAGCGGCGGCGGCTTCTTCACCCAATGCGAGGCCGAGGGCTTCCGCCGCATCACCTACTTCCTGGACCGGCCCGACGTGATGGCCGTCTACACCGTGGTGCTGCGCGCCGACAAGGCGAAGTACCCGGTGCTGCTGTGCAACGGCAACCTGCTGGAGCAGGCCGACCTGCCCAACGGCCGCCACATGGCGAAGTGGCACGACCCCTTCCCCAAGCCCAGCTACCTGTTTGCCCTGGTGGCGGCCGACCTGGTGTGCCGCGAGCAGCGCATCACCGCCCGCAACGGCAAAGAGCACCTGCTGCAGGTGCATGTGCGCCGCGGCGACCTCGACAAGACCGAGCATGCGATGAACTCGCTGATCGCCAGCGTGGCCTGGGACGAAGCCCGCTTCGGCCTGCCGCTTGATCTGGAGCGCTTCATGGTCGTGGCCGTGGGCGACTTCAACATGGGTGCGATGGAGAACAAGGGCCTGAACATCTTCAACACGAAGTACGTTCTCGCCAGCGCCGCCACCGCCACCGACGACGACTTCGCCGGCATCGAGAGCGTGGTGGCGCATGAGTACTTCCACAACTGGACCGGCAACCGCATCACCTGCCGCGATTGGTTCCAGCTCAGCCTGAAGGAAGGCCTGACCGTCTACCGCGACCAGGAGTTCTCGATGGACATGGCCGGCAGCGCGTCGGCCCGCGCTGTGCTGCGCATCGACGCGGTGCGCAGCCTGCGCGCCGTCCAGTTCCCCGAGGACGCCGGCCCGATGGCCCACCCGGTGCGGCCCGACAGCTACAGCGAGATCAACAACTTCTACACCGCCACCGTCTATGAAAAGGGCGCCGAGGTGGTGCGCATGATGGCCACGCTGGTGGGCCGCGCCGGCTTTCGTGCCGGCATGGATCTGTACTTCCAGCGGCACGACGGCCAGGCCGTCACCTGCGATGACTTCGCCCAGGCGATCGCCGATGCCAACCCCGGCAGCGCGCTGGCCAGCCACCTGCCGGTGTTCCAGCAGTGGTACGCCCAGGCCGGCACGCCGGCGCTGCAGGCCCGCGGCAGCTACGACGCGGACAGCCGCCGCTACACGCTGACGCTGCGGCAGAGCGCCGCGCCCTCACCCGGCCAGCCGGCCAAGCAGCCCTGCCTGGTGCCGGTGCTGATGGGCCTGGTGGCCGCCGACGACGGCCGCGCCCTGCCGCTGACGCTGGACGGCGAGACCAACGCCGCCGGCACCGCGCGTGTGCTGGTGCTCACCCAGGCCGAGCAGACCTTCAACTTCATCGATGTCGACACCGCACCGGTGCCGTCGCTGCTGCGCGGCTTCTCGGCCCCGGTGGTGCTGGACGACGGCCTGGACGATGCCGCGCTGCTGGTGCTGCTGCAGCATGACGCCGACGCCTTCAACCGCTGGGAGGCCGGCCAGCGCCTGTCACTGGGCCGGCTGATGGCCGGCCTGCCCGGCGATGCGGATCTTCCCCCGCTGGACGACGCCTACCTGCAAGCCCTGCGCCGCGTGCTGCGCGACCCGGCGCTGGACCCGGCCCTCAAGGACCAGGTGCTGATGCTGCCCAGCGAAGCCTATGTGGCCGAGTGCGTGGGCAGCGACATCAACCCGCAGCGCATCCACCGCCTGCGTGAGCAGATGCGCCTGCAAGTCGCCGCCGCACTGCGCGACGACTGGATCTGGGCCTTCGAAACGCACCAGGTGCGCGCGGGCTACCAGCCCAGCGCGGCCCAGGCCGGCCAGCGCGCCCTGGCCAACCAGGCGCTGCGCCTGCTGGTGCTGGACGCCGTGGCCAACGGCGATGCGGTGTGGCCCGGCCGCGCCTACCAGCGCTTCAAGGACGCCGGCAACATGACCGACCGCTTTGGCGCGTTGGTGGCGCTGGTCGATGCGCAGTCGCCGCTGGCCGACGCCGCGCTGGCGCGCTTCCATGCGCTGTTTGCCGGCGACGACCTGGTCATCGACAAGTGGTTCCACCTGCAGGCCACGGCCAATGAGCCGGCAGGTGGCGGCCTGCAGCGGGTGAAGGCGCTGATGCAGCACCCCGATTTTTCGCTGAAGAACCCGAACCGCGCGCGCTCCTTGCTCAGCAGCTTCTGCCGCGACAACCCGGCGGCTTTCCACCGCACCGATGCCGCGGGCTATGTGTTCTGGGCCGACCGGGTGCTCGAGCTCGACGCCATCAACCCGCAGCTGGCCGCGCGCCTGGCCCGGGCGATGGACCGCTGGCGCGTGCTGGCCGAGCCGTGGCGCAGCGCCGCCCGCGAGGCCGTGGCCCGCGTGGCCGCGTCGCCCAAGATCAGTGACGACGTGCGCGAGATCGTCACCAAGGCCCTCGATTCCTGATTGCCTGCACCGCCGCACCACCACCATGAAACGCATCAGCCTCACCCAGTACCTGGTCGAACAGCAGCGTGAGCACGGCCACATCCCGGCCCAGCTGCGCCTGCTGATCGAGATCGTCGCCCGTGCCTGCAAGCGCATCGCGATTGCCGTCAACAAGGGCGCGCTGGGCGAGGTGCTGGGCAGCGCCGACACCGAAAACGTGCAGGGCGAGGTGCAGAAGAAGCTCGACATCATCAGCAACGAGGTGCTGATCGAGGCCAATGAATGGGGCGGCCACCTGGCGGCCATGGCCAGCGAGGAGATGGACACCATCCACGTGGTGCCCAACCGCTACCCGCAGGGTGAGTACCTGCTGCTGTTCGACCCGCTGGACGGCAGCAGCAACATCGACGTCAACGTGTCGATCGGCACCATCTTCAGCGTGCTGCGCAAGGTGACCAACACCCGCGGTGTCAGCGAAGAAGACTTCCTGCAGCCCGGCAAGCAGCAGGCCGCGGCGGGCTACTGCGTCTACGGCCCGCAGACCACGCTGGTGCTCACCGTCGGCGAAGGCGTGGCCATGTTCACGCTCGACCGCGAGACGGGTAGCTGGGTGCTGACCGGGCAGGACATCACCATCCCGGCCGACACCAAGGAGTTCGCCATCAACATGTCGAACATGCGGCACTGGGCGCCACCGGTGCGGCAGTACATCGACGACTGCCTGGCCGGCAAGGAAGGCCCGCGCGGCAAGGACTTCAACATGCGCTGGGTGGCCAGCATGGTCGCCGACGTGCACCGCATCCTGTCGCGCGGCGGCGTGTTCCTCTACCCCTGGGACAAGCGTGAGCCTGACAAGCCCGGCAAGCTGCGCCTGATGTACGAGGCCAACCCGATGGCCTTCCTGGTGGAGCAAGCCGGCGGCCAGGCCACCAATGGCCACCAGCGCATCCTCGACATCGTGCCCACCAAGCTGCATGAGCGGGTGAGCGTGGTGCTGGGCTCGAAGAACGAGGTGCAGCGGGTGACCGATCTGCACCAGGTTGCGGCAGGCACCCCACGCGATTGATCCCTGGCCCACGAGAGCGCGGGCTATACTCGTGGGCTAGATTGCCGGTGTAGCTCAGTTGGTAGAGCAGCGCATTCGTAATGCGAAGGTCACCAGTTCGATTCCGGTCACCGGCACCAAAGAAGAAGAAATGGATCCAGGGCTTGGCGCATGCCAAGCCCTTTTTCTTTGCGCGCGCGTTTGGGCGCGCGTTTGGGCACGGTGCCCGTTGCCCCTTCACACGCGGTGCCCTTGCCGACGCTGGCGTCCCATCCAGAGGTGACAGTCGTTCGCCGCGCGGCCTGCGCTGTCAACCGGCGCACCCATCCAGCACCACGCCCGTGGACGTTCTCGGTGGGACCGGCAGCCGCGGACCGGTGCGCAACGACGGCGTCACTTGCCGGTGGCCCCGTCAACCTGTGGCGGCAACGCGGCCAGAAGACGCAAACCACCCGCACAGTCTCAATCAACCCGACAGAACGTAGAAAGGTAAATTGAATCAGGTTGATTGGTAAACACGGAATCACAAAAACACTCGGAGCGATCAGCCATGGCGGTAGTCACCGGGACACCCTTCCCTGCACCGCAAGCACCGTGCAGGCCACGCAGAATGGATGCACCAGCCGGGCCCGCACGGGTGTGGCGCCGGCGCCTGATGATCCCGTGTTGTGTGGTGGTGTGGATCCTGCTCTGGGCCCTGCATTTGCCGGCCGCCGCGCAAGCGATCGTGCCGAAGGATCTGGCCGTGCTGGTCGACCCCAGCGGCACCGAGACCCTGGCCAGCGTCAGCGCCGACGCCGCTGCGCACCGCTTCAAGCAAGTCAGGAACAATGACCTCAGCGCCGGCTACACCCATGACGTTTACTGGCTACGCTTCACTCTGAAAGTGCCGACGCAGGGCGTCTGGTGGCTGGATGTGAAACCAACCGTACTGGACGACCTGCGCCTGTTCGAGCCGGTGGCCGGCGGCCACCGGCTACACCACACCGGCGACCTGCAAGCCCGGTCCACGCGCGAGTTGAACCGCGACGGCTTTCTGTTCAAGCTCGACCTGCCAGACACCGCGCCGCGCACCTTCTACCTGCGCATCCAGACACTGAGCAGCATGCAGGTCAGGCTCGCGCTGTGGCAGCCGAACGACTTTCAGCGCAGCGACCGGCAAGACACGGCCGTGCTGGGCTTCTACTTCGGTGCCTGCACCGTGCTGCTGCTGGGCAACATGGTTCTGTGGATCACGTTCCGCCAGCCGCTGTTCGGCTGGTTCAGCCTGGTCGTGGCATCGCATGCCATGGTCTACTTCGTCGGGTTCGGGCTGGCCGGCCAACTGCTAGGCGACACCGATCCGCGCGTGGCGAACGACGCGATGGTGATCTGCCTGGCGTTGGCCATGTCCAGCAGCGCTCCGCTGTACCAGCGGCTGCTGCGAGTGCCGGCGCGCCGGCGGTGGCTGCGCCTGCCAATCCGCGTGCAGTCGGTGCTGCCATGGCTGACCGTGCCGGCCTACTTTGCCGGGCTCTACCCGGCAGCGATGACGCTGGCACTCGCCATGACTGGGCTGTTTGCGTTGCTGATGCTGGTGCTGACCTTGCGGCAATGGCGGCTACGGCTGCCAGGCGCGCGCGCCGTCGCGTTTGGCAATGCCATCTCCCTGGTCGGCGGCGGACTGCATGCGCTGAGTCTGCTGGGCCTGCGGGCGGACACTCCACTGAGCTTCAATCTGCACCTCTACACCAGCATCGGCATCATACTCGCCATGCAATGGGCCCTGGGCTCCCGCATCCTGGTGACCAACCGCCAGCGCACCCGCCTGCGGCTGCGGGCCGCTGCCGCCGAGCTGCGGGCCACCGCCGAGCAAGCCGCCAAGGCTGAGCAGGCGCGCCTGTCGAACGCACTGCAGGCCCTGATCGATGAACTGCACCACGCTCAGCGGCTGGGCAAGATCGGCAACTGGGAATGGTTGCTCGCCACCGACACGTTCCAGGGCTCTGAACAAACCTACCGCATGTTCGGCTGGGATCCCATTCGTGGCGCCCCGCAACCGCATGAACGTGCCAGGCACTACACACCGGACAGCTGGATCAGGCTGAACGAAGCCCTGGCCTACACCCTGCACACGGGCCAGGCGTTCATCGTGGAGCTGGAACTGGCCCCCGGCGTGGGCAGTGCCAGCTGGATCGAAGGCCGGGGCACCCTGGTGCTGGACGCCGCCGGCCGGGCGGTCAAGCTGCGCGGCACGGTGCAGGACATCAGCGACAGGCGACGGCTGGTTCAAGCCCAGTCAGAGGTCGCCGCCACGGCCCTGGCCAGCCGCAGCCGCGACGAGTTCCTGGCGCGGGTCAGCCACGAGATGCGCACCCCCCTGAATGCGATGTCCGGCCTGGCGCAACTGCTGGCACTGGACCCGAAGGTGCGCGCAGCGCCCGAGCTCGCGGAGCAGGTGGGCCTGCTGCGTGGCGCATCCGACCACCTGCGGTCGATGATCGACGACGTGCTGGACCTGGCACAGATCCGGGCCGGCAGCTTGCGACTGGACCTGCGGCCCATCAGCATCCAGGCGCTGGCGGCAGAGTGCGTGCGCTGGCTGGCCACCCTGGCGTCCACGCACCAGGTCAGCCTGCAGTTGGTCGATGCGCGCCAGGGCTGGTGGCTGGTGGCCGACCAGACGCGCCTGCGCCAGGTGCTGATCAACCTGCTGAGCAATGCCATCAAGTACAACCGGCGCGGTGGCCAGGTGGTGCTGACGCTGCACCATGCGCCGGCGGCGCCAACCGGAACCGACCAGGCTGCCCGCAACGGCGCAGCGGGCCAGGGGACAGCGGGGAGCATCTGCATCGAGGTGGCCGATTCCGGCATGGGCCTGGGCCCGCAGCAGCTGGAGGCGCTGTACCAGCCATTCAACCGCCTGGGCGCCGAGCTGAGCGAGGTCGAAGGCACTGGGCTGGGCCTGTCGCTGGTCAAGGAACTGACCGAGGCCATGGGGGGAACGCTGTCGGTGCGCAGTGTGCTGGGCCAGGGCTCGCAGTTCAGCCTGCGGCTGCCGGCCGAAGCGGCCGCCGAAGACGCCACCGTGGCCATGGACATGGCCACAGACGATGCGCCCGATGCCATCCTCGATGCGCCGGATGCGCCCTTCTTGGTGCTGTACGTCGAAGACAACCGGCTCAATGCGATGGTGATGCGCCTGGCCCTGAAGCGCTTGCCCGGCGTGGTGCTGGACATCGCGACCGATGGCCGCACCGGGCTGGCCATGGCCCGGCACCTGCGGCCCGATCTGCTCCTGCTCGACATCAATCTGCCCGAGCTCAGCGGCATGGAAGTGATGCGACAAGTGCGTGCAGACCCGGCGCTGACGCACACGCCCTGCGTGGCGGTGTCGGCCAATTCGATCGCGGCCGACATCGAGCGTGCGATGGACGCGGGCTTCGACGACTACATCGCCAAACCCATCGCGGTACAGCCGCTGTTGCAGTTGGTGCAACGCATGCGCCAGGGCGGGCGCCCGCGCCGCAGCGGCCCGCAGGGCGCGCTGTTCGAGTAAGCGGCCCGCAGGGCGCGCTGTTCGAGTAAGCGGCCCGCAGGGCGCGCTGTTCGA
>JBBAPL010000057.1:7629-29757 GCA_040400895.1 Aquabacterium sp.
GCGGCCCGCAGGGCGCGCTGTTCGAGTCAGCGGCCCGCAGGGCGCGCTGTTCGAGCCGCCACCGCGGTGCCCGCAGCCCGGGCACCCTGACACCTGCCGCACCCCAGGCCGGCTGCTGCCATGCAGCCGGCCTGCACCGCCGATGGCGCAAATCACCCGCGCCAAGTGGCTTCAAGCGCTGATCGGCGCGGCCGAAACCTCTCCCACACCCGCAGCACTGCACACCGCAGTTGCACAGGCCGCGTGTGGGCGTGGCAAGTCTGCACCCCGCTGAACACGGCCTGGCGGCCCTCCCCCGCCAACCCGCGACGCCGTCCATGCGGCGCGCCAGGCAGAAGGCCCATGCCCAGACACATCCACCCCCACCTGACCGCCACCTTGCTGGCCACCACCCTCACCCTGGCCGCCTGCGGTGGCGGCGACGCCGACCCGACCCTGACCGCCGCTGCCGACGCCAGCAACCCCTCGGTCGCGGCCAGCGCCGATGACACGCTGGAGGCACTGCCCGCCTACCACCGCATGCCGGGGCCCGCCGACGCCGACGGCGTGTCCCAAGGCACGGTGCAGATGTCGCCCGGCGACGACCAGGTCGACACCCAGGGCCTGACCGATGACAACCTGGCGGCCCGCCGCGCCGACGTGCCGCAGGCCCGGGCGCTGGCCGCCACGCCCACCACCGCGCCGGTGGTCTACACCCCGGCGCAGATCCGTGCGGCCTATGGCATGCCGGCGCTGCCGGCGCGCTTCGATGGCCTGTCGCCACAGCAGCGCGCCGACCTGGGTGCCGGGCAGACCATCTACATCATCGGCGCGTACCACGGCCCGTCCACCGTGGACGACCTGGCCCGCTTCAACGCGCGCTTCGGGCTGCCCAGCTGCACCACGCAGCGCATCCCGGTGACCACACGCAGCCTGCCAGCCGCCAACCCGTCGGCGGGCTGCACCATCTCGGTGGTGCACAGCACACGCGGCGCCACCCTGGCACTGGTGCCGCCCCGCTACCACGCCACCTGGGCTGCCGAGTACGCGCTGGATGTGCAGTGGGCGCATGCCACGGCACCGCTGGCACGCATCGTCGTCATCGCGGCCGAGAACGCCACCACCCTCAGCCTGTTCGACGCCATCATGGTGGCCAACAAGATGGGGCCGGGCGTGGTGTCGATGAGCTTCGTGGCGCCCGAAGCAGCCTACGCCAACCGCTTCGAACCGATTTTCCAGTTTCCCGGCATGACCTACCTGGCCGCCGCCGGCGACCGGGGTGCGCAGGCCAACTGGCCGGCCACGTCACCGTCGGTGCTGTCGGTGGGCGGCACCAGCCTGCGCCTGGGCACGGCAGGCCGCAGCGAGACCGCCTGGTCCGGTACCGGTGGCGGCTTCAGCCTGTACCACGCCAGGCCCAGCTACCAGGCCGGCCTGGCGCTGCCGGGCGCTGGCCTGACCGGGCCGCTGGCAGCGGTGAAGGGGGTGCCCGCGCGTGCCGGTGTGGACATTGCCTTCAATGCCGACCCGCGCACCGGCCACTATGTGGTGCTGACCTCACCGGCCGGCGCCACCAGCTGGTACAGCTATGGCGGCACCAGCGCCGGCACGCCGCAGTGGGCCGGCATCGTGGCAGTGGCCAATGCGCGGCGCGCGCTGGCCGGGAGGGCGCCGCTGGGCCAGTTGCCGGCGCGCCTGTACGGCATGGCGGGCAGCAACGCGGCACGCGTGCTGTCGGATGTCGTGGACGGCCGCAACGGCGACTGCAGCTGGTGCGCGGCGGGCGCGGGCTACGACATCCCCACGGGCTGGGGAACACCGCAGGTCGGCGCCCTGCTGGCAGTGGCCACGCAGGACTGACCTGCAGCGCTGCGGCAGCGCCGGTCTTGCTGCAGGGCGGGCGCCTGGGACGGCGCGGTCGCGTCGCGGGGGCTGATCTTGCCCTTGGACGTGGCGCTGCAGGCGGTCGGCTCGGGCAGCGTGTCCTGTCCAGTTGCAACAGCCACTTCGGGCTGGACGGACATCCAAAAATACGCAAACCACTTATCGCTTTACACATCAAGCATGCTTTGAATCGTTTTTGTTAAACTTTGAGCACTTCAGGAGTTTGGTAATGACGGTGTCCCGCCTTGGTCTGGTTTTGCTGTCGCTGCTCACCCTCGCCTCCTGTGGTGGGGGCAGTGGCGGGTCCATCACGCTGCCCAACGGCGACATCCAGTTGGGGGCAGGCTCGGCGCAGAAGGGCCCGTTCCTGGCCGGCGCCACCGTCACACTGAACACGCTGACCGACCGCACCATCGTCTACAACAGCACCACCCCGCGGCCCTTCCTGGCGCCGTCGGGCCGCAGCTTCACGATGGAGACCGACAGCCTGGGCCGCTTCGACTCCAGCGGCATCGTGCTGACCAGTACCGGGACCAGCCCGGAGCTGTTCGTGGAAGCGCATGTCGATGGCTACTTCTTCGACGAGATCACCGGCCTGCGCTCGGGCGAGACCATCGCCCTGCGCGCCGTGATCGACACCACCACGCAGAAGGCGAACATCAACGTGTTGACCGACCTGTCACGCGCGCGCACCCTCAAGCTGGCGCGTGAGCAATTGGCCGGCTGCACCACCACCAGCACCACCACGGCGGCCAACACCGTCGCCAACTGCATCGTCACCTCAAGCGAATTTGGCGCCGTGAGGGCACAGGCAGAGAAGGAAGTGCTGGCCGCCTTCAACATCCCGGTGCAGCAACTGGGCAGCTACAAATCGTTCTCTGATCTGAACATGCGCAACATCGCCAATGCCACCAGCGTCTTCGACAAGGTGACGCCGGCTGACCAGGCGCTGCTGGCGATCTCGGCCCTGGTGGTGCAGATCGGCCGCGACGGCGCGGGCGTCACCGAGTTCATCAACGCGTTCGAAACCGACCTGGCCGCCGACGGCCGGCTGGACGACGCCGACCTGCGCGCGCAGATCAGCCGGGCCAGTGCCGTGGTGGACTTTGGTGCGGTGGCGCGCAACATGAATGTCTTCTACAAGACCACCCAGTACGTGGCCGCCGACCTGCAGAAGTGGGTAGACCCCACCGGCGGCGTGAACGGAGTGGTGGCCGCCAACACCGAATACTTCGAGCTGACCACCGGGTCGACCACGGCCGCCTACACCTCCACCGCGCGCAGCTTCACCAGCCTGGGCACCAATGGCTCCTGCGTGCAGCTGACCAGCAACGACAGCGCCAGCCTCTTCGTCAGCCCGAAAGTTGCCGGCGCAGCGGCGGCGGTCGTGTCAGGCCAGACCAACATGCTGTACGTGCCCAAGGACGGCGTCCTGAGCTTCCAGGTGCGCACCACCGGCGCCACGATGAACAGCCGTGCCCGGGTGCTGGCCTGGGACGCCAGCGCCGCCAGCACGGCAGGCTGCAGCACGGGCAGCCAGCCGGGCCTGGTGGGGGTGCACTACTTTGCCGCCATGCCGGCCGATCTGGTGCAGTTCGCCAGCAGCTATGTGGCCGACTTCGCCAGGTGCTTCAACCTGCCGGTGACCACCCGCATCCGCGCCACCGACCTGCGCAACCCCGACATCCCGGAGGTGACCGAGGCGCATGAGCTGTGCCGCCCCCTGGCCGACGCCCGCTACCTGAACAACGGCTACCGCTTCGGGCAGGACTACTACCACGCCCTGTCCGACGGCTCGATGACCAAGACCGCCCGCGTGGTGCGCATCGACGTGGAAGACTACCGTGCCGGCCCCGACGGCAAGACGGTGGCCGAGATCGGCATCATCGCCACCGACCGCTACAACCGCCAGACCGGTTGGCGCATCACCGCCACCCGGGCCGCCAACGCCACCAGCGCCAGCCCGGCAGGCGGCTGGGCCAACACCGGCAACCAGGATCCGGTGGACATCACGCTGGCCGTCGGTGCGCGGCGCTTCACCAGCATCCCGCTGCAGACCGTCACCTGGGTGAACGGGGTCAGCCAGACCGTTGACCGCACGCTGGCCGACATGAAGGTGGCCTACCGGACCGCCTTCCTGCCGACCATCAACAACGACGGCCCGGGCGTGGTGCGGGCCGACGGCGCGCGCCTGACCGCCGTGCAGATCCAGGGGCCCGGCCTGGGCAACGGTGTGGTCTACATCCCACCGCTGCAGCGCGGCCAGCAGGCCTTCGACTTCAGCAACCACAACACCCTGCTGCCGGATGGCAGGCCGCAGAGCCAGTTGCCACGCTGCGGTGTCACCCCGACCCAGCAGCCAGATGGCAGCTGGCCACAGGTGCCCGCCAGTTGTCCGTTGAACTGGGTCGGGGCCAGCACCTGGGCGGCACCCACGGTCGGCAGCAGCAACAACCTCACCACGTTGAGCTATCCCACGCCGACCGCGGCCACGCAGTTCACCGGCGGCGTTTGGCTGAAGGAGAACACCGGGGCGCTGATGACCCAGGGCACGGCCTACCGGTTCCAGCTGTTCTACGGCAACGAGACCACGCCGACCTACACCATCGGCAAACGGCTGCGCACCACCCTGCCCAGCCTGGCCACGCTGCATGCGATGGACTGGGTCCAGCTCGACCTGGTGGGCAGCTCCAGCCTGCAGGCCCTGGTGGGCAGCACCCCAGCCTCCAAAGCCAACCCCTTCGAGGCGCTGCGCCCGGTGGCCGGCACCACCACGCTGGATGTGAGCTGGACCGGCCAGGTGATGAACCGCACCGAGATCAGCAGCGCCAACACCAACCTGCAACGCGACCACTATCCGCGCTGCACCCCGGGTGACACGGTGGCGCGCGGCTTGAACTACGTCACGCTGGCGCCGCAGCTGGACCAGGACGGCATCCCGCTGGAGATGCAGTGGAGCAGCGCCAGCACCTCAGTGGGCGCGCCCATCACCACCCCCAACGACCTGACCCTGGGCCTGAGCCAGGTCATCTCGCTGCAGCACAGGTCCTGGGACGGCAGCTGGAAGTCGCAGGACTTCCTGATCGAGACCAGCCGGCGCTAACGCACCAACACCCCCACCGCCCCACGCCCGCCTTGCTGCGGACCCGCACAGGCCGGTTGCGCAAGCAACCGGCCTGTGCGCTTTGGTTGCGCCATTTCCCCGTGCGGGGCGTCACTTTTCCACGGCCTGGCGCCTGATGATCACGCTTGAGATGCGTCAATGCTGTGGGGAGGATGTCCCAATCACGCATCGACCGGATGGCCAGGTCAGGACAGGGAATGGCGGGTGCAGATGCCCAAGTTCAGGGCATCCAGGCCCTGGGAACCAGGCCCAATGGTGCACAGCGCACCCGCCACCCATGCACCGAGCCAGCCGTTTGCGCAGACCCCGACGCCGCCAGATCGCAGCATCCCAACGCAACCCATGCCACTCCTGCTCGTCGATCACCCATGGTCCGCGGCCATTCTGACCCTGGCCGCCGTGGCCGCACTGTGGCTGGTGGGGGCCCGGCTGGGGGCGCGCCGACACCGGCGCGGCGCCCCGGCAGCCCGTGGCCATGCCGGCGCCAGGGCCGCCGAGACCACTGCGGCACCCTCTGGCGCCGTGCCGGCCCTGCCGCTGGTGGCCCCTGCCAGGGCGCCACAGGCTCAGCCATCGCCAACGATGCCTGCGGCCAGCCACGTCACCCGCCCATTTGACTTGCATGCGCAGCTCAACGCGGTGCTCAAGGCCATGCGGCCCCAGGCGCAGCAGCGCGGCCTGCAACTGACCCTGGCCACCGAAGGCGAACAGCATCAGCTGCTGGGTGATCCGGATCGCATCGGCCAGATCTTGCAGGCACTGGTGGACAACGCCTTGCGCTACACGGCGCAAGGCCGCGTGCAAGTCCTCGCGCGTGCCGTGCCGCTGGGCGGCAGCGCCCAGACCTGTGACCTGACGATCACGGTGTCCGACAGCGGAAGCGGCATCCCGGCGGCACGCCTCGCCAAACTGATGTCCGGCGAGGCGCATCCCCCCTCGCGTGGCGGCTTGGCCCGCTGCATCCGCTGGTGCGCGGACCTGGGCGGCAGCATCTCGGCGCGCAGCCAGCCAGGCCAGGGCAGTGTGTTCACCGTGTGCCTGCGCTGCAGGCTGCTGCCCTCCACATCCGCCTTTGCGGACACGGCACCCATGGAAGCACACGAACTGGAACCGTTGCGCGGCAAGCGGGTTCTGGTGGTGGATGACAACGCCGTCAACCGCCAAATGCTGCAGCGCCAGCTGAGCCGCCTGGGCATGGAGATCGAAACCGCCAATGACGGCCGGGCCGCCGTGCAGGCGGCCCTGGCCCGCCCGTTCGACCTGGTGCTGATGGATGTGTCGATGCCCCTGATGGACGGCCACGCGGCCAGCCGCGCCATCCGGGCTGCGGGCGCCGACGTGCATGGCGAAGACTGGCTGGCGCTGACCAGCCTGCCCATCATCGGTGTGACCGCCCAAGCCATGCCGGGCGACCGCGAAGCCTGCGAGGCCAGCGGCATGACCGGCTACCTGACCAAGCCGGTGCAGCGCCAGTCGTTGATCGCGGCCATCCAGTCGGCCATTGGCGACTCTCGCCACAGCATGACGGGCTGAGCGCAGGGCGCCCGCCCTGCCCACGGGTCTGCCCTGCACCTGCGCGCACAGGCGCGCTCTGAACCTCCGACCAGACATGGCGCCAGGGTCAAGGGCAAGCTGCAGCCCGTCGTGCCACTTGACCGGTGTTGGCAACGCCGTCGCGACCGGCAGCTCAGGCCTGTTCTGACAGCGGACTCAGCCAGGCACGCCGGTCAAACTGGCGCTGGATGCGCGCCAGGTCGGCCGCCGCCGCCGTGAAGGCGCGCACCACGGCCGGGTCGAAGCGGCGGCCGTTGTCGGCGCCGATCACCGCCATGGCACGCTCCATGGCCCAGGGCCGGGCAAACAGGCGCAGGCTGGTCAGTGCCTCGAAGGCGTCGGCCACCGCCACGATGCGGCCGGACAGCGGGATCTGCGTGCCGCGCAGTGCGCGCGGGTAGCCGCCGCCATCCCAGCGCTCGTGGTGGGTCCAGGCAATCTCGGCGGCCAGGCACAGCAGTGGAACGCCGTCGTCGTGCAGCAACTGCTGCCCCACCACCGTGTGGTGCTCGAGCTGCTGGCGCTCCTGCGGTGTGAGCGGCCCGCGCTTGGCCCGCACCGCATCAGGCACCCCCACCCGCCCGAGGTCATGCAGTGGTGCAGCTTCCAGCAACTGGTCCTGCTGGAACAGATCCATCCCCAGGTGGCGGGCGATGGCGGCCGCGTATTGCGCCATGCGGAACGCGCTCTGGCCGGTCTGCCCACCCTGCGCGCTGGCCACGCGGGCCAGCAGACGCTGCAGGCGCGGGTCCCGCAGGCTGCCGCCACCCGCCTGGTGCGACCCACCGCCGCTGACGGGCACCCGCAAGGGCTGGAACAGGCTGGCGGCGCCAGCGTCTGCAGGCGGGCACGCCAGGCGCGACAGGTTGCGCAGGACCAGCGCAACCTCCTGCTGCCGCAGCGGCTTGGCCAGGATCTCATGCGCGCCCGCCCGGTAGGCGGAGATGCGCACGGCATCCAGATCGGCACAGCCCGACACCAGGGCCACTGGCGTGTGGCGCGCTGCACCGCTGTGCTGCAGCTGCTGCAACAGTTGCACGCCGTCCAGGCCCGGCATGCTGTAGTCGATCACCAGCACCGACGGGGGCAAGGCCTGGAAGGCTGACAGCGCCTGCCGGGGGTCGGCATGGGCGCGGATGTCAGTGAAGCCGGCGCGCCCCGCCAACTGGCGCAACTGCGCCAGCTGCAGCAGGTTGTCGTCCACGATCCCGATTGATGTCATGTTGACATCTTACTTTGATCGTTTTCGACGTTTTGATCAGTAAACTCACCGGGTGTGAACTTTGCACGGATTCCAGGCGGCGCCCGTCAACGGGCCGTGGCTTGCCAGACCAGGTCGGGCCAGCGGTCCAGCCAGTCGCGCATGGCGGGCGCCGGCATCGGCCGGGCGACCAGGTAGCCCTGCACCCGGGTGCATCCCGCAGCGGCCACCGCAGCCAATTCCTCGACCGTCTCTACGCCCTCGGCCACCACTTCGAGCCTGAGCAGGCGGCCCAAGGTGGCGCAGCCCTGCACAATGCCGCGCCGGGTCGCGTCCAGGTGCAGGCCCTGCACGAAGGCGCGGTCGATCTTCAGTTCCGAGAACGGGATGAACGACAGCTGCGACAGGCTGGAGTAGGCGACGCCAAAGTCGTCGATGGCCAGGTTGAAGCCGAGCATGCGGATGCGTGCCGTGTTCTCGATCACCTCCGCCAGGTCGTCCGTCGTGTCCGACTCCGTCACTTCGATCGTGATCCAGCAAGGGTCCAGGCCGGCCTGCGCCACGACCTGCGGCAGCTGCCGGCAGAACGCCAGGTCAGACATCGAGCGCAGCGATGCATTCACCGACGCACTGATGGCCAGCCCTTGGCCGATGCAGCCCGCGGTGAACGCCGCCGTCTGGCGCAGGATCTCCAGCGTGGCCGCCTCCATCAGGCCATGCGCTGCCAGGCCAGGCAACAGCCGGTCGGGCATGATCAAGTGGCCTTGCGCATCCTGCGCACGCATGAGTGCCTCCACACCGACGATCTCGCGCGTGTCCAGCCGCAACTGCGGCTGGAACCAGGCCTGCAGGCCGCCGTCGGCCAGCAACTGGCACAGCGCGGGCCCGTCCAGCGGCGCCCCCTGCGGCACGGCACCAGGTGGTCGGGTTGGCGCGGCGTGCCGGAACGCCGCCCACCAGGCTGCCAGTTGCTGCACCACATCGGCGGCAGGCACGGGCTGCTCGGCCGACCCGGCGATGCGCACGCCGCAGGCTTCAGCCAGGCGCAGCGCGGCGCGGATCACGGCGCGCTGCTGGTGGCTCAGCACAAAGACCGCCGGCGCCCGACGCGCACGCCCCAGCAGCCGGATGAGCTGCAGACCGTCTCCGTCTTCGAACTCCAGGGCCATCAACAGCACGTCCGGTGGGGTGGGCGCGGCTTCCAGGGCCTGCAGCACCTGCGCCACATCCACCGACACATGGCCCACCTGCCAGCCGGCGGCAGTCAGCATCGCCGCCAATGGCGCGGCCTGCACCAGGCTGCCCATCACCACCCAGCAGTTCGGCGCCGGCGGGGCGGCGATGTGTAGCGGCCCGTTCATCGCCGCATCGGGCCGATGCCCAGGCTCTCGCACAAGCGTTTCACATCGGCAAAGCTCATGGGCTTGGTCATCAGATCGGTGAAGCCAGCGGTCTTCAGGCGGGCGCACTCGTCGGGCATCCGGTGCGCGGTGTAGGCCACCACCGGCAGCTGCTGCAGCCCGGGCACCTTGCGGATGATGCCGCACACCTGCTCGCCCGACATCTGTGGCATGTGCAGGTCCAACACGACCAGACAGAAGGTGTCCTGCTTCAACGCCTCCAGTGCCTGTGCGCCGGAGTCGACCACCAGCACGGGCACCCCCAGGCGCGCCAGAAAAATGTGCACCAGACGGCTGTTCAGCCGGTTGTCGTCGACCACCAGTGCGCGCATGGCAGCTGTCATGGCGCCAGCCTGCTGCCAGGCTCGTCCGGCTGCAACGGCAAGCTGATGGTGACGCAGGTCCCCTGCCCGGCTTCTGATTCGATCGAGAGGACGCCACCGATCAGTTCGGTCAGCTCCTTGGCCAGTGGCAAGCCCAGCCCAGCGCCCTGCGCCGGATGCAAGAACTCCGCAGACGCCGCCTGGAACCGCATGAAGACCAGCGGCAACTGGGCCGGGCCAATGCCGCGGCCGCTGTCGCTGACCGCGATCAGCACGGACTTGTCTTGCAGACGGGCAGTGACCTGCACGCCACCGAGGTCGGTGAACTTCAACGCGTTGTGGAGCAAGTTGGACAACACCTGCAGCAAGCGTGTGCGGTCGGTGCGCAGCTGGGCCGGGCAGGCCGGGTCGATCTCCAGCGACAGCGCCAGCCCGCGCTCCTGCGCAGTCACCCGGTGCATGTCACAGGCCTCGCGCAGCAGATCGGCCAGCACCACATCCGTCAGCACCAGTGACATCTGACCGGCTTCGATGCGGGCCAGATCGAGGATGGTGTTGACCAGGTTGTGCAGGTGGTGGCCGCTTTCCAGCACCACCTGGGCGTACTCGCGCACCTCGCTGTCGGTCCCGCCATCGCGGATCAGTTCGGCATAGCCCAGGATGCCGTTCAACGGTGTGCGCAGCTCATGCGAAACACTGGCCAGAAACCGGCTCTTCATCGCATTGGCGGCAGTGGCCTGCAGGTTGCTGGCCCGCAGTTGGTCCACCAGACGCGACTGCATCGCCAGGCGGGCGAACAAGGCCCAGCCAATCCCCAGCAATGCCAGCGAGAACAGCAGCGACGCGCCCACGTAGATCCAGCGCAGTTCATGCACTCGCTTCAGGATGTCGTGGCGCGAGCGCGCCACATAGACGAACAGCCCGTACTCATCGAGCGCCAGGTAGGCGTGAAGCCGGGGCAAGCCGTCGCCGGGGCCATCACCCCAGGCGGTGCCGACCCGCATGCGCAGGGCTTCAGCGTGCACGGCACCGACCATGCCGCCTTGCGCCGAGGCCGGCGCCAGTGCCGGACGGCGGGACCGCACGGCGCCGTCAGCGCCGGCCAGCATGATCACGCCGTCCACACCGAGTTGCACGTTGCGGTAGAAGTCCGTCAGCAGATCGGCGTCCAGCGAGACCACCACCACACCGCCGAACGACCCGTCCTCCAGGAAGATGCGCCGGGTGATTTGCAGGGTGAGCTTCTTGGACACCCGCCCCAGCACAGGCGCGCTGACGTTCAACACATCGGTCTGCGACCGCTGGTGGACCTGGAAGTGCGCCCGGTCACTGAGGTCGATCGGGCTGAAAGGCAGGCTGGAATCGACCAGCATGCCCTGTGCATCGATGACGCTCACCTGGCTGAAGCGTGCGTCGATCAACTCGCCGCGCTGCGCGGCCGCCGCCAACCGGGCACCGTGGCCGCTGCGGCGCACCTCCTGCCGAACGGTGCGGATGATCTGGTCGGCGGCCCGCATGGTCGCCGTCACGTCTGCCGCAAAGGCCAGGTCCAGGTTGCCCAAGTGGAGGGCAGCATCGCGCACCGCCGCGTCCTCGTCGTGTTTGGCCTGCATGGCGACTGCCGTCCAGAGCAGGCCCAGCAGCAGCGCCAACAAGAACAACAGCCCGGTGCGCGAACCCAAGGTGTTGTCAGGAGACGACACAGCGCCCAATGGGGTCGGCCCGGGCATCCACCGGGGCACCGGCTTGCCCGGTACCGTCATCCGCAGACCTCAGCGGCCAGAGCACGCCGCACAGGCACCGCCCGCGACAGGCAGCCCGACGGGAGCAGCCTCAGCTGGAAGCAAGCGCGAGGATCCCGTGCCGAACGATGGGTGAAGCGCAACATGCCATCAGTTTAATTTCAATCAAACTGACAGATCAATTCAATGCTTGCGAAAACTGGGACTAATATGGCGTTTTAGTTGCTTTTGATGTGTCCGACCGGGGCCCAGATGTGCAGGCCTCCCGTGTCGAGACCGGGGCGGACTTGCACGTAAACTAGCGCGGTCTGTCGCACTCTAAGAGCTTTGAAACCGCCATCGTGAAGGGGAGTCCATGGCCCGGCCAAAATCTCGCGCTCAAGAAATCCGCTCGACCAACGAAGCGTTCGTCGGCACAAAAGAAGCCGCTGCCATGCTGGGCGTGTCTGTCAGCACCATCCAGAAGATGGTGGAGTCCGGCAAGCTGCGGGCTTGGCGCACCCAGGGCGGGCACCGGCGCATCGCCGAGGCAGATGTGCATGCCGCCAACCGCGACGGCATGCAAGCAGTGGGCAACAACTCCGCTGCGAAGGCGCTTTCAGTGCTGATCGTCGAGGACAACCCGACGATGGTGCGGGCCTACACCAAACTGGCGACCAAGTGGACCGGGACTGTCGACCTGAGCTTTGCTGGCGACGCGGCGGCCGCGCTGCTGCAGATCGCACAGCGTCGGCCCAACCTGGTGGTCACCGATCTGCTGATGTCACCCTTCGACGGATTCCATCTCATCCGCACCTTGCGCGCCTCGCCGGAATTGGCCGACACCCGCGTGCTGGTGGTGACCGGCATGACTGACGAGGAAATCACCCTCAAGGGCGGTCTGGATGCGCCGACACTGGTCTACCACAAGCCGCTGTCGATGGAGCGCTTCGGCGGCTACATTGACGCCAGGGTGCAGGACCGCCAGCACCAGCACTGACCTGCACCGGCAAGCCGCCCGCAACCCGCGTGCGGCGCCTCAAACGACTGGGGCGCCCTCCAGCCACAACCGCAACGCCTGAACCGTCTCGTCCAGGTGCTTCAGCACCTCATCGGCAACCCACTGCGGGGCGATTGCCTCGCCGGAGCGCAAGCGCCGCTCGATGGACCGCACCGCGCACACACCGCGCCAGGCGCCAACCACCCCCATCGAGTTGGCCACCTCGTGGATCACCGGCACCAGGACCAGAGACGATCCGGCGCCATTGGCCATGAGTTGATCGCGCATGGACTGCACGTCTTCGACGAAGAAACCCGCCACATCCCGGTACCCTTCTAGGTCGTTGCCCATGTCACGCACCACCCACGCCGCATCCAGCACCGGGAGTGTTGTGCAGTCGCTGCAGTCAACCAAGTTCACGCTAATCCTTCATGAGCCACGGGGACCGCTGCGTGAGCATGCCCCCACGGCGGTCGATAAAACTTCCCACCACAATTTTGCCACCGAATCAACAGACTGAAGTCGGAAAAGATTAGTTAGTTTACCTTTTTAAAACGCTTAAGTCATCATTGCTGTATAGTTGTCTGATGCATGCCAGGGGCATGCCGACCATGTTCTGGAGGGCGTTGTGCCAACCAGACGTTCCGAAGAGTCCCCACACTGCCGACCATGAGTGACCGCGTCAAGGCCCGAGACATCCTGAAGGCCAGAGGCAGACACCCCGCTGTCCAGGCCTTGCACAGATGGTCGTCCGCAGTGCTGGCTATTGCCCGCCACGGCCGACCTGCACCGCATGCGGTCGACGGCCAGGCCTGGCCCGACAGGGTTCGGGTGTCGCCACCAGAATTGCTCACGCGCCTGTCGGAATCCGCAACCGATGCCGTCGTCCTGTGCGACGCCAGAGGGCGCATCCAATCGGGCAACGCAGCCAGTGCCAGCCTGTTCGGCCTGCCGCTGCAGGCCCTGCTTCAGCGCCCGCTGGCCAGTTTGCTGCCCAGTTGCACGTCGGCAAGCAATGCCGCATGGACGGCCGCCGACGTTGACCTGGTGTCTCACAGCGATGGCAGATTGATTGCGGTGCAGGTGGCGGTGGCGCCGTTGGTGGCCGGCGGCGAGATGTTCGACTGCGTGCATCTGCGCGAAGTCAACGCAGCATCTCGGCGCAAGCCGTCTGGCGCGGCCAGCCCGGTGACCAGCGGCGACCCGTTGGGCCGCCTGGTCGCACAAACCCACAAGCTGCAGGAGATGGCGGCCAACACCGCCGATTCACTGAGCCGCCTCGATCTCGCCCAGATCAATCCCACCAACGTGGAACTGCTCAAGATGCTGAAGCAGCAGGTCGAGATGATGGCCTGCTTTGCCAGCGACCTGGCAGACCTTGCCGCGCTCGACGCTCCTGGGCAAGCGCTGGACGAGGCACCCTTCGACGTGAAGCAACTGCTCTCGCAACTGCTGCCTGGGTTTGCGGCGCTCGCCTCCGAGCGCGACCTGGCGCTGGAGTTGTGCTGGAACCTGCCAAGCCGCATGGCGATGGGTGATGCAGATCGGGTGGCCGACCTGCTGCGCCATCTGTTCCATGCGGCGATGGCGGACATGCACAGCGGCAGCCTGCAGATCCAGATCGGTGCCCGAGTGACCGGCACCATTCACGCGGGCGGGGAATTGACGATCGCGGTGGAGACCGACTGCTGCGACTACGAGGCCGGCCAGTTGCTGGGCCGCTACCGCAGACTGATCGCCACGGGAGAGGGTCTGCCAGACAACAGCACGTCGGTGGAGATGGGCCTGTACTTGGCGCACCGGCTGGCCCTGCGCATGGGCGGCATGCTGTCGGTGTCGGAGCGCCCGGGCGGTGGGGTCGCGTTGCGCGCCTGCCTGGGTGCCGGCCTGTTCCTGGGCGGTGACCCGCTGGTCCAGCGTGTGCGCCTGGCGGGTTCGGCGAGCGTGCGCTCGGACGGTTTGCGCGTGCTCGTGGTGGACGACAACCGCGTCAACCAGCGCCTGCTGGAGCGGTGGCTGCAGAAGGACGGCATGCATGTGCAGTGCGTGACCGACGGCAAGTCGGCGGTGCGGGCGGTGCAGGAGCAGGCCTTTGACGTCATCCTGATGGATGTGTCGATGCCGGAAATGAACGGCCTGGAAGCCACCACGGCGATCCGCGCACTCGGCCTGCTGCCGATGCAACCGGTGCTGAATGCGCTGCGTGTGCCGATCATCGGCGTCTCGGCGCACGCCATGGCAGGTGACCGCGAAGCCTGCATCGCTGCCGGCATGGATGACTATGTCACCAAGCCGATCATGCGCGACATCCTGCTCACCAAGATCGCGAAGTACGTGGCCTGACGCGGCGGCATCTGCCGTCCGCGGCCATCACGGTGCCGCGGGCAGGTCGGCGTCCAGTTCGGGCAGCCGCACCTGGCGGTCGGTTCCGGTGCGGATGGCGTAGGCCCAAGCCAGCAACTGCGCCACCACGCTGTACACACCCGGCGGCACGGGTGCCCCCAGTTCGACATGGGCGCTGAGCCAGCGCGCCAGCGCTGGTGACTCCGCCACCGGGATGTCGTGGCTGCCGGCCAGTGCACGGATGCGCAGCGCCACCTCGTCGGTGCCCTTGGCGATGACCATGGGCGCGTCCATCCGCTCGGTGTCGTAGCGCAGGGCCACGGCATAGTGGGTGGGATTGACGACCACGACATCGGCCTGCTCTACCGCAGCCATCATGCGGCGCCGCGAGACATTGCGCTGCATGTTGCGGATGCGCGCCCGCATCTCCGGCGAGCCCTCGCTCTCCTTGGACTCGTCCTTGGTTTCCTGCAGGGTCATCCGCATCTCACGGCGAAAGCTCAGCCACTGGAAGGCAGCGTCCACCACGGCCACCAACAGCACCACCGCCAGCAGCCACAACAGCCCTACACCCAGCACCTGCAGCATGCGCTGCACCGCCGCCGTCACCGCCGCGCCGGGTGACAGCATCAGGCCGTCCCGCTGCAGCAGGAAGTAGCCCACGCCGAAGCCGAGCACCAGCACGGTGACCACCACGCCCTTGGCCAACGCAAACAGATTGCGCCCCGAGAACATGCGCCCCAGGCCGGCCACCGGGTCGAGCCGGCCGAAGTCGACCTTGAAGGCGAGCACCGGTTGGAACCTGGCCAGGGCCAGCGGCCCCAGCGCACCCACCAGCAAGGCCACCGCGAGCAGCCCGCCCAGCCACAGCACAAAGTCCACAAGCGGGCCGCTGGCCCAGCGTGCCAGGTGGACGAGCGGTGCGTCCTGCGGCGACCAGCGCAGGGCCTCGGTGACCAGCCGGCTTGTCACCTGCACCAGCCTGGGACCGGCCAGCACCGCCAGCAGTGCCACCGCCAGCAGCATCAGCAAAAAGCTGAGGTCGCGTGACTGCGGGAACCGCCCGTCCTCGCGCGCTTTCTCCAGCTTGCGCGCACTGGGTTCTAGTGAGCGCTCTTCACCGCCTTGCTCGGCCATGGGCGAGCGCTCAGTCTGCTGCGGCCTGGGCCAGCTGCCGCATTAGGTCATCGGTGCGCCGCAGTTCGGCGTCGGTGAGCGTGCGTTCGATCTCGTCGCCCCGGTCGCGCGCGGCGGCGCAACCGGCCTGGAACGACAGCCGGTACCAGGCCAATGCCGCCACCTCGTCCTTGGGCACCCCGATGCCCTTGGTGTACATCAGCGCCAGGTTGAAGCGGCCCACGGCATCGCCCTTGCGGGCGGCGCGCAAATACCATTGCGCGGCGGCCGAGTAGTCACGGTCCGCGCCCACACCGCTCTCGAACAGCGCCCCGAGCTGCACCATGGCCGCCACATTGCCACCGCCGGCCGACTCCAGCAGCCAGTACCAGCCCTTGGGGCCGTCCCTGGGCGTGCCGATGCCCTGGAAATGGATCTGTGCCAGGTCGTACTGAGCCTGCGTGTGCCCCGCCAGCGCCAGCGCCTCGAAGCGCTGGATGGCCACGACATAGTCACCACCCCCGTAGGCACTGCGGGCACGGTCGTAGTCGCTGCAGCCCGCCAGCGCCAAGGCCGCGGCGAGCACCAGGCCAGACAGGCACCGCCGCGACCGGTGCATGTCAGCCTTCATCAGCCGGCGGCGGCGGCGCGTAGGAGGCGCCCAGCGCACCACCCAGCAGTCGGGCGCCACCACCCAGCACCCGGCGGGTGATGTCGGGGTAGAACGGTGCGGCGCCCAGGTAGCCCCGCTGGCGCATGCAGTTGCCGGTGTCCTTGGCTGTCTCGCAGGCAGCGATGGCGCCCAGGCGCGCAGATTCGATCTGCTCACCCACCACGAACAGTGCGAAGGCGGGCACCAGCGTGAGCGCGCCCCACTTCAGCACACGCTTCAGCCAGGTGCCCAGTTGGGCGAGGAGGTTCTTCATGGTCTCGTTCTAGAAGGCGTAGCTGCCCAAGCCCAGGCGGGCACGCCAGAGCTGCAGGCCGTCGATGTAGCGCGCACGCGCCGGGTCCAGCGTGTCGTTGACCAGCCTGCCCTGCACCATGCGCCAGGGCGCGGTCTCGGCCGGGTCGGACGCGTTCAACGACAGGCCCACCAGCGTGCGGCAAATAAAGTTGTTCGCATCCGGCATGACGCAGTGGGTCTGGTCGATGTGGGCCTCGAGCCTGTCCTCGACGGAGAACACGTCGATGCGGATGGCGGGCAGTCTGGGCGGGCGCGCCTGCGCATCACCGGGCTTGCGTTGGACCACCAGGCGGCGGCCTGTGGGCGCACAGACCGTCGGGTCACCCGGCGGGCAGAGCACCTCGTGGTACTGGTCGAAGCCGGCACGGTCACGCACACAGCTGGCCACCACCATGGCGCACAGCAGGCCCAGCCCGCCCCAGACCGCCAAGCGCTGCACGGACATGCTCATGGCGCCACCCCGCGCCGCAGGGCTTCCGCCTCCGCAGGTTCGACCCGCCGCCACGGCCGGTCGGGGGGTTGCAGGCGGTTGATCACGGCATGCACCTCGACCAGGGCGGGATCCTGTGCCGGCAGGGCCTGCCGCATGGCCACATAAGCACGCACGGCCTGCTCGCGCTGGCCGAGCGCAGTGAAGCCGTTGACGGCGCAGCGGAACAGCCGCCCCACCAGGTCCGGCTCAGGTTGGGGGACGCGCTCGGCCAGCGTCTGGGCCAGCGTCAGGCAGGCCGGTGGATGGCCCGCAAGCGCCGCCATGCCCAGGTAGCGCTCGGCCGCGGCCTGCTCCTGGGCCCAACGCCGGCGCAACACGGGCAAGCTGCCCAAATACGCGGAGTCGGTGTCCAGCGCCGTGCGGTCACGTTGCAGCCGCGCAGCGCCCAGAGCGATCAGCCCGCGCTCGTGCGCAGCCAAAAAATCACCCGCCTGGGCGCGGTCGGCCAGGCCCTGGGCCGAGCGCCTGCTGACTTCCAGGGCGTCGAGCAACCTGCCCTCATCGGTGAGGCAACCGGCGGTCTGCAGGCACAGTTGCTGGCGCAGCACTTCCTGCTGCGCAGCGTGGTAACGGCGCACCAGCGTCTGCACCGCGGTCTCGGCGGCAGCAGGCGCAGCCTGGGGGTGGTCCTTGGCGACCGGGCGCGACGCCGTGGCGCCACCGGCCAGCAGGCCGGACAGTACCAGCAGGCCGCAAGGAACCAGGGCGCGCAGGGCGCGCAGGGCAGACGCTGGTTGCATCAGCGGCCAGGCAGGATGAATGCCTGTCCACGGTTGCCCGCGGCATCGGGCACCGGCTCGGGAGGAGGCCGCGGTGGCTCGCGGCGCAGGCCGTCCGGCGGCGGAGGGAACAGGGTTGACGTGCCGCTGCCCCCGCTGCCAGCCTGCTGACGCATGCCTGCGCTGTAGGGCCGGTCCGCAGCACCTGCATCCGCGCCAGGCCGGGGCACGGGATCGGCCACGGCGGCTGGCGGCGCTGGCGTTGGCGCGACAGGCGCGGTGGCAGACGCTGGCGCGGCTGGTGCAGCGGCTGATGGCGCAGCGTCGCCTGCCGGCTTGGCCGGCGCACTGCCCGGGGGGGGCTTGAGCACCATCAGCGAAATGCGCCGGTTCAGCGGGTCGGAGGCGTCTGCTGGGTTCAACTTCACGCTGTCGGCAAATCCTGCCACCTGGGCGATGCGGGACTCCTGCAGGCCACCGCTGACGATGGCACGCCGCGCCGCATTCGCCCGCTCGCTGGACAGCTCCCAGTTGCCATAGCCGGCCGCCCCGCCGCCAAACTGGCGCGAATCGGTGTGGCCTTCGATGCGCAACCGGTTGCCCAGGCCACTGAGCACCTTGCCGATGGTGGTGAGCAGCTGCCGCGTCTGCGCTGACATGTCGGCACTGCCGGAGTCGAACATGGGCCGGTTCTTCTCGTCGACGATCTGGATGCGCAGGCCGTCGGCGGTGATGTCCATGAAGATCTGGCTCTTGAACTTGTCCAAGGTCGGATCGGAGGCGATCTGCTTTTCCAGGTCCTGCTTGAGCTGTTCGAGCTTGCCCTGCTCGGCGCGGTTGAACTGCTCGCTCACCTCCTCGAGGTTGCTGACCTTGCGCTGCGGCGTGTTGGAGTCGGCGCGCGCCTCCTGGCCGTCGCGCTTGAAGATGTTCTCGCCGCCACCCTTGATCAACCGGGTGGCGTCGCCCGAGCCGGAACCGCCAGCCACGGCCACCCGCAACGGGTTCTGGAAGTAGGCCGAGATGCCGGCCAGGTCGCCGGAGGTGGTCGAGCCCAGCACCCACATCAGCAAGAAAAAGGCCATCATGGCCGTCACGAAGTCGGCGTAAGCGATCTTCCAGACGCCGCCGTGGGCGCCGTGCGCGGCCTTCTTGACGCGCTTGACGATGATCGGCGCTAACGCCTTGTCCGGGGCGGTGGCCATGCTACTTGCCCTTCATGGACTTGGTTTCCTCGTCCAGTTCCTTGAAGCTGGGGCGCAGGTCGGCGTACAGGATCTTGCGGCCGAACTCCACAGCGGCTGGCGCGGTGAAGCCGTTCAGATGGGCCAGCAGCACCGCCTTCACACACAGGAAGGCCTTGGACTCGGCGTCGGCGTTCTGCTCCATCACGGTGGCCACCGGGCCGACGAACGAATACGCCAGCAAGATCCCCAGGAAGGTGCCCACCAGCGCTGCGCCAATCAGCTTGCCCAGTTCAGCCGGCGGCAGGCCGATCGAGCCCATGGTGTGCACCACGCCCATCACCGCGGCCACGATGCCGAAGGCTGGCAGCGCGTCGGCCATTTTCTGGATCACGGTGACCGGCATGTGGGCCGCCTGGTGGTGCACCTCCAGTTCCTGCTCCATCAGGCTCTCGATCTGCACCACGTTCAGCGCCCCGCCCAGCATCATGCGCAGGTAGTCGGTGAGGAACTCCAGCAGGTGGTGGTCCTTGCTGATCGACGGGTACTTCTCGAACAGCGGGCTGGTGTGCGGATCCTCGATGTCACCTTCCATCGACATCAGGCCGTCGCGCCGGATCTTGGTGAGGATTTCGAACAACAGGCACAGCAGGTCGAGGAACAGGCGCTTGCTGGCGGCCGACCCCTTGAAGGCACTGGGCAGCGCCGCAAAGGTCTGCTTCAGGATGCGCATGCTGTTGGATGCCACCATGTAGCCGACGGCAGCGCCGACGATGGTCAGCACTTCGGTGGGCTGCCAGAGCACACTGAGGTGGCCGCCATGCAGGGCATAGCCCCCCAGGACGCACACCATGCCGATGATCCAGCCAAGTGGAATGGTCATGTCAGTTCAGGTCTCAAGGAGCTGGGTATCAGCGGATGGTGTCGAACAGCGAAGTCGACTGAATGCGGCTGAACATGGCCCGGGCGGCCTGCAGTTGCGCGGTGTAGGTGGCCAGATCGGCCGCCGTGCGCGCCACATCGGTGTCCACCAGGGCAGAGCGCGCCATCTCGGCACTGTCGCTGACCGCCAGGTTGGCGTCCAGGTCGCGCGCCAGCTGCTCCCAGCGCCCGCCCACCATTTGGCGTGCGCCCAGGGCCGACGACTGCAGCGCCTGCACTTCCACCAGGGCGGCGGCACGGTCGGCATCGGTGCTGGCAGCCATGCCCGCGCCGCTGGCCCAAGTGGCGCTTGCCAGCCCGGCCAGCCGGTCCTGCAGCGCCTGGTCCAGCGGGATCTCGGTGGACACGGTCTGACCCGGCCGCACCAGCAACGTCGGATGGGCGTCGTCGGCAACCCCGCCGTTGTAGAGCGCCCGGCCCTGGCTGTCGCGGCGCTGCAGTTCGGCCTGGATGGTTTGCACCTCGGCCTGCACCGACACGCCGATGGCCGTGCGGTCACGCGGCTGCAGGGCGCCATTGCGAGACGTCAACAGCAGGTTCGTCAGTCGGCCCAGCGCGTCGTGCACCACCGACAGGCTGAGGTCAGCCTCGGCATGGCGCATGTCCAGTTCATCCAGATTGGCGCTGTAGACCGCCGTCTCGGCCATCACCTGCTGCAGCCGCGAGGCCTGGGTGACCGCAGTGGAGTCCTGCGACACCGCGTCGATGCGCACACCGGACGCAATGCGTTGTTGCGCCTGCTGCGTGCGGCTGGCGCTGTTGGCCATCGCATCGGTGGATGTTTGATAGATTTGCGATGTAGACACTCTCATCATATTACTCATTTTAACGGCCAACAATGGCGAGCAAACCATCCAGAAGTGCGGCATTTGTCTGGATCAGGCGGCTGGCGGCGGCATAGGTCTGCTGGTAACGCAGCAGGTTGGCCGCCTCCTCATCGAGGTTGACCCCCGAGCGCGACTGGAAGTCGGCCTCCAGCCGCGATTCCACCGCCGCCGAGGACGCCCGGGCCGATTCATGGCTGGCCACCACCGCGCCCACATTGCCCTGGAAGGCGCGCCAGGCGTCCAGCATCTGTGTCTGAAGCTCCCGGGCGCCACCGGTTCCGGTGGTGTTCGACAGCCTGGCCAGGCCCTGCAACTGCGCGTCCAGGCTGGCCGTGGCGGCGCTGGTCTCGGCTGCGGTGCGCGGGTTGCCGTCACCCAGCCGGGCCAGGGCCGCCAGCGCAGCGGTCACCGGGCTGCTGCCCGCAGCCTGGCCGTCAGCGGCGGCAAACAGCGCGGTGAAGGCGCTGGTGCGGCCGTCGGCCACCCCTCCAGGCGCCAACAGCAGCGACGGTTCGGCCGCCAGCTTCAACTGCCCGCCAATGCTGCCTTGCAGCGCCGTGCTGCGCAGGGCCAGCGTCACCGGCGGCGGCTCCTGCCCGTCCACGCCGAAGCGGATCGACAACGCCGGGGCGCCCGGGTTCTGGCCCTCGGCCGGCGCGGCCAGCAGGCGTGCCGCCGTGCCACCGTTGACCAGCGGCTGGCCGTCGATGTCGATGAAGGCCGTGCCGTCGTCCCGCAGCCCCACCTGGCCGCCGGCCAGGCGGCCGGCCTCCAGCAGCAGCGCGTCGCGCCGGTCCAGCGTGGCCGGGGCCTGGCCAGCGTCGCCGCTGCGGGCGATGTCCTGATTGACCAGGGCCAGCTCGCTGGCGATGGCGTTGAGCCGCGCCATGCCGCCGGCTGCTTCTTTGCGGGCATCCTGCTGCACCGTGGTCATCGCGCTCTGGAACTGCTGCGCGGCGCCCAACAGGTACTGGCCGCGGGCCTTCACCGCCGACAGGGCCGATGCATCCTGCGGGTTGCGCGCCAGCGCCGAAAGGCTGCTGAAGAAGGCGTTGACGGGCGTATCCAGCGCCAGCGCGGGGTCGACCACCGCGCGGTCCAGCCCGGCCAGACCGTCGGTCACCGCCGCGTTGTAGCCGGTGACACCGGCCTGGCCCACGCGCTGCTGCTGCAGCAGCGCACTCCAGTCGCGGCGAAAGCCGCCGATCTCCACGCCAGTGCCCATGTCAAGCAGGCCGCTGGCCAGCACGGTGCCGGTGCCGGCGTCCAGTCGGCGCCGGGTGAAACCCGCCACGGACTGGCCCTCGACGTTCTGCGACGTGAGGGCGATGCCCGCCTGGGCACCCTGGAG
>JBBAPL010000058.1:0-29734 GCA_040400895.1 Aquabacterium sp.
CTGCGCCAGCACCTGGGCCTGGCAGGCGCGCTCCAGGTAATACAGGTCGTCGTAGGCATGGGCCAGTTGCGGCCCGCACACCACCACGCCGTGGTTGGCCAGGAACACCACGTCGGCGACGCCCCCATCGACCAGCATCGCCCGGGCGATGCGCTCGCCCTCGGCCACGTCCAGCGCCAGGCCGTTGTAGTGCGCATCCACCGCCAGCCGGCCGTGGAAGCGCATCGCCGTCTGCGACAGCGCGGGGTCCAGCGCGCGGTCGGTGGTCAGCGTCAGTGCGGTGGCATGCGGCATGTGGGTGTGCAGCACGCAGGGCTGGCGGGCCACGCGGTGGATGGCGGCATGGATGAACATCGCCGTCGACTCCACCGGGTGCCGGCCCGCCAGCACCGTGCCGGCGGTGTCGACCAGCACGATGTCGTCGGCCTGCACCTCGAGCCACAGCAGGCCGCGTGGGTTCAGCAGGAAGCGGCCCGACTGGTCGGGCAGTTCCACGCTGAAGTGGTTGCACACACCTTCGGCCAGGCCGTGGTGGGCGGCGGCGCGCAGCGCCAGGGCCAGGTCGGCGCGCAGCGCAGCCACGGCGGGGCTGTCAAAGTCAACGGCATGCTGGTTGGTCGTCATCGGGGGCTCCGGCGCTGCTCACGCAGCATGAAAAGATACAGGCTCTCCACCTTCGCGCGCGCCCACGGCGTCTTGCGCAGGAACTTCAGGCTGGAGTTGACGCTGGGCTCGTGGGTGAAGCAGCGCAGCGCGATGCGCTCGCCCAGCCCCGGCCAGCCGTAGTGCGTCGCCAGCGCGGTGACGATGGCTTCCAGCGTCAGCCCGTGCAACGGGTTGTGGGGCTGGCTGCCTGGGGCATCGGCGGGGGTGGGCATGCGCCGATTCTGGCAGCGCGCCGCACTGGCCATACTGGGTGGCAACGCGCATTGCCCACCCCCCTGCGCCCAACGACTGGAGCCACACCGATGAAGAAGACTGCCACCACCATGGTCAACGAGGCCCTGGCCCTGATCACCACCCACAGCATCGAGGCCGCGCGCACGCTGCACGGCCAGCCCGGCGTGCTGTTCGTCGACCTGCGCGACCCGCGCGAGCTGGAACGCGAGGGCGCCATCCCCGGCGCCTTCCACGCGCCGCGCGGCATGCTGGAATTCTGGGTCGACACCGAGTCGCCGTACCACAAGCCGGTGTTCAACCAGCCGGGCACGCAGTACGTGCTGTTCTGCGGCGGTGGTTGGCGGTCGGCCCTGGCGGCGCGCACCATGCAGGAGATGGGCATCGAGACCGTGTCGCACATCCACGGCGGCTTTGGCGCGTGGAAGGCGGCGGGCTTTCCGGTCGAGCAGAAAGCGGAACGGCCGGCCCGGGTGGCCCCGGGGCCGGCCGCTGCCTGACGAACGCGGGCCGCCAGTCAGTCGGTCAGCGCACGAACTTGGCCACCGCGGCCTTCAGGCGCTGGCCGAACACCTTGGACGTGGCGATGTCGCCCGGCACCATCTCGTCGATCGATGCGTCTGCCGGCGTGGCGGTCATCAGGCCGCCCGAGGAGCCCACGTTGTTGATGTCGTCGCGGGTGGCGGCCTTGTTGCCAGCAGGCATCATCCCGCTGCTCACCCACAGGCCGCCGTGCTGGAAGGCCAGAGTCATGAAGTAGTGCAGCGTGCTGTGCTTGTCTCCATTCAGTGACGCGCTGTTGGTGAAGCCTGCGAACAGCTTGTCCTTCCAGCCCTGGCTGTACCAGACCTTGCTGGACGCATCGGCAAACTTCTTGAACTGCCAGCTCACGCTGCCCATGTAGGTGGGTGAACCAAAGGCAATGAGCTTGGCCGCGGCCAGCGCTTCCCAGCCGCCTTCGGGCAGGTTGCCTTCGGCGTCGATGGCCAGCAACTGGCCGCCGCTGGTCGATGCAATGGCTTCGGCGATCTTGGCGGTGTGGCCATAGCCGCTGTGGAAAACGATGACGATGTCGCTCATGGTGTGTCCTCTGGGTGGATGCCCAGCGTTCCAGGCATGGCCTGAATTGTGGAGAACACACCCGCAGCCGGCATGCGGTGGGGTTGATGCATTCGTTCTAAAAATCTGAGCGGCCAAGCCGCTCCAGCACCAATTCGGCGATGGCCAGGCTGGAGGTGAGCCCGGGCGACTCAATGCCGAACAGGTTCACCAGCCCGGGCACGCCATGCACCGCCGGGCCGTCGATGCGGAAATCGGCCGCCGGCTCGCCCGGGCCGCTGATCTTCGGCCGCAGGCCGGCGTAGCCCGGCTGCAGCACGCCGTCGGGCAGGCCGGGCCAGTAGCGCCGCACCTCGGCATAGAAGTGGTCGGCGCCGGCCGGATCCACGGTGTAGTCGATGGCCTCCACCCATTCGAAGCTGGGGCCGAAGCGGGCCTGGCCGCCCAGGTCCAGCGTCAGGTGCACGCCCAGGTGGCTGCTTTGGCCCGGCGCCGGGTACACCAGCAGGCTGAAGGGCGCGCGGCCGGGCAGGGTGAAGTAGCAGCCCTTGGCCAGGTGGTCGCGCGGGATGTGGGTGGCGTCCAGCCCGCTGAACTGCCGCGCCAGCGCCGGCGCCAGCAGGCTGGCGCTGTTGACCACGGTGCGGGCGCGCAGCTGCATCGGCTCATCGCCACCCACGTCCAGTTCAATGCCCAGCGGCGTGCAGCGCCCGGCCCGCACCGGCGCGCACAGGGCCAGCATCGCGCCGGCCGCCTCGGCATCGCCCAGCAGCGCCAGCATCAGGCCGTGGCTGTCGATGATGCCGGTGGACGGGCTCAGCAGCGCGCCCACGCAGTGCAGTGCCGGCTCCAGCGTCTTCGCCTCGGCGGCGCTCAGGCGCTGCAGGTCGGGCACGCCGTTGGCGTGGGCGGTGGCCAGCAGCTTGTCGAGTGCCGCCAGCTCGTCGGCCGTGGCGGCCACGATCAGCTTGCCGCAGCGCTGGTGGGCCACGCCGTGGCTGGTGCAGAAGTCGTACAGCAGTTGCTTGCCGTGCACGCACAGACGCGCCCGCAGGCTGCCGGTGGGGTAGTAGATGCCGGCGTGGATGACCTCGCTGTTGCGGCTGCTGGTGCCCGTGCCGAAGGCGTTCTCGGCTTCCAGGATCAGCACCTCGCGCCCGGCCTGCGCCAGCGCACGGGCCACCGCCAGGCCCACCACGCCGGCGCCGATCACCACCGCATCGACTTGCTCCATGCGCCTAGATGCCGCCGGCCACAAGCGCCGCGATGGCCTCACCCATCTGCGTGGTGTCGGCCGTGCCACCCAGGTCGGCCGTCTTCGGGCCGTCGCGCAGCACCGCCTCGATGGCGCGCAGGATGGCGTCGTGCGCGTCCTTGTGGCCCAGGAAGTCGAGCATCATCGCCGCGCTCCACACCATGGCCACCGGGTTGGCGATGTTCTGGCCGAAGATGTCGGGCGCCGAGCCGTGCACCGGCTCGAACAAGCTGGGGAACTTGCGCTCGGGGTTCAGGTTGGCGCTGGGGGCGATGCCGATGGTGCCGGTGCAGGCCGGGCCCAGGTCACTCAGGATGTCGCCGAACAGGTTGGTGGCGGCCACCACGTCGAAGCGCTGCGGCTGCAGCACGAAGCGCGCGGCCAGGATGTCGATGTGCTGCTTGTCCCAGGTGATGTCGGGGTGGCGTGCGGCGGCCTCGGCGGCGCGCTCGTCCCACCAGGGCATGGAAATCGCGATGCCGTTGCTCTTGGTGGCCACCGTCACATGCTTGCGCGCACGGCTGCGCGCCAGGTTGAAGGCGTAGTTCAGCAGCCGCTCGCTCCCCAGTCGGGTGAACACGCTCTCCTGCAGGACGAACTCGCGTTCGGTGCCGCCGAACATCACGCCGCCCACGCTGCTGTACTCGCCCTCGGTGTTCTCGCGCACGATCAGCATGTCGATGTCGCCCGGCTTGCGGCCGGCCAGCGGGCAGGGCACGCCGGGCATCAGCCGCGCCGGGCGCAGGTTGATGTACTGGTCGAATTCACGCCGGAACTTCAGCAGGCTGCCCCACAGCGAGATGTGGTCGGGCACCGTGTCGGGCCAGCCCACCGCGCCGAACAGGATGGCGTCCATGCCGCCGATCTGCGCCTTCCAGTCGTCGGGCATCATCTGGCCGGTCCGCTGGTAGTGGTCGCAGCTGGCCCAGGCGATGGGCGTGATGTCCAGCGCGATGCCGAAGCGCGTGGCCGCCGCCTGCAAGGTGCGCAGGCCCTCGGGCATCACTTCCTGGCCAATGCCATCGCCAGGGATGGCAGCAATGCGGTGGGGGGCGGTCATCAAGGTCTCCAAGTCTGGGCAGGCGGCGATGCTAGACCATCACCGCCGGCCGGCTGGGCCGACCAGCCGTTGGAACCGGGCGCACCGGATCAGGGCGAACCCTGATCCTGGTCAAGTACCGGGTGGTGTGTGCCCGCTAGCCTGCCGGCTGCTTTGCCCACACCACGGCCGCCGCGCGGCCGACCACCATGCCGACTGCATCGCCCGCACTGATTTCGCCGTCGGCTGTCCCGCCCGCGTTGTCGCACCGCCTGGCCGCCAGCGGCTTGCAGCCGCTGGCCCTGGCCGGCCGGCAGTTGTTGCCCATCGTGCAAGGCGGCATGGGCGTGGGCGTGTCGGCCCATCGCCTGGCCGGCACCGTGGCCGCGCTGGGCGGTGTGGGCACGCTCAGCTCCGTCGACCTGCGCCGCCACCACCCCGACCTGATGGCGCGTACCCAGCACCTGCCGCAACGGGTGGGCTGCGACGACGACACCCGCGCCCAGATCAACGCCGCCAACCTGGAGGCGGTGGGCCGCGAGGTGCGGGCGGCACTGGCCATCGCCGGTGGCCACGGCCTGGTGGCGATGAACGTGATGCGCGCCGTCAGCGACTACGCCGCCTGTGTGCGCACTTCGCTGGAAGCCGGCGTGCACATGGTGGTGGTGGGCGCCGGCCTGCCGCTGGACCTGCCCGACCTGGCGGCCGACCATCCGCAGGCCCTGCTGGTGCCCATCCTCAGCGACGCCCGCGGTGTGGCGCTGGTGGTCAAGAAGTGGGAACGCAAGAAGCGCCTGCCCGACGCCATCGTGCTCGAGCATCCGCGCCTGGCCGGTGGCCACCTGGGCGCCGCCAGGATCGCCGACCTGGGCGATCCACGCTTTGACTTCGAGCGTTGCATCCCTGAAGCGCTGGCCTTCCTGCGCAGCGCCGGACTGGAAGGCCGCATCCCGCTGATCGCCGCTGGCGGCATCCGCAGCCACGCCGACATCGCCCGCATCCAGGCGCTGGGCGGTGCGGCGGTGCAGTTGGGAACTCCGTTTGCCGTCACCACCGAGGGCGACGCCAGCGCCGGCTTCAAGCAGGTGCTGGCCGATGCGCGCGACGAAGACATGGTCACCTTCACCAGCGTAGCCGGCCTGCCCGCCCGGGCCGTCGCCACGCCCTGGCTGAAGGCCTATCTGAAGGCCGCGCCGCGCCTGCAGGCGGTGGTGCATGCCAAGGGCCGCTGCACCCAGGCCTTCGATTGCCTGGCCCAGTGCGGCCTGCGCGACGGCCTGCCCGGCTGGGGCCAGTTCTGCATCGACCAGCAACTGGCCGCGGCCCTGCGTGGCGACCTGAAGAAGGGCCTGTACTTCCGTGGTCTGGGCGCGCTGCCGTTTGGCGCACAGATCCGCCCGGTGCGCGACCTGATCGACCACTTGTTGGCCCCCGCCACGCCTCCCCCTTTGCCGCTGCTGGCCGACCTGGCCATGGTCTGAGCGCGCTCCGAGACCCGCCCCAGCCAGGGCTTGTGCCGGCTGGCAGACCGGGTGGCCTGTGGCAGACTGTGTCAATCATCACACCATTGAGACGACGCCATGCCCTCCACCAGCGCCAGCAGCCCGCCCCACAACCGCATCGCCCTGGTCACCGGCGCGGGCTCGGGCATCGGCCTGGGCTGTGCCGCCGCCCTGGTGGCCGACGGCTGGCGGGTGGTCTACACCGGCCGCCGGCTGGAGACCTTGCAGGCCGCGATTGCCCGCGCCGGCGACCCCTTCGGCGACATCGCCGACCGTGCGCTGGCCGTGCCCTGCGACGTGGGCGACGAGGCATCGGTCGACGCGCTGTTCGCCACCATCGCCCAGCGCTTCGGCCGGCTCGACCTGCTGTTCAACAACGCCGGTGTGTCGCTGCCGGTGCAGACGCCCGACGAGATCGACGCGGCCACCTGGCGCCGCGCGGTCGACACCAACCTGAACGGCGCATTTTTCTGCCTGTCGGGTGCGTTCAAGATGATGCGGGCGCAGTCGCCGATGGGCGGTCGCATCATCAACAACGGCTCGATCTCGGCCCATGCGCCTCGGCCGGGCTCGATCGCCTACACCGCCACCAAGCATGCGGTGACCGGCCTGACCCGCGCCGCGTCGCTGGACGGCCGCGCCTACGACATCGCGGTGGGCCAGATCGACATCGGCAACGTGGCCAGCGACATGACCGAGCGCATGGCCAAGGGCGTGCCGCAGGCTGACGGCAGCATCAAGCCCGAGGCGCGCATGGACCTGCAGTCGGTGGTCGACGGCTTCATGACCATGGCACGGCTGCCGGCCGGCGCCAATGTGCTGTTCATGACGGTGATGGCCACCAAGATGCCCTTCGTGGGCCGCGGCTGACGCGCCAGCGCGCGGCGCGGCACACCTGCCAGGCCGATGAGCACCCCCGCCCGGCCGCCCGAAGGGCGCGCGCTCGTCCCGCCTGGCGGGGTTCCGCGCAGCGGGAGGGTGCATCAGTGACCCACGCAGCGCTGCCCGGCCCCGTGCCCTGGCCTGGCCAGCCGGGCGGGCCGTCCACGCTGCGGCAGTGCATCACCCTGGCCGTGCTGCTGCACGTGCTGGTGGTGCTGGTCTTCGGCAACACCGAAGGCGGCAGCGCCCAGCCGGGCCAGGGCGTGTGGGGGTCGCTGAACATCCGCCTGGCGGGCACCGATGCCGGCGGCCGCGCCGACGCCACCGTGCCATCCGACAGCTACAGCGGCCCGCGGGGCGCCGCGCGTGAGCGGCGCTGGGGCGGCGCGGTGCGTGCGCCGGACGACCGGCCCGACACCCACAGCCAGGCAGGCGCAGCGCGGCAGGGTGTGTGGCAGCCGGTGCCGCAGCCGGCCGGGCCCGATGGCGCGCTGCCCCAGTCCGCCGACGCACCACCGGCCGCGGCGGCCGATGTGGCGGCGGTCGATGCCACGCCGGCGCCGGGTCTGGCTGCAACGGCGGTGCCGGCGGGCCCGCCCGCCGCCGCGCGTGACGCGGCGCCAGCGCCGCTGGCATCGGCCAGCCCGCCCGACCCGCTGCCCGAGCGGGTGCCGCTGGTGGCCCGCCAGGCCGATGCCACCACGGCGGTCACCCCCTGGCGGCTCCCCGCACCTTCTGCCGCCACGGCCCAGGCCCTGGCCTTGCCGGCGCTGAACCTGCCTGCGGCCGCCGCGCGCAGACAGCCGCCGGCGCCAGACCCTGTGCCCCTGCCCGCACCACCGCCCACGCTGCCGCCCAGGCCGCCGCCGGCCCCTGCGCGCACCATGCGCCTGCCGGGCGTGCAGGCCCCTGCATTGACCGCGCCAGCGCCAGCGATGCTGCCGGTGCCCGACCTGGCACTGCCTGCGCCCGAGGTGGCGCCCGCGGCCCGCAGTCCGGCGCCGCGCGCGGTGACGCCCGCCATCACCCCGCCCGCCTTGCCCGCTTTGCAGGCGCCAGCTGCGCCGCAGGTGCCAACGCTGCAGGCGCCAGCGCCGGCACAGGTGCCACCGCCTGTGCGGGCGCCATCGCCGCCGCGGCCGGTGCCTGCGGCCATCGCAGCGCCCGCGGCGCCCGACGCCCCGGTGGCCAACCCCGAGGCGCTGCCGATGCCGGCCCTGGCCGTGACACCGTCAACCGCGCCGGTTGCCGTCGCGCCGGCAGCGCCCGCGCCCGTTGCAGCACCGCCGCTGGCCGCCCCCCTCGCTGGTTCAACCCTGTTGCCTGCGCCGGCCGCAGCGCCGGCGCTGCCGGCCACTGCCGCCACCGCAGCCACGGCGGCCACGGCGCCCGCACCCGCCGCCGGGCCTGCAGCCCAGGGCGGGCCGCCTGCAGGCTCGGCCGCGCGCGTGCCGCCCGGGTCGGTCGACCTGATGGGCCGCGCGGTCGGCGTGCCCGATGCCGGCGCCCGGGTCGGCCACGATGTGGCCACCGCACCGTCGTGGCCCGCCAGCGCGCCCCGGCTCGACCTGCGGCTGCTGCGTCCGCTCGGCGGGCCGGTGTCGGCGCAAGGCCCGCGGGGCCTGTTGCCGGTGGTGCCGCACCCGCCCGAGTCGCCATCGAAACTGGCACGCGACATCAAGAAGGCCGGTCAACCCGACTGCCGGCAGGCCTATGGCGGCATGGGCTTGCTGGCCGTGGTGCCGCTGCTGGCCGACACGGCGCGCGACAAGGGCTGCCGCTGGTGAATCCCGCTGGTGCGCCCGGGTTTGCACCGGCTGCCAGCCGCGGCCGACTGGGACACACTCCACAGATTGGTCAGACCACTTTGCCAATTTCACGGCATCCACCGCCGGCTCATTCAATGCCCCTGCAACCGCTGGCACCCCGCCGCCTGTACCGCCAGATCGCCAACCAGTTGCGCGGGCTGATCCGCGCCGGTGAATATCCGGTGGGCAGCCGCCTGCCGGCCGAGCGCGACCTGGCGGTGCAGCTCGGCGTGTCGCGCCCGTCGGTGCGCGAGGCCCTGATCGCGCTGGAGGTCGAAGGCCTGGTGGCTGTGCGCATGGGCTCGGGCGTGGTCGTCACCGCCCGTGAGCCTGCCGCCAGCGCCACGCCGGTGGATGCGCCGTTCGGTCCGTTCGAGATCATCCGCGCCCGCCAGGTGATCGAGTGCGAACTGGCGGCCATGGCGGCCCTGGCGATGGATGACGCCGCACTGGACGGGCTGCACCAGGCCCTGGCCGGGATGCGCGCCGACATGGCCCTGGGCCGCGCGCCGGTGCAGGGTGACCGCCAGTTCCACCTGCGCATTGCCGAGGCTGCCGACAACGGCCCGCTGCTGCGCACCGTGACCGCGCTGTACGACGAGCGCAACACGCCGCTGTTCGAGCAACTGGGCCAGCACTACGAGACCCCGCCGACCTGGCGCGCCGCGCTGGACGAGCACCAGGCCGTGCTCGACGCCATCGCCCGGCACGACCCCAGCGCGGCGCGTGCGGCCATGCACGCCCACCTGCAGCAATCCCACGACAGGCTGGCCGGGCTGTTGCCGCCCCAGCCCCAGCCCCAGGCGGCGGCCCAGCCGGCGGCCGCCTGACCGCGCTCTTTCACAACAACCGAGACTCCACGCCATGTCGCAACGCCTCCAGGGCAAGACCGCCTTCATCACCGCCGCCGGCCAGGGCATCGGCCGCGCCATCGCCGAGGCCTTCGTGCGTGAAGGCGCCACCGTCATCGCCACCGACATCAGCGCCGCGCTGCTGCACGGCGTGGTCGAAGCCACCGGCTGCCGCGCCCAGGTGCTGGACGCCACCGACGCCGCCGCCATCCGCGCCGCCGCGGCCAGCGCCGGGCCGGTGGACGTGCTGGTCAACGCCGCCGGCTATGTGCATGCCGGCACGGTGCTCGACTGCACCGAGGCCGACTGGGACTTCGCCTTCAACCTGAACGTGCGCAGCCAGTTCCGCACCATCCAGGCCTTCCTGCCCGGCATGCTGGCCCCGATCGACGGACGCGGTGGCCATGGCGGCAGCATCATCAACTTGGCCAGCGTGGCCGGCAGCCTGAAGGGTGCGCCCAACCGCTTCGTCTACGGCAGCACCAAGGCCGCAGTGATCGGACTGACCAAGGCGGTGGCGGCCGACTTCATCACCCGCGGCGTGCGCTGCAATGCCATCTGCCCTGGCACGGTCGAATCGCCGTCGCTGCGCGACCGCATCGCCTTCCAGGCAGCAGCCAGCGGCCAGACCGCCGCGCAGGTGGAGGCCGCGTTCATTGCGCGTCAGCCGATGGGCCGCCTGGGCCGCACCACCGAGATCGCGGCGCTGGCCGTGTACCTGGCCAGTGACGAGAGCGCCTTCACGACCGGGACCGCCCAGGTCATCGACGGCGGCTGGAGCAATTGACCCCCCGAAGCGCCGGCGGCCCACACCCCCAGGGGGGCGACGCCAGTGGCCCGGTGATGCCGGTTCCACGGCGTCTGCCGGATCTGCAGCGCTTGGGGCCTTGTTTTGATTGATCGATCGGAGAAACCATGAAACTGCTGCGCCACGGCCCCAAGGGCCACGAGAAGCCCGCCCTGCTGGACGACCAGGGCCAGGTACGCGACCTGTCGGGCGTGGTCGCCGACCTGCGTGCCGACATGCTCACGCCCCACAGCCTGGCGCGCCTGCGCGCCATCGACCCCACCACCCTGCCGCTGGTGGACAAGCCCGGCCGCATGGCACCGCCCTGGAGCGGCATGGGCAAGTTCATCTGCGTGGGCCTGAACTACGCTGACCACGCCGCCGAATCCGGCATGCCGGTGCCGGCCGAGCCGGTGCTGTTCACCAAGCACACCAGCACCGTGGTGGGCTGCAACGACCCGGTGGTGCTGCCGCAGGGCTCCACCAAGACCGATTGGGAGGTCGAACTGGGCGTGGTGATCGGCAGCGTGGCCCGCTATGTGACCGAGGCCGATGCGCTCCACCATGTGGCGGGTTATTGCGTCGTGAACGATATCTCGGAACGTGAGTACCAGCTCGAGCGTGGCGGCACCTGGGACAAGGGCAAGGGCTGCGACACCTTCGGCCCCATCGGCCCCTGGCTGGTGACGGCCGACGAGGTGCCCGACCCGCAGAACCTGCCGATGTGGCTGGACGTGAACGGCCACCGCTTCCAGAACGGCAGCACCAAGACCATGGTGTTCGGCGTGGCCCAACTGGTCAGCTACATCAGCCGCTTCATGACGCTGTATCCGGGCGACCTGATCACCACGGGAACTCCGCCAGGAGTGGGAATGGGTCACAAACCGCAGCCGTTGTACCTGACGCCCGGCGATAAAATGACCCTCGGCATCAGCGGATTGGGACAACAGAACCAGACCGTCTACGCGTGGGACCCGGCTTTGATCGACAATTGATTTGCCAATCGGTTCGGTACGGGTCACGATGCCCACGACAAGATTGCGTCGCTGGGGATGGCCACCGGCGGCTTCATGGGGGGGATACCCATTGAAGGCCAACAGGTCATGCAGACACGTACTGTCACCATTTACACCGGCACCCGCATCCGCGTGCCAGAGCACATCCAGCGCATCGACACGCACAGCACGCATGGCTGGCAAATGCGCTACGGACAGCCGACGCTGTTCTTCAGCGACGGCCAGGGCACTGGCAACGGGCCGCGGCCTGCCCTCAAGCGCGCCATCGATGCGCTGCGCCAGCGCATTGCCGACCTGCCCGCACCCACCGGCCTGCAGCGGGGCACCAGCCCCAACAAGCAGAACGACCTGCCGGTCGGCATCAGCGGCCCCATCCTGCGCCAGCGGCCTGGCCGGTCGGTGCCCGAGTGCCATTTCTCGGTCAACCTGCCGCGCTTTGGCGGCCGGCCGCTGCGCCGCAGCGTGTACATCGCCAACCAGAACACCTATTCCCCCGAGCGCTACACCGACGCCCTCAATTCGGCGCTGGACATGCGCCGCCAGGCCGAGGAGCAGTACCAGCACGACGCCACCGCCGCCAAGCGGCGCGCTGCCACCAAGCTGTAGCGCGCAAGGCGCGTGCGGCTCGGGGGCACCACGGAGCCCCCGATGACAGACACCCACACCCCCGCCGCACCGCCCACCATCCGCATCCACCCCGCCGACAACGTCGTCATTGCCCGCCGGCAGTTGCTGGGCGGCACGGTGCTGGCCGACGAAGGCGGGCTGGCCGTCACCGGCTTGGTGCCGCCGGGCCACAAGCTGGCCACGGCGGCCATCGCCGTTGGCGACGCGGTGCGCCGCTACAACCAGGTGATCGGCCATGCCACCCAGGCGATTGCGCCGGGGCAGCATGTGCACACGCACAACCTGGCATTCGCCAGCTTCGAGCGGGTGCATGACGTTGGCGCCGGTGCGCTGCCCACGGCTTACGCGCCCGAGACCGCCACGTTCATGGGCATCGTGCGGGCCGACGGGCGGGTCGCCACCCGCAACTACATCGGCGTGCTGACCAGCGTGAACTGCTCGGCCACCGCCGCGCGGGCGATCGCCGACCACTTCCGGCGCGACATCCGGCCCGAGGCCCTGGCCGACTATCCCCATGTCGACGGCGTGGTGGCGCTGACCCACGGCATGGGCTGCGCCACCGACAGCGAGGGCGAGGAACTGCGGGTGCTGCGCCGCACGTTGGGCGGCTATGCCCGGCACGCCAACTTTGCTGCGGTGCTGGTGGTGGGCCTGGGCTGCGAGACCAACCAGATCCAGGGCCTGATCGCGCAGGAGGGCCTGCAGGAAGGTGCCAGGCTGCAGGCGTTCAGCATCCAGGACACCGGCGGCACGGCACGCACCGTGGCCCGCGGCGTCGCGCTGATCCAGGCCATGCTGCCCGAGGCCAACCGGGTGCAGCGCCAGCCGGTGCCGGCCAGCCACCTGGTCGTCGGCCTGCAGTGCGGTGGCAGCGACGGCTACAGCGGCATCAGCGCCAACCCGGCGCTGGGCGCGGCGGTCGACCGGCTGGTGCGCCACGGCGGGACGGCCATCCTCAGCGAAACCCCAGAGATCTACGGCGGCGAGCACCTGCTGACCCGTCGCGCCGCCAGTCTGGCGGTGGCTGACAAGCTGCTGGAGCGCATCCGCTGGTGGGAGGCCTACACTGCCCGCAACGGCATGTCGATGGACAACAACCCCTCGGCTGGCAACAAGGCCGGGGGCCTGACCACCATCCTGGAGAAGAGCCTGGGCGCCATCGCCAAGAGCGGCACCACCCGGCTGGAGGACGTCGTCGAGTTTGCCGAGCGCATCACCGCGCGCGGTTTCGTCTACATGGATTCACCGGGCTACGACCCGGTGTCGGCCACGGGTCAGGTGGCCAGTGGCGCCAACCTGATCTGCTTCACCACCGGCCGCGGCTCGGCTTACGGGTGTGCGCCGTCGCCCAGCCTGAAGCTGGCCACCAACACGGCGCTGTGGCTGAAGCAGGAAGAGGACATGGACATCAACTGCGGCGGCATCGTCGACGGCAGCGAGACGGTGGACGAAGCGGGCGAGCGCATCTTCCGGCTGATGTTGGCCGCCGCGTCGGGCCAAGCCACCAAGAGCGAGTTGCACGGCTACGGGCAGAACGAGTTCGTGCCCTGGCAGCTGGGTGCGGTGATGTAGGGCCAGCCCGGCTGGGCCCGGGTTGGACGCCGCTGGTGCGTGGGATTGCGCAGTTCGTCGCGCGGCGCTCGCGCCAGGCGGTGCAAACGCCGACAGTGCATCCATCGCACCTCGACACCCCACCCGGAGCCACCACCATGCAGCCGATCCAGACCATCGCCCCCGCCCAGCAAATTGCGTCCTTCGCCCTGTCGGTCGTGTTGACCGTGCTGGTGCTGTTCTCCCTGGGTGCGCAGGCCGACACCCAGCATGCCGATGCGCTGGCATCGGCCCAGGGCAGCAACCAGCAGCTGTGCGCCGCGCCGCAGCGCACCGCCCGCAGCTGACACCCTTGCCGCGCGGTCAGCGCGCCAGCTGCACGTAGATGTCGGTGTCGGACAGCAGGCCGCGCAGGGCCTGGAAGGCGCTGTCGGCCAGCGCCGCACCGCCGCAGTCGGCCCGCACCGCCAGGTGCAGTTCCACCTCGCCGTCCATCACATGCAGGGCCCGCACCAGGCCGCTGCTCTGCAGCGCGCCCAGCACCGGCGTCAGCGCCCGCTGCAGGCGTGCCAGTTCATCGGCCGGGCCGGTGAGCTGCGGCGCAGCGCAGGCTTCGTCCACCACCGCGCGGCACCCCGGGCCGCGACCGGCCGTGTGCGCGCAGCCGCCACAGGCTTCCACCGGGTCGGCGTTGTGGATCGGAATGGTGTGTGTTCCGGTGGACATGGCCGCATCTTGGCAGCCCGGGACGCTGATCGCTTGACCGCCGTCAAGTGGTTGGCGCGCTGTCAAGAACACCCCACAGCCTGATGCGGGTTGTCAGCAGCCCAACTGGGTGGCCAGGTCGCCCAGGTCGGTGGCCGTGATGTCGAACACCGCATCGCCCACCGGCTCCATCCGGCCACCCAGGCCGTATTCGTTGGGCCGGGGGATGTAGGCCGTCTTCAGGCCGGCGCGCTGCGCTGCCACCAGGTCGAACGGATGGGCCGCCACCATCAGCACCTGGCCCGGCGCCAGGCCCAGCAGCCGTGCCGCGCCCAGGTACACCGCCGGGTCGGGCTTGAAGCGGCCGAACAGCTCGGCTGTCAGCACCGCGTCCCAGGGCAGGCCGGCATGTTTGGCCATGGCCACCAGCAGGGCCAGGTTGCCGTTGGACAGCGTGCTGATGGTGTAGCCCTGCTTCAGCCGGCCGAGCCCGGCGACGGTGTCGGGCCAGGCGGCCAGCCGGTGCCACACGGTATTGAAGTGCGCGCGGTCGGCCTCGCCCAGCGCCTGCAGGCCATGCTGCGGCAGCAGGGTATCGAGCACCTGGCGGTGCAGCACGTCGATGGTGTCCCAGGGCCGCTCGCCCCGGGCCACCTGCGCCATCGACGAAAAGTAGCCCTTGCGCCAGGCGTCGGCCAGCACGGCCCAGTCGGCCTGCAGGCCGGTGCGTGCGCCCAGCGTCTGGCCTTCGGCGATGACGCTGCTGCGCCAGTCGACCACGGTGCCGAAGACGTCGAAGGTGAGGGCGCGGATGGTGTTGGTGATGGGATGCATGCCGCCGATGATGCCGCAGCCCGGGCCGGGTTTGATCTGTCGCAAGCCCGCAGCAATGGGGCTGGCGGGGCGTCCCGGCAGCGACAAGTGCAGCCCGCCGAGGCCCGAAGAATCTGCCGATGGACTTCGCGCACTCCCCCCGATCGTTGGCGCTGCAAACGCAGCTGCGCCAGTTCATGGCCGATCTGGTGCTGCCGTCGCTGGCCGACTGGCACCGCTGGTCCGACGCCGGCGTTTACCCGCTGGACCTGTTGGAGAGCCTGAAGTCGCAGGCGCGGGCGCTGGGCCTGTGGAACCTGTTCCTGCCCAGCCTGCGCGATGACCAGCCCGGCACGCGCCTCTGCAACCTGGACTACGCGCCGCTGGCCGAGATCATGGGCCGCGTGCCCTGGGCGGCCGAGATCTTCAACTGCAACGCACCCGACAGCGGCACGATGGAGTTGCTGCAGATCGCCGCCAGCCCGGCCCAGGCCGACCGCTGGCTGGCGCCGCTGCTGGCCGGCAGCATCCGGTCTTGCTTTGCGATGAGCGAGCCCGACACCGCCTCGTCCGACCCGACCCAGCTGACCACCCGCATCCAGCGCGATGGCGACGGCCCTGACGCCGGGTGGGTGTTGAACGGCCGCAAGTGGTTCATCACCGGCGCGGCGCACCCGCTGTGCAGCCTGGCCGTGGTGCTGGGGGTCAGCGAAGACGACAACACGCCCGAGCATGCGCGCCACAGCATGCTGCTGGTGCCGATGGACACGCCCGGCCTGACGGTGGAGCGCAACATCCCGGTGATGGACCACCAGAGCCTGGACGGCCACTGCGAGCTGGTGTTCCGCCAGGTGCGCTTGCCGCTGGACGCCATGCTGGGCAAGCCGGGGGAGGGCTTCGCGCTGGCCCAGGCGCGGCTGGGGCCGGGCCGGGTGCACCATGCGATGCGCAGCATCGGCCAATGCGAGCTGGCGCTGGAACTGATGTGCGAGCGTGCGCTGGAGCGCCGCGCCTTCGGCGGCCGGCTGAGCGACTTTGCCAACGTGCAGGACTGGATCGCCGAGAGCCGGGTCGAGATCGACCAGGCCCGCCTGCTGGTGCTGCGCGCGGCCTGGGTGCTGGACCAGCAGGGCCGCGCGGCCGCCCGCACCGACGTGGCGGCCATCAAGCTGGTGAGCAGCCGGCTGCAGACCCGCGTGCTCGACCGGGCCATGCAGGTCTTCGGTGCGATGAGCCTGTCGCCCGACACGCCGCTGGCCCGCCTGTGGGCCTGGGGCCGTGCGCTGCGCTTTCTGGATGGGCCCGATGAAGTGCACCTGCGCAGCGTGGCGCGCGCCGAGTTGAAGCGCGCCAAGGGGCAGCGCGGCGCCAATGCGGTGCACTTGCGGCGCTGGATGCCGCCAGACACGCCAGGGGGCTGACGGGGCGCCGTCCAGGGCCGGCCATCAATCCCCGGACACCTTGCCCCGCAGCGCCTTCACTTGCCCACGCTGCACCTTGCCTTCCACCCGCCGCCGTTGTGACCCGCGGGTCGGCTTGGTCGCGCGGCGGGCCTTGGCCACATGCGCGGCGTCGGCGATCAGCGCGGCCAGGCGCTCCAGCGCGTCGGCCTTGTTGCGTTCCAGGCTGCGGTGGTCCTGCGCCTTGATCACCACCACACCGTCGCCGCTGATGCGCTGGTCACCCAGGGCCAGCAGCCGCGCCTTCAGCGCATCGGGCAGGCTGCTGGCGTGGATGTCGTAGCGCAGGTGCACCGCATTGCTCACCTTGTTGACGTTCTGCCCGCCCGCGCCCTGGGCGCGGATGGCGTTGAACTGGCACTCATCCTCGCGGGGATGGCCGTGCGGGTGATCGCTTTGGTGGTCCTGCGGCGCTGGCATCATCGGGGCCCGGTCGGGGGTTGGCAGAGACAGGAGCAGCGCATGTTCGGAGTGATGGACTACGGAGCCTTCGTGGTGGCGGTGATTGTGTTCCTGGCCATTCCGGGGCCGGGCAACCTGGCGCTGGTCACCTCCACCGGCAAGGGTGGCATGGTGGGCGGGCTGGCCGCCACGCTGGGCGTGATTGCCGGGGACCAGGTGCTGATCTGGCTGGCCGTGGCCGGCATGGCGGCGCTGCTGTCCACGTCGCCGGTGCTGTTTGCTGCGGTTCAGTGGCTGGGGGCGGCCTACCTGGCCTGGCTGGGCTGGAAGATGATCACCGCCAAGCCCGGCGATGCACCGGTGCTGCAGATCCGCGCTGGCCAGTACTTCCGCCAGGCACTGATGATCACCCTGCTCAACCCCAAGGCCATCGTGTTCTACATGGCCTTCTTCCCGCTGTTCGTCGACCCGGCCCACCACCAGGGCCTGCTCACCTTTGCGGTGATGGCGGCCACGGTGGCGGTGCTCACCTTCCTGTATGGCGCGTTGGCTGTCGGCCTGACGCTGCACTTTGCCGAGCGGCTGCGCGCCAACCCGGTGGCCACCCGCTGGCTGAACCGGCTGGCCGGCACGCTGCTGGTCGGTTTCGGCATCAAGCTGGCACTGTCGCGCTAACCTGCAGAGAGGGTGGACCCGCTGGGCCGCGGAGGTCTTTCGTGTCAGCATGCGTGCGGAGGTGCACGATGCAGAACCTGATCTACCTGATCGTCATGGCGCTGGCCGGCGGCGCCGGCTGGTATGGGGGCAGCTGGAAGGGGCGTGACGCGGTGGAGGCCGTGGCCCGCTACAAGGATCTGGGCGAGAAGGCCGAAGCCACACTGAAGCAGGTGAAGGCCCAGCTCGGCACCGACCTGGCCGCCAAGGACGCCAAGTTCGACGCCGAGATCAAGAAGCTGGCCGAGACGCACACCCAGCAGATCCAGTCGTACGACACCAAGATCGCAGGCAACGCCAAGGAGATTGCCCGCCTCAGCCAGGTCAGCGTCGCCGGGCAGGCCCGCATCACCGGGTTGATGAAGCAGCGCGACGCCGCCACCACGCCCGAGGCAAAGAAACAGCTCGACACCCAGATCCAGGCTGAAGTGGTGGCGCAGAAGGCGGTGGAAGTCGAGATCGACGGCCGCAAGTGCCTGCCGGTGCCGGTGCCACTGGCCGTGCTGGCCGATTGGCAAGGTGCGGGGCAGGCGGTGAAGCCATGACCCGCTGCCACGCCATCCTGTGGCCGGCCGTGCTGGCCCTGCTGACCGGCTGCGGCACCACGGTGAAGATGCTGCCTGAAAGCCTGGACTGCCCCGTGCTGCCCGAGCGGTTGGCCACCGCCTGCGCCGCACCTCAGGCCCTGCCCGACGGCGCCAGCTTCGAGCAGTTGATCCGCGCCAGCATCCAGGACCGCCAGGCCCTGCAGCTGTGCGAGAAGCGCCGTGCCGACCTGGCCGAATCGGTGCGCCTCTGCAACCAGGCGGTGGCCGACCACCTGGCCAAAGTGCGTGCGCTGAACCAGGCGAACCAGGCCCCCCGTTAGGCGCGTGCGGGCCAGCGCACGGCAGGCGGCGGCCGGCCGGGCTAGCATGGGCGCCTGCCCACTCTGCCTGCCCGCCCATGGCCACCAGCCTGCTGGTTCTGCTCGACGACATCGCCAGCGTGCTGGACGACGTGGCCACCATGACCAAGGTGGCCGCCAAGAAGACCGCCGGCGTGCTGGGCGACGACTTGGCGCTCAACGCCCAGCAGGTGGCGGGCGTCAAGGCCGACCGCGAGTTGCCGGTGGTCTGGGCGGTGGCCAAGGGGTCGATGCTCAACAAGGTGATCCTGGTGCCGGCGGCGCTGCTGATCGCCACCCTGGCGCCCTGGCTGATCACGCCGTTGCTGATGCTGGGCGGCGCCTACCTGTGCTTCGAAGGCGTGGAGAAGCTGGCGCACAAATACCTGCACAACCCGGCCGACGATGCGGCCGAGCGGGCGGCGCTGAAGCAGGCGCTGGTCGACCCCCATGTCGACCTGGTGGCGCTGGAGAAGACCAAGATCCAAGGCGCGGTGCGCACCGACTTCATCCTGTCGGCCGAGATCGTGGTGATCTCGCTGGGCACGGTGGCCGATGCGCCGCTGGCCCAGAAGGCCGCCGTGCTGGCCGGCATCGCCCTGGTGATGACGGTGGGCGTCTACGGCCTGGTGGCGGGCATCGTCAAGCTCGACGACGCGGGCCTGTGGCTCACCCGCCAGGCCAGCGCGGCCAAGCAGGCGCTGGGCCGCGGCCTGCTGGTGTTTGCGCCCTGGCTGATGAAGGCGCTCAGCGTGGTGGGCACGCTGGCGATGTTCCTGGTCGGCGGCGGCATCCTCACCCACGGCGTGCCCTGGCTGCACCATGCCATCGAGGGCCTCACCGCGGGCGCCGGTGCCGTGGCCGGCCTGCTGGTGCCGCTGCTGGCCGACGCGCTGGTGGGCGTGGCCGCCGGCATCGTGGTGCTGGCCGGGGTGATGGCGGTGCAGCGGCTGCGGGGCACCAAGCCGGCGCATTGACCGCGCCTGCCCGGCCTTGCCGGCATCAGCGCGCGGCAGCCACCGCCTGTCCCAGCTCGATCACCGCCAGCGCGTAGTAGCTGCTCCAGTTGTAGCGGGTCACGGCATAGAAGTTCTGGGTGCCGGCCACATGGCTGGGCGCGGCGTTGCCGTTCTGCAACTCCACCAGGGCCAGCGGTCCGGCATGGGCAGCGCCGGCGGCGTCCAGCACCGCGCCGCGCTCGGCCATCTGGGCGGCAGTGAAGCTGGGCAGGATGTCGGGCGCCAGCAGGGCGGCGCGGTCTGCGGTGTCCACCGGCGGCTTCACCGCGTAGTGGGTGGGTATGCCGCGCTGCCAGCCGTGCTCGGCCAGGTAGTGCGCCACGCTGCCGATCACGTCGGCGGGGTTGCCGGCCATGTCGGTGTGGCCGTCGCCATCGAAGTCGACCGCAAACCGGTTGATGCTGCCGGGCATGAACTGCCCCAGGCCGATGGCGCCGGCGAACGATCCCTTGATGGACGCGGGCGCGACCTGCTCGGTTTGCGCCAGCCGCAGGAACTGGCCCAGTTCGTCGCGGAAGAACTCGCTGCGGTCCTTGCGGCCCTTGGGGAAGTCCAGGCTCAGCGTGGCCAGTGCATCCAGCACGCGGAAGTTGCCCGTCACCCGGCCGTAGAAAGTCTCGACGCCGATTATGCCCACCACCAGGCTGGCGGGCACGCCGTAGCGGGCCTCGGCGGCGTCCAGCCACCGCTGGTGGGCGGCCCAGAAGGCGGCGCCGGCCTTCACCCGTTCGGGCTCGATGAAGCGGGCGCGGTAGGCGGCCCAGTTCTTGGCCGTGCCGGCTGGCGGCGGCATGATCAACCGCGCCACTGCAGGCTGGTAACGGGCCTGCGCCAACTGCGCGCGGGTCCAGGCCGGGTCCAGCCCGTGGCGCTCGGCCAGCAGGTCGGCCAGGGCCACGGCGTCGTCGCGGCCGCCGTAAGTGACGGCGTCGGGTGCGCTGTCGTGCAGCACCCGCTGGCCGGTCTTCGGGCTCGACACCTTGCCTTTCGCTGCCTGGTTGCCGGCCTTGGTGTCCGCTTTGCTGCTTGCTTGGGAGGGCTTCACCGACTTGTCGGGCTGCTGGCGCACCGTGGGCGAGCCGACACCCTGCGCCGCCACCGGTGTGGCCAGCCAGCCGGCCAGGCCCAGCACCAGGCTGCCGGCCAGCGCCAGGGCAGCCTGCCTCGCAGCGTGGGTGGCGGTGGCGTGTCGCGGCATGGCGGGATTATCCCGGCGCCGCAGCGCGCAGCCGGCTGGCCTCGGCCGACAACCGGGCCCACCACTGCCGGTCGGGCAGCCGGGCGGTGGCGCCCGGGGCATAACGCCAGCGGTCCAGCGCGTCCAGCGATTGCGCCAGCGCCTCGCCAGCGGCGCCGTGGCGGCTGCGCACCATCGCCGCCAGCGTGCGTGGCGGGTGGTGGGGCTGGGCGTCCACGCCGATGCCGCGCAGCCGTGCCGCCAGCAGCCCCTGCAGCCGCTGCCAGGGGTCTTGCCTGCGGCGGTCGATCCAGGCCCACAGGGCTCCGGCCGTGGCGGCGAGTGACAGCACGATCACCAGCGCCCGCGCCACGTCGGCCCAGTCGGGTTGGCGCACGCCCAGCTTGCTGAGCAGGTCGAACTGGCGGGTGCGCGAATAGCCCATCACCCACTGGTTCCAGCGGTTGTCCAGCAGCTCCCAGGCGCGGCGGATCTGGTTGGCCAGCGCCGGGTTCATGCTGTTGAGCGCGCCCGCCACCAGGCCAGGCTGGGGGGGCAGCTGGCGGCTGGCGCGCACCCGCTCGGGCGCGACGGCGGCGGTGGGGTCGGCCCGTTGCCAGCCGGCACCAGCCACCCAGTACTCGGCCCAGGCATGGGCATGGCTTTGGCGCACCACGCGGAAGCCGTCGGCGTCTGGTGGCTCGGCACCCTGGTAGCCGGTGACCACCCGCGCCGGCACGCCCAGCGCCCGCAGCGCCACCACGAAGGCGGTGGCAAAGTGTTCGCAGAAGCCCTCGCGCCGATCGAGCCAGAACTCGTCGATCGCATCCCGCCCATAGAAGCCGGGCTGCAGCGTGTACACATAGTTGGCCTGGCGGATGTGCGCCAGCAGCGCCGCGGCCAGCGTGCGCGTGTCCACATCGCCCAGCTGGGTGCGCAACTGCCGGGCCCAGGCCAGGGTGCGCGGGTTGAAGCCATCGGGCAGGTCGCGCAGCGCGGCCAGTTCATGCGGCTCGGTCTGCTGGCCATGGACAAAGCGCGGCCAGGCGCGGGCCTGCAGGCGCAGGCGCTCGCCCACCAGGCGGTCGGTGTGCCACTGCAGGTCGTGCCCCAGCCACAGCGACCAGTCGGGCAACTGCTGCTGGAGGGCCGTGTCGGTGGGGGTGGCCTCCAGCAGCGGCAGCAGCGGCAGGCGGATGGGCTCGAGCATCAGCTCATAGGCCACGGGGGCACCGGACACGCGCAGGTCCACCGGCCGGGCGGCGTTGCGCCGGCCGGCAAAGATCGACGGCTGCCACTCGGTGCCATCGAAGCGCGACAGCACCGGGCCGCGGAAGTACAGCGCCTCGTTCGGCGGCTCGGCGCCGGTGAAGCGCACGCGGAAGGCGATGGTCTCGTCGTTGGCCAGGTCGGCCACGCCGCCCAGGCGCAGCGTGCCCGACAGGCCGGTGCGCCCGCCCGCATCCTGCGGCAAGCCCCACAGCGGGCCGAAGCGCGGAAACAGCAGGAACAGCGCCACCATCAGCGGCAGCCCCAGCAGGGCCGACCGCGCGGCCAGTGCGGCAGCGCGCCGCAGCGGCGGCTTGCCCACCGGCATGTTGGCCAGCACCAGGGCGGTGAGCAGGCCCCAGGTGGCCAGCACCATGTGCAGCGCGGTCAGCAGCGACTGCGAGTACAGGCAGTGCGTCAGCACCAGGAAGAAGCCGAGGAAGAAGATCACCATCGCGTCGCGGCGCGCGCGCAGCTCCAGCGTCTTCAGCGCCATCAGCACCACCAGCAGGGTGACGCCGGCCTCCTTGCCCAGCAGGGTGCGCTCGGTCCAGAAGGTCAGCCCGATGGCCAGCGCCAGCACCGCGGCCACCTTCCAGCGGCCCGGCAGCGGGCCGTTGACCATTGCCAGCTGGGTGCGCCACAGCAACACCACCGCGGTGAGCGCGCCGCACCAGGGTGCCAGGTGCAGCAGGTGGGGCAGCACCGTCCAGCCGATCAGCACCAGTTGGAACAGGGTGTCGCGGGTGTCGCGCGGCCACTGGCGCCAGGCGCCGAGGCGGGCGCGCAGGGCCTGGCGTGGCAGGGCGGTGGCGCTGTCGGCCATGCTCAGGCCCGCGCCGGCGACCACAGCGCCAGTGCCTCCAGCGCGCTGCGGCGCTGGCTCTCGCCGCTGGCCAGCGGCAGCTCCTGCCCTGGCAGGCGCAGGCCGAAGCCCTGGCCGCTGTGGTCGGCCACCAAGACCCAGGCGGCCAGGCGCGACAGCCGTGCCTCGGTGTCGGGCACGCCGGTGGCGGCGTAGTCCAGCACCAGGGCCTGGGCGGCGCTGGCACTGGTGTCGCGGCTGACCAGCTCACCGGTGCGCGCCACCTTCTTCCACACCACCTGGCGCAGCGGGTCGCCACGTCGGTAGGCGCGCACACCTTCGAATTCACCACCCGTGCCGCTGCGGGCCTGCAGCTCATGGCCGCCGCTGGGCTGGCCGGGCGGCAGCGGGTGGGTGGGGCTTTCGGGCGTGGGGTAGACCAGAGCGCTGGCCGCCGGGCGCCACACCGTCCAGGCGCGGAACAGCCCCAGCGGAAAGTGGGTCTCCACCAGCAGCGTGGGCAGCGGATGGCGGCCGCGCCGCGCCGGGGTGAAGCGCAAGCGCATCAGCGCGTTGCCCTGGGCTGGCACATCGCAGAAGGCGATGCCGGCGTCGCGTGCGCCATACAGACCCAGGCCCACGCCGTGGCGCTCACTGCCGGGGTTGTTGATCACCACCTCCAGCGTGGCCGGTTCGCCGGCAAACACAGGCGCCGGCGGCTTCACCCGCAGCTGCAGCCGGCGCAGGTTGCCGTGGGTCTGGTGCATGGCCGCCAGCGCCGCGCCGCCCAGCAGGAAGGTCAGCGCGTAGCCCAGGTTGAGCTGGTAGTTCACTGACGCCAGCAGCATCACCAGCAGGGTGGCGCAGAAGCCCCAGCCCGCCTTGGTGGGCAGGATGTAGAGGTTGCGCTGGGTCAGGGTCCAGCTGTCGCTGCGCGGCAGCCGGTTCTCGAACCAGGCGCGAACGCGTCGGTGCAGCATGGCTGCGGCTAGGGCAGGCCCACGGCTTCGACCATGGCGCGCACCTGCTCCACCCTGCCGCGTCCTGCGCTGCCCACCGGCACCAGCCGGTGCGCGGCGGTCTGCGGCAGGATGGCCTGGATGTCGTCGGGCGCCACGTAGTCGCGCTGCGCCAGCAGGGCGCGGGCGCGGGCGGCGCGCAGGATGGAGATGCCGGCGCGCGGGCTCAGGCCTTCGGCAAACCACTGGCCCGACCGGGTGGCGGCGATCAGCGCCTGCAGGTAGTCCAGCAGCGCTTCGCTGGCATGCACCTGCTGCACGGCGGCCTGGGCCAGCACCAGTTCGGCCGGCGTCATCACCGCGCCCAGGCTGGCCACCAGATGGCGGCGGTCGACACCGGCCAGCAGCGCACGCTCACTCGCCCTGTCTGGGTAGCCCAGGGTGATGCACATCAGGAAGCGGTCGAGCTGGCTCTCGGGCAGCGGGTAGGTGCCCAGCTGGTCGCTCGGGTTCTGGGTGGCGATCACGAAGAACGGCTTGGGCAGCAGCCGGGTCTCGTTTTCCACCGTCACCTGCTGCTCTTCCATCGCCTCGAGCAGGGCGCTCTGGGTCTTGGGGCCGGCGCGGTTGATCTCGTCGGCCAGCAGCACCTGGGTGAACACGGGCCCGGGGTGGAAGGTGAAGGCTTCCTTGCTGCGCTCGAACACGCTCACGCCGATCAGGTCAGACGGCATCAGGTCAGCGGTGAACTGCACGCGCGAGAACTTCAGCCCCAGCGAGATCGCCAGCGCATGCGCCAGGGTGGTCTTGCCCACGCCAGGCAGGTCTTCGATCAGCAGGTGGCCGCCGGCCAGCAGGCAGGCGATGCAGTCGGTGATCTGCGGCTCTTTGCCAACAATGATCGTGCTAATCTGACTTGAGAGCCGCGCCAAGCGCTGCGCAAGGTTGGAATCAGCCATCGGCGGCACCATACCGGAAAACGTTTCGAGACAACGATGTCGACTGCCTATTACAGCCACGCCGAGTGCCGTTTGCACGACATGGGCGATGGCCACCCCGAATGCCCGCAACGGCTGGATGCGATTGCCGACCAGCTGCTGGCCTCGGGCTTGAGCGTCGCCCTGGACCAGCGTGATGCGCCGCTGGCCACGCTGGCGCAGGTGGAGCGCGCCCACACGGCCAACTACGTCACCCAGTTGCGTGAATTCATGGAGCAGGTGCAGGCCAGCGGCACATCACGCCACCTCGACCCCGACACCGTGGTGTGCCCCGGCACCTGGCGCGCCGCGCTGCGGTCGGCCGGCGCGGCGGTGGCGGCCACCGAAGCGGTGGTGCGCGGCGAGGTGGAGAACGCCTTCTGCTGCGTGCGCCCGCCGGGCCACCATGCCACCCGCAGCGAGACCATGGGCTTCTGCTTCTTCAACAACGTGGCGATCGCCGCGCGCCATGCGCTGGACGTGCTGGGCCCCGAGTTCGGCATCACCCGGGTGGCGATCATCGACTTCGACGTGCACCACGGCAACGGCACCGAAGACATCATCGCCGGCGATGACCGGGTGCTGATGGCCAGCTTCTTCCAGCACCCGCTCTACCCGGGCAGCGGTGCCGTGCCCAAGGGCACCAACATGGTCAACGTGCCGATCCCGCCCTACACCCGCGGCATGGCGGTGCGCGAGATGATCGACGTGATGTGGATGCCGCGGCTGGAAGAATTTGCGCCGCAGATGCTGTTCATCAGCGCCGGCTTCGACGCCCACCGCGAAGACGACCTGGGCCAGCTGGGCCTGGTGGAGGCCGACTATGAATGGATCACCCGCCGGCTGAAGGACGTGGCCGACCGCCATTGCGGCGGCCGCATCGTGTCGTGTCTGGAAGGCGGCTACGCGCTGAGCGCGCTGGGCCGCAGCGTGGTGGCCCATGTGCGGGTGCTGGCTGATGTCTAGTCTGGTGCTGGCCGGGTGCGCGCAGGCATGAACCGCGTCGACACCTTCCGCGAACTCATCGCCGCACTGACCCGACCGCCTGCCCTGCTGGAGCTGGGGCTGCTGGTGGTGTGCCTGGGCCTGGCCTGGGCAATCTCTGCGCTGTTGCGGCCCAAGGATGCGCCGCCTGACCCCGACGGGGTGGACCTGCCGCATCACACCCAGGGCGGCATCTGGTTCGGCCGGCGCGGCTTCGACGGGGCGCTGTTTCCGATCCTGGCGCTGGGGCTGGCCGTGCTGGCGCGGCTGCTGATGCGCGAGCACATTCCGGTGGCGGTCTTCAAGCTGGCCGTGCCGGTGCTGGTCAGCCTGGCGCTGATCCGCGTGACGGTGCGGGTGCTGCATGCGGCGTTTCCGTCGTCGGCGCTGGTGCGGGCGCTGGAGCGCACGCTGAGCTGGGGCGTGTGGATCGCCGCCGTGCTGTGGACCACCGGCCTGCTGCCGGTGCTGCTGGCCGAGATGGAGGCGCTCAGCTGGAAGATCGGCGGCGCGCCGGTGTCGCTGCGCAGCCTGGTCGAAGGCGGGCTCAGTGCGGTGGCGGTGCTGCTGCTGATGCTGTGGTTGTCGTCCACCATCGAGGCCCGCCTGCTGCGCGCTGACACCATGCACCTCAGCGTGCGCAAGATGGCGGCCAACGCCACGCGGGCGCTGCTGCTGCTGGTGGGCCTGCTGGTGGCGCTGTCGGCGGCCGGCATCCCGCTGGGCGCATTGGGCGTGATGGGCGGCGCGGTGGGCGTGGGCATCGGCCTGGGCCTGCAGCGGCTGGCGGCCAACTATGTGTCGGGCTTCGTGATCCTGGCCGAGCGCAGCCTGCGCATCGGTGACACGGTGCGGGTCGACGGCTTCGAAGGCCGCATCAGCGACATCACCACCCGCTACACCCTGATCCGTGCGGCCAACGGCCGCGAATCCATCGTGCCCAACGAGATGCTCATCACCCAGCGGGTCGAGAACTTCTCCTATGCCGACCCCAACGTGGCCATCACCACCGTGGTGCAGGTGGCCTACGGCACCGACGTGCCGGCACTCACGCCCAGACTGCAGGCGGCCATCACCGCTGTGCCGCGCGTGCTGTCCACCCCGGGCCCGGCGGTGCAGCTGACCAACTTCGCCGCCGACGGCCTGGAACTGACGCTGGTGTTCTGGATCGGCGACCTGGAAAACGGCCAGGGCAATGTGCGCAGCGACGTCAACCTGGCGGTGCTGCGCCTGCTGCAGGCCGAGGGCGTGGAGATCCCGTTCCCGCAACGCGTGGTGCTGCACCGCAGTCAAGCCGGGGCCGACGCCGGGCCCCCAGCCGACGCCGCGTGACGGATTGCGCGGCGCCGCCGGCAGGCGCGTCGAATCGTCGATTTGTTGACATGACTCAACTGCGCCGTTGCATCAGTCCGTCGCGGCAGACGCCGAAACAACCAGGGCCGGGCCCGGTGTGTGGTCCCGCATGTCCATGCAAGGAGACCCCATGACCCTGTTCCCCAAGCTGCTGGCCACGCTGGCCATTGTTGGCGCCGCTGCGGCGCATGCCAACGACCCCAAGGCCACCATCGCCGACCTGGACGCGCGCCTGGCCAAGATCGGCGCCGTCAGGATCGACGGCACCGACACCGCCGGTGACAAGACCGTGCCTGCCATCTACTTCGGCGACCGCAAGGTCAACAACAACTACGACGTGGTGGACGCCATCCGCAAGACCCACCAGGCCACGGCCACGGTGTTCGTGAAGTCGGGCGACGAATTCGTGCGTGTCAGCACCAACGTGCTCACGCCCGAAGGCAAGCGCGGCGTGGGCACCCAGTTGGCCCGCAACGCGGCCTATGCCGCGGTGATTGCCGGCAAGCAGTTCTGCGGCCCGATCGACGTGCTGGGCACGGCGTTCGACGCCTGCTACAACCCCATCAAGGATGCCAAGGGCACCATCGTCGGCGTGAGCTACATCGGCCACAAGAAGTAACCCCGGGCTGCGGGGCTGCGGCCCCGTGGCGGAGACATCGATGAACACTCTCTCAAGCGTGCGACGCACGCTGGATGGCCTGGGCGTGCGCCAGCAACTCTTCGGCGCCTTCTTCCTGCTGCTGCTGCTGACCGCGCTGCTGGGCGCTGTGGCGCTGCTGGGGCTGGGGCGTGTCAGCGCCCAGGCCGATGCGCTGGCTGGCAAGTGGCTGGTCGGCCTGGGCAGCATGTCCGAGGCGCGGGGCACGGTCATGGCGGCACGCGAGTTCGAGCTCAAATTCAGCAAGACCGACGACAAGAGCTACCAGGGCGAGTACCGCGACAAGATGGCCGAGGCTGCCAAGACGGTGTCTGCCGCGCTGGCCACCTACGCCAAGACAGTGGCCGACGGCAGCGACCGGGCCGCGCTGGACAAGGCCACCCAGGGCTGGCAGAAGTACCGCGCGTCGCAGGAGCGCGTGGTGCAACTGCGCCAGACCAAGCCGCAGGATGCGGCCGACATCGCCGACGGCGCGTCGAGCATGCTGTTTGACGAACTGCTGACCGAGATCGACGCGCTGATCAAGGCGAACTACGAAGGCGGCCATGCCGCTGCTGTCGAGGCCGATGCCACTTACGAGCAAGCCCGCCTGGCCACGGCGGTGCTGCTGGCACTGGCCGTGGTGGCTGGCCTGCTGCTGGCGGTGGGCATCACGCGCCGGCTCTACCGTCAACTGGGCGGCGAACCGGCCGTGGCCACGCAGGTGGCGCGCGCGGTGGCGCAGGGCGACCTGACCACACCCATCCCGCTGCGCCCGGGTGACAGTCTCAGCCTGCTGGCCAGCCTGCAGGCCATGCAGCGGGCGCTGACCGACACCGTGGCCCATGTGCGCCTCGGGTCGGAGCGCGTGTCGCTGGCCAGCAGCGAGATCGCCCAGGGCAACCAGGACCTGTCGGGCCGCACCGAGCAGCAAGCCGGCGCCCTGCAGCAGACGGCGGCCACCATGGAGGAACTGGGCACCACGGTGCACACCAATGCCGGCAACGCCAGGCTGGCGAGCGAGCTGGCCACCGGCGCGTCCAGCGTGGCCCAGCGCGGTGGCGCAGTGGTGGGCGAGGTGGTGGAGACCATGCGCGGCATCAACGAGAGCAGCCGCCGCATCGCCGACATCATCGGCACCATCGACGGCATCGCCTTCCAGACCAACATTCTGGCGCTGAACGCGGCGGTGGAAGCCGCACGTGCCGGCGAGCAGGGCCGAGGCTTTGCGGTGGTGGCCGGCGAGGTGCGCAGCCTGGCACAGCGCAGCGCCGATGCGGCGCGCGAGATCAAGGGCCTGATCACCGCCAGCGTGGAACGTGTGGAGCACGGCAGTGCCCTGGTGGGTCGTGCCGGCGCCACCATGGGCGAGATCGTCAGCGCCATCCAGCGGGTGAGCGAGATCGTCAACGAGATCAGCACCGCCAGCAGCGAACAGAGCAACGGCGTGACCCAGGTCGGCCAGGCGGTGACCGCGCTGGACCGCGGCACCCAGCAGAACGCGGCGCTGGTGGAGCAGAGCGCCGCCGCGGCGGAGAGCTTGCGCACCCAAGCCCGCCTGCTGGTGGACGCGGTGGCGGTGTTCAAGCTGGCCGGTGCTGCCGGCCACAGCCAGCCCGTGGCACCGGCGGCCGTGCCGGCGGCCCGGCCTGCTGCGGCCCCGCGCCCGGCAGCACCGCGTGCCGCAGCCCCGGCCCCTGCAGTGGCACCACGCACCGCCCCGGTGGCACCGCGTGCCGCTGCGCCGGCGCCCGTGCCTGCGCCGGCGACAGCCGTTGCCAGCAGCGATGCCGACTGGGAAACCTTCTGATTGTCCCCGTCAGCCGGCGCCTGCCGGCTGACGGGCGGCGTCAGCCCGCCACCACCGGGATGCCGGCGATGCGGGCCTGCCACTCCTTCGGGCCGGTGTCGTGCACGCTGGTGCCCAGGCTGTCCACCGCCACCGTCACCGGCATGTCCTTGACGTCGAACTCGTAGATGGCCTCCATGCCCAGGTCCGCGAAGCTCACCACCTTGGCCGCCTTGATCGCCTTGGCCACCAGGTAGGCGGCACCGCCCACGGCCATCAGGTAGGCGCTCTTGTGCTTCTGGATGGCGGCGATCGCCACTGGCCCGCGCTCGCTCTTGCCGACCATCGAGATCAGCCCGGTCTGGGCCAGCATCATCTCGGTGAACTTGTCCATGCGGGTGGCGGTGGTGGGGCCGGCCGGGCCCACCACTTCGTCGCGCACCGGGTCGACCGGGCCGACGTAGTAGATGACCCGGTTGGTGAAATCGACCGGCAGCGTCTCGCCCTTGGC
>JBBAPL010000059.1:0-29660 GCA_040400895.1 Aquabacterium sp.
CAGCAGGCGCAGCAGGCGGCGCAGCACCTCGGGGCGTTCTGCCAGCAGCGCCAGGTAGCTGTCGCGGCGCAGCAGCGGCTCCAGCCAGTCGACGAAGCGCAGCGCGGCCGCCTCGGTGCAGTGGCCCTGTTCCACGCAGTCGCCGGTGCGCTGCACCAGCCGGCCCAGCCGCAACCGGGCTTCCTCGCGCAGCGCCAGCACGCGCGGGTGCTCGCGCCAAGGGCGGATGCGCGCAGCCAGCCCGGGCGGCAGCCGCTCCAGCAGCAGTTCACTGTCGATCGGCTGGGGTCCAGGGCCGCAGGTCTTGCAGCCGTTGCGCCCGCCTGCGTCCTGGCTGTCGTGCAGCAGGGCGTCGAACTCGTTGGCCACCAACTCGCGGATCTCGCACAGCCGGTCGAGCAAGCCGCAGGCCTGCGACATGCGGGCGCCCGGCGCCTCGCAGAGACCCATCGACCGGGCGATCCAGTCGAGGTCGGCGTCATTCGTGGGCAGCAGGTGGGTCTGCTGGTCGTCCAGGAACTGGATGCGGTGCTCCACCTGGCGCAGGAAGACATAGGCCTGGTCGAGCTTCAGCGCGGTCTCCACCTTCATCAGCCCGCGGCCAGCCAGCTTCTGCAGGCTCTTCTGGGTGCTGCGGGTGCGGATCTCGGGGAACTGCCCGCCGCGCACCACCAGCAGCAGCTGCACGATGAACTCGATCTCGCGGATGCCGCCGCGCGACAGCTTGACGTCGTTGGCGCGCTCGGGCCGGCCGGCGGCGCGGCGTTGGGCTTCCTCGCGGATCTTGCGGTGCAGCTGGCGCAGGCCCTCGAAGATGCCGTAGTCCAGGTAGCGGCGGTAGACGAAGGACGACACCAGGCCGCGCAGCGGCAGCGCGCGGCCGCTGGTGACGGCCGCGCGTGGCGCCACCACCCGGCTCTTGAGCCAGGCAAAGCGCTCCCACTCGCGGCCCTGCACCTGGAAGTACTCCTCCAGCATGCCCATGCTGACCACCGGCGGGCCGGAATTGCCGTTGGGCCGCAGCGCCAGGTCGACGCGGAAGACGAAGCCGTCGTCGGTGGCATCGCCGATCAGCGCATACAGGCGCTTGGCGACTTCAGTGAAGTACTCGTGCGCAGAAATGGTGCCCCCACGCGCCGGCATACCGGCGCTGCCCCCCAGGGGGGCGCGGCCGCCTTGGGGCGGCCCAGCGGCGGCCGTGCCCCCACGCGCCGGCGTACCGGCGCCGCTCCCCAAGGGGGCGCGGCCGCCTTGGGGCGGCCCGGCGGCGGCCGGCACGCCCTTGCCGTCGGCCACACCGTCGGTCTGGCCATCGTCTTCATAGACATAGATCAGGTCGATGTCGGACGACACGTTCAGCTCGCGCGCCCCGAGCTTGCCCATGCCGATGATCCAGAAGTCGATCACCCGGCCCTGGGCGTCACGCGGCGGGCCGAAGCGGGCGTCCTGCTCGGCGCGGGCGGCGGCCAGCGCCAGTTCCAGCGTGGCCTCGGCCAGCGACGTCATCGTCTGGGTGATGTGCGCCAGCGGCGCGGCCTGTTCCACGTCCAGCACCGCCAGCCGTTCCAGCACCAGTTGGCGCGCCACCCGCAGCGCCGACGGCAACGGCCGGCCATCGGCCTGCAGCTGCAGCACCAACGCGGTGATGCCGGCGCCATCGGGCAGGCCGGACGGCAGCCGCGCCAGGTCAGTCGCGTAGCGGCGGCGGATGCGCTGCACAAAGCGGCTGTGGTCGGCCGCTGCACGGGGCGCGGATGTGTCGGGCAGGTGAAGATTGGAACCCATGGCGCGCCGGGGGCTCTGTGCTAGATTGCCCTGCAGCCCGGCGCCAGGAGGCACGCAGCCGCGGGCGCCCAACGGCCGCGCAGCCGCAGGCCGATCTCATGCACGGCGCACCGGTTCTCGCTCCTCATCCATGCCTCACTCGTCGTTGTCAGCTGCGGTGCGCCAACCGGCCGGCCGGTGGGTGCGCCCTTCATGGCAAGGGCTGCGGCGCTGGGTGTGGCGCATCGCGCTGGGGTTGTCGTTGGCAGGCTGGGCAGTGGCCCTGGCGGCGTGGGTGAGCCTGCAGTGGTTGATTCTGCCGCGTCTGGACGAATGGCGCCCGCGGGTGGAAGCCCTGGCCACGCGGGCGTTGGGGCATCCGGTGCAGATCGGCAAGTTGGCCGCGCAGGGCGCCGGCTGGCTGCCCACCTTCACACTGCATGACGTGGTGCTGCGCGACCCCGCCGGCCAGGAGGCGCTGCGCCTGCCGCGGGTGCAGGCGGCGTTGTCGGTGCCGTCGCTGCTGGGTCTGCGGCTGCGGTTTGCGCAGCTGCTGATCGAGGACGCCCGCCTGGTCGTGCGGCGCGACAAGGCCGGCCGCCTGTTCGTCGGCGGGCTGGCCCTGGGCGGCGGCGGCCCCGCGCTGGCCGGCGACGCCAGCACCGACTGGGTCTTCGAGCAACACGAGATCCTGGTGCGCGGCGGCACCTTGCGCTGGCTGGACGAACAGCGCGACGCCCCCGCACTGGCGCTGGCCGACGTGCAGCTGCTGGTGCGCAACCGCGGCCGCCGGCATGAACTGCGGCTGGACGCCACCCCGCCGCCCGACTGGGGCGACCGCTTTGCCATCGTCGGCCAGGCGCGCGGGGCGCTGCTGTCGCGTGCCGGCGACTGGCGCCAATGGAAAGGCACGCTGCATGTCCATCTGCCGCGCGCCGATGTCGCCCAGTTGCGCCACCACGTCGACCTGCCAGTCGACCTGCAGCAGGGCCGGGCGGCGCTGCGCGCCTGGGTCGACTGGGACCAGGGCCAGCCCCAGGCGCTGACGCTGGACGCGGTGCTGCGCGGCGTGTCGGTGCAGCTGGGCCGCACGCTGGCACCGATCGGCCTGGCCGACCTGCGCGGCCGCCTGGTGGCCGAGCGCCACGGATCGGGCGTGCGTCTGGCGTTGCAGGGCCTGGGTTTCACCACGCCCGACGGCGAGGTTTGGGCGCCCAGCCAGCTGGCCCTGCAGTGGCGCGCAGCCCCGGCCGCGGCCGCAGCGCCGGCTGCATCGGCCACAGCCAGCCAGCAGTGGCTGCCGCCGCTCGACGGTGGCCAGCTCACCGCCGACCGGCTCGACCTGCCGCTGCTGGCCGCGCTGGCCGAGCGCCTGCCCATCGGCGCGGGCGTGCGCGACCTGCTGCGCCAGCTGGATCCCGAAGGCACGGTCAGCGCGCTCGATGCCCGCTGGGACGGCCCGCTGGACCAGCCCCGCAGTTGGAGCGCCAAGGCCGGCGTCAAGGGCCTGTCGATCACGGCGGCCGCCTCGCCCGAGCCCGGCGGCATCGGCCGGCCCGGCTGGCGTGGCGCCGACCTGCAGATCGATGCCCACCAGGACGGCGGCACCGCCACCCTGGGCCTGGCCGGCGGCCAGATCACCCTGCCCGGCGTGTTCGACGAGCCGGTGGTGCCGTTGGCACGCTTTGGCGCGCGGCTGCAGTGGACCGTCAAGCCTGGCCCGGGCGCGCGCGACGACCTGTCGCCGGCGATCGAGCTGAAGGTGGTCGACGCCAGCTTCGACAACGCCGACGCCCGCGGCACGCTCAGCGCCACCTGGCGCACCGGGGCCGGCCCCGGCTTCGGCAAGGGCGGGCGGCTGCCCGGCGTGCTGCAGCTTGACGGCCGCCTGGCCGAGGGCCGCGCCACCCAGGTGGCGCGCTACCTGCCGCTGGGCATCGGCCCCGAGACCCGGCGGTGGACCCAGCGCGCCGTGCGCGGTGGCACGCTGCGCGACGTCAGCTACCGGGTGCAGGGCGACCTGTGGGACTTCCCGTTCGTCAACAAGCGCGACGGCGATTTCCGCATCGCCGGCCAATTGCAGGACGTGACCCTGGCGCCGGTGCCGTCGGTGCCGGAGGGCGGCACCGAGCCGGCCTGGGAGTCCCCGTGGCCCGTCTTCGGCACCGTCTCCGGCGAGCTGGTGTTCGAGCGCGGCGCCATGCACTTTGCCCGCACCCGCGGCACGCTGTGGGGCTTGACGCTGGACGAGGTGTCGGGCGGCATCCGGTCGCTGGCGGCCGAGCCCGCCCTGCTGGAGGTCGAAGGCCAGGTGCGCGGCCCGCTCACCGACCTGCTGCGCGCGGTGCGTGGCACACCGCTGGGCGACGCCACCGGCCGCCTGCTGGACGCCACCACCGCCAGCGGCAATGGCGACCTGAAGCTGGCCCTGGCCGTGCCGCTGGGCCACACCGCTGACGCCCAGCTCAAGGCCAGCCTGCAGTTGCCCGGCAACGACCTGCGCCTGCGGCCCGACCTGCCGCTGCTGGCCAACGCCCGCGGCCGCATCGACCTGACCCACAAGGGCGTGCAGATCGCCGGCCTGCGCACCCAGCTGCTGGGCGGCGACGCGGTGCTGGACGGCGCCAGCCAGCCCGATGGCAGCCTGCGCCTGGTGGTCAGCGGCAACGCCACCGCCGACGCCCTGCGCCGGGCCACCGAGCTGGGGCCCACGCTGCCGCGCCTGGCCCAGCGGCTGCAGGGCCAGGCCAGCTACCGGCTGCAGACCAGCCTGCTCCACAGCCAGGTCGACTGGCAACTGGCCAGCAACCTGCAGGGCATGGCGATCGACCTGCCCGCGCCGCTGGGCAAGCCGACCGACCAGGCGCTGGCCCTGCGCGCGAGCAGCACGCCGGAGGCCCGAGGCCTGCCATCCGGCGCGCCCCAGCGCGACTGGCTGCGCCTGGAGCTGGGGCCGCTGAAGGCGCAGGCGCTGGTCGAGTCGGCCGCCGCCGGCCCGCGCCCGCTGCGCAGCGCCTGGTCCTGGGATGCGCCACTGCCCGAGCCGGTGCCTGGCGGACGCGCAGTGCTGGCCCCTCCCCGGCTGGACGTGGACCGCTGGCGCAGCGCGCTGGCCGGGCGCCCCGGCGGGTCCGGCCTGGCCAACGGCGCCGCAGCAGCGGACGACAGCGCCTGGCTGCCACAGCTGCTGCAGCTCACCACCCCCGAGCTGTTGCTGGGCGGGCGGCGCCTGAGCGGCGTGGTGATCGACCTGCAGCGCCAGCCGGCGTCGGCGGCGGCTGCCGATGGCGGCGACACATGGCGCGCGCAGTTCAAGACCGACCAGGCCGCCGGCACGCTGGACTACCGCGAGGCCCGCAGCCCCGGCGCACCGGGCCAGCTGCGCGCGCAGCTGTCGCGCCTGAACCTACCCGACGAGATGACCGGCCCGCCAGGCGCCGACCCGGTGACCGAGCTGGTCGACCGCGCCGGCCCGGTGCTGCCGGCGCTGGACATCACCGTGGACGACTTCGAGCTGCGGGGCCGCAAGCTCGGCGCACTGGCGCTGCAGGCCGCACACCGCCCCGCGCCGAACGACTTGGCCGGCCGCAGCGAATGGCAGCTGACCCGCCTGCGGCTGAAGAACGACGACGCCACCCTCAGCGCCGACGGTCGCTGGGAGGCGGTGGCCGGCCAGGCGCGGCGGCGCATGGTGCTGGCCTTCACGCTGGATGTGGGCAACGGCGGCGCCCTGCTGGAGCGCCTGGGCTTCGGCAAGGTGCTGCGCGGCGGCACGGGCAAGCTGGCCGGCACGCTGGGCTGGGACGGCTCACCGCTGGCCTTCGACCTGCCGTCGCTGGGCGGCCGCTTGGCGCTGGACATCCAGGGCGGCCAGTTCCTGCAGATGGACCCCGGCGCCGCACGGCTGCTGGGCGTGATGAGCCTGCAGGCCCTGCCGCGGCGTCTGCTGCTCGACTTCCGCGACGTGTTCCAGCAAGGCTTCGCCTTCGACACCGCCACCGCCAGCGTGCTGATCACCCAGGGCGTGGCCAGCACCGAGAACCTGCGCCTGCGCGGGCTGCAGGCCCTGGTGGCGATGGCCGGCACCGCCGACATCGGCCGCGAGACGCAGGACCTGCACGTGGTGGTGGTGCCCGAGCTGAACGCCGGCAGCGCCAGCCTGGCCTATGCCACGGTGAACCCGGCCGTGGGGCTGGGCGCCTTCATCGGCCAATGGCTGCTGCGCGAGCCGCTGCGCCAGGCCAGCGCGCGCGAGTTCCGCGTCACGGGCCGCTGGGACGCACCCAAGGTCGAGAGGCTCGACCGTGGCCTGCTCGACCCGCTGCCCGCGTCGGCATCCGCACGGGCCGAGCCGGCCAGCGCACCCGCGTCCGGGGCTCGTTGATAATTTCTGGTGGAGGGGCGCCATCTGGCGTCGGGGACCATGACCGTTGCGACGCACCCGGGGTTTGCCGATCCCGATGTTTTGGATTGGCTGTGCCAGGCCGACAGCGCCGAACTCGACACCCTGGACTACGGCGTGATCGGCTTCGGCACCGATGACGATGCCATGGTGCAGCGCTACAACCGCGCTGAATCACTCGGCTCCGGCCTGCCGCTGGCCGAGGTGATGGGCCGGCCATTGTTCGCCGAGGTGGCCCAGTGCATGCGCAACTACCTGGTCGCGCAGCGCTTCGAGGACGCACAAGCCGACAGCACCGTGCTCGACGAGCAGCTGCCCTACGTCTTCACCCTGCGCATGCGGCCCACACCGGTGGTGCTGCGCCTGCTGTCCGCGCCGGGGCGGCCGCTGCGCTTCGTGCTGGTGCAGCGAAAGCGCTGACCCGCCCGATGAGCGACCTGGCTGACGAACACGGCCAACTGCTGCGCTTCCTGTACGCCGCGCCGGTGGGCCTGGTGCATGCAGCGCTGGATGGCAGCATCGAGACCATCAACGCCGCCGCGGCCCGCTTCCTGCTGCCGCTGGCGCCGGACGGCCAGCTCGACAACCTGTACACCGCACTGCACACCGCCGTGCCCACCCTGCGCGACGACGTGGCGGCCGGGGCCACCGGCACGGTGGTCGACGGCCTGCGCCTGGACATCACCCCGCCACCGCGCAGCCGCGCCCCGGCGTTGACGCTGGCGCTGACCGTCACCCGCATGGCCGGTGGCAGGCTGGTGGCGGTGTTCAACGACATCACCGAGCAGGCGCGCCAGGAGCGCGCCCTGGCCGAGCGCGAGGCCCACTACGGCGCGGTGGTGTCGGTGCTCAGTGAAGGCATCCTGGTGCACGACCCGCAGGGCCAGCTGCTGCTGTGCAATGCCGCGGCCGAGCGCATCGCCGGCGTGCCCGGCCATGCCTGGGCCGACTTCAGCCCCACGGCGCCCGGCGGTGCCACGCTGTGGCCAGACGGCCGGCCGATGCCGGCCGCCGACACACCCACGGGCCGCGTGCTGGCCGGCGAGCCGGCCCAGCAGCATGTGCAGGTGATGCGCGTGGCACCGGGCGGTGAGCAGCGCTGGTTCGATGTCAGCGCCCAGCCGGTGCTGGCGCCCGACAGCGGCGCGCTGCTGGCCGTGGTGACGTCGTTCACCGACACCACCCAGCGCCAGCAACTGGCGAGCGCACTGGCCCGCCACCGGGATGCGCTGGAGGCCATGGTGGCCGACCGCACGCGCCAGCTGGAGGCGTCCAACGCCAACCTGGCCGAGCAACAGAACCTGCTGCGCACCGTGGCCGACAGCGTGCCCGGCATCGTCGGTTACTGGGGCACCGACCTGCGCTGCCGCTTTGCCAATGCCGGCCACCAGGTCTGGTTCGATCGGGCGCCCGATGCCATGGTCGGCCTGACGCTGCAGGCCCTGCTGGGCGACGCTGTCTTTGCCAGCCAGCGCCCGCACATCGACGCCGTGCTGGCGGGCACGGCCCAGCACTTCCAGTGCACGCTGCGCCGCGCCGATGGCGCATGGCGCCACACCCTGGCCGCCTACATCCCCGACACCGTGGGCGGCGTGCTGCGCGGCTTCAACATGGTGGTCTCCGACGTCACCGAGCTCAAGCAGGCCGAGCTGCAGCTGTCAGCGGTCAACGACGCGCTGGCACGCCGCGCAGAGCAGGCCGACGACGCCAGCCAGGCCAAGAGCGCCTTCCTGGCCAACATGAGCCACGAGATCCGCACGCCGATGAATGCCATCCTCGGCCTGACGCATCTGCTGTCGCGCGACGCCAGCGACAACGTGCAACGCGACCGCCTGGGCAAGGTGGACCACGCGGCGCGTCACCTGCTGCAGGTGATCAACGACATCCTCGACCTGTCGAAGATCAGCGCCGGCAAGACGGTGCTGCGGTTGGCCGACTTCGACCTGGACGACGTGCTGGCCCGCGCGGTGGACATGGTGGGCACCGAAGCCCGTGCCAAGGGCCTGGCCCTGCAGCGCGACAGCGCCGGCGCGCCGCGCTGGCTGCACGGCGATGCCATGCGGCTGTCGCAATCGCTGATCAACCTGCTGGGCAATGCGGTGCGCTTCACCCGCCAGGGCTGGGTGCGCCTGACGGTGCGGGTGGCCGCCGAGGACGGCACGCGCGTGCTGCTGCGCTGCGAGGTGCAGGACACCGGTCCGGGCATCGCGCCGGCCGACCAGGCGCAGCTGTTCCAGGCCTTCACGCAGGCCGACAACAGCACCACCCGGCGCCATGGCGGCACCGGCCTGGGTCTGGCCCTCACCCGCCACATCGCCGAAGCCATGGGCGGCACCGCCGGTGTGGACAGCACGCAAGGTGTGGGCAGCCGGTTCTGGTTCACCGGCTGGTTCGACCGTGCGGCCGATGCGCCCGCACCCAGCCTGCCGGCCGACCAGGCCCACCTGGCCGAGCGGCAACTGCGCCTGCGGCATGCCGGCCGGCGCGTGCTGCTGGCCGAAGACAACCCGATCAACCGCGAAGTGGCCCTGGCGCTGCTGGAAGCGGTGGGCCTGGTGATCGACACCGCAGACGACGGCGGTCAGGCCATCGAGCGGGTGATGGCCACGCCCTACGACCTGGTGCTGATGGATGTGCAGATGCCCGGCACCGACGGCCTGGCGGCCACCCGGCGCATCCGGGCGGCGGGTGGCGGGCGCAGCGGCCCCGGGCTGCCCATCCTGGCGATGACAGCCAACGCCTTCCACGAGGACCGCCTGGCCTGCCTGGCCGCGGGCATGAACGACCACGTCGCCAAGCCGGTCGACCCGGAGCAGCTGTATGCCGCGCTGCTGCAGTGGCTGCCCGCGGCCGGCGACGCGCAGCCGCCCACCGATCGGCCGCTGGCAGCGGCACTGGCCGGCGTGGCGGGCTTCGATGTGGACGCAGCGCTTCGGCACCTGGGTGGCAACGCCGAGCTGCTGGCGCGGGTGCTGGGCCGCTTCGTCGCCAGCCACCGCGCGGGCGTGCCCGCGTTGGCCACACCCGCCTGGCCCGACCCGCTGCCCGGTTGGCGGGTGGCCTGCCACAACCTGCGCGGCGCCCTGGGCACGCTGGGCGCGGCAGGCATGCTGCCGCAGCTGACCGACTTCGAGGCCGCCCTGCGCCAGCCCATCGCACCGGAGACGCTGACCGCCCAGGCTGCCGCGCTCAACGGGCAGCTGGTGGTGGTGGTAGCCGCGCTGGCGCAGGTGGTCAACGCCTGACCCACGCAGCACGCCCGGCAGCCGCCGGGCGGCGAATCAGCCCGCGCCAGGGTCCATTCACGCTTGACGGTCGCCAGCGACGGACCCAGCGCCTGGGCGATCTCCTCGTTCCCCAGCCCGCCGAAGAAGCGCAGTTCCACCACCTTGGCGGCGCGGTGCGCCAGCGCGCGGTTGACCAGGGCAAGTCGTCGTACAGCAGCCGTGCACCTGCCGCGCACGGTGCAGTAGCCGGCGCCGTGACGGCGGATCAACCCGCGGCGCAGGCGCCGGGCGGGGGCAGGTTCAGCGCGACGGCCAGGCGCTGGGTGGCATCGCGCAGGGCTGGCGTGTGCGACGCCGCGCCCAACGCCAGGCAGTGGCCGGCATAGTCGGGGTCGGCCTGCAGCCGCTCCACATGCACCCGGTGTCCGTCGCCGGCCATCAACCACTTGAAGTCGACGATGTCGACCAGACGGAGGGCGTGTGGTGCGGCGGTGCTCAGGGTGGGCATGGCGATCCGGTGGCTGCAGTCCAGGTCAACGGCCGAATCCACCCTGAAGCTGACCGCGCGGACTAGGCAGGGGTGCCCAACCCATCACGTTGGCGGCGCGCCAGCACCGCGTCGCTCAGCGTCTGCAGCACGCCCACGGAATCGTCCCAGCCGATGCAGGCGTCGGTGATGCTCTGGCCATAGGCCAGCTGCGCCGGGTCGTCCTTGCCGGCGCTGAACTTCTGCGCGCCGGCGTTCAGGTGGCTTTCCACCATCACGCCGAAGATGCAGCGCTCGCCGGCGGACAGTTGCGTGGCGATGTCGTGCGCCACGTCGATCTGGCGCTGGTGCTGCTTGCTGCTGTTGGCATGGCTGCAGTCGACCATCAGCTGGCAGGGCAGCTGGGCGGCGCGCAACTCGGCACAGGCCGCGGCCACGCTGGCGGCGTCGTAGTTGGGCGTCTTGCCGCCGCGCAGGATCACATGGCAATCCTTGTTGCCCTTGGTCTGCACGATGGCGACCTGGCCGTTCTTGTGCACCGACATGAAGTGGTGCGGCCGGCTGGCGGCCTGGATGGCGTCGGTGGCGATCTTCAGGTTGCCGTCGGTGCCGTTCTTGAAGCCGATGGGCGCGGAGAGGCCGCTGGCCAGCTCGCGGTGCACCTGGCTTTCGGTGGTGCGGGCGCCGATCGCGCCCCAGCTGATCAAGTCGCCGATGTACTGCGGGCTGATCACGTCGAGGAACTCGCTGCCCGCGGGCACGCCCAGGCGGTTGATGTCGACCAGCAACTGGCGGGCGATGCGCAGGCCTTCGTGGATGCGGTAGGTCTCGTCCAGGTAGGGGTCGTTGATCAGGCCCTTCCAGCCCACGGTGGTGCGCGGCTTCTCGAAGTAGACGCGCATCACGATCTCCAGCGTGTCGGCGTACTTGGCCCGCTCGGCCTTCAGCCGGCGGGCGTAGTCGACGGCGGCGGCAGGGTCGTGGATGGAACACGGACCGATCACCACCAGCAGCCGGTCGTCGCTGCCGTCCAAGATGCGGCGCACGGCCTGGCGGGTGTCGCCGACCAACTGCTCGACCGGCGTGCCGGCGATCGGGAAGAAGCGGATCAGGTGCTCAGGCGGCGGCAGCGGCGTCACCTCCTCGATGCGCTGGTCGTCGGTCTGGCTGGTCTTTTCGCTCAGTGCATAGCCAAAGCCCGAATCCGATGTGCTGGGGTGGCTGCTGGGGTGCTGGGGGGCCATGGTCTGTTCCTGTGCTGCGGGAGGGGTCGGGACGAAAAAAAACCGCCGGGGCTGCCGGCGGTTTGTCTGGTTGCTTGCAACGCTTGCGTGTCACGCGCGTTGGTTTCTCCAGCCGCCGGTGAGGGGCGAGAACCAAAAATACGCAAAGAAGAAGCGGTTGGCAGGCATCGAGTGGGAATGTAGCACGCAGCGCACGACGGCAGGCTGACGGCGCAGCGGCGCAGCGGCGCAGCGGCGCGGCGTGTCAGCGCAAGGCCGCGGCCGCGGCCAGGAAGGCGGCCACCCTGGGCGTGCCCCAGCCGGTGGGGATGTCATAGCGGGCACCGGCGCGGGCCCACACCGGGCTGCCGTTGCTGCCCTCGGTCACGTCGTTGAAGTGGCTGCCGGCCGCCAGCGGGCCGTACAGGCTGGCATGGATGCGGCCCAGCGGCGCTGCACCCACCAGTGCCCGCCGCGCGTCGGCCACCGCCAGGATGCCGGCCCACTGCGGCGCGCCCACGCTGGTGCCGCCCATGCTGAGCCAGCGGGTGGCGCCGGCCGGGTTGGTCACCACCGTCATCTGGCCGGTGAAGGGGTCGGCATTGAAGCTGACGTCGGTCACACCGCGGGCCGGCAGGTTGGGTTGGCGGGCCGGCGCCCTGGTCACGCCCGCACCGGTGATGCGCAGCTGCGCCTGGTAGGCCGGCCGCGGCAGCCAGCTGCTGAAGCCGCCGCCACTGCGCGACCAGGTGACTTCGTTGCGTTGGTTGCCGGCCATCCAGGCGGTGGTGCCGCCCACGCTCAACACGCCGGTGCCCACCGCCGGCCAGTTGGCCTGCGCGCCGGAATCGCCCGCCGCCGCCACATAGGCCATGCCGGCGGTGGTGAAGAGGGCTTCGTAGGGCTCGACATAGTTGGCCTCGGGCGCGCCGAAGCTCATGTTCACCACGCCCGGCCCCAGGCGGTTGGCCAGCGTGATGGCGCCCGACAGGCTGGTGGTCAGGGCGTTCTCGGCCTGCACCACCACGATGCGTGCCAGCGGCGCGGTGGCATGGGCCCACTGCACGTCCAGCGCATATTCAGACGCCCAGCCGGCGTTGTAGACCGGTGCGGCCGCACGCAGGTTGCCGGCGGCGCTGTTGACGATGGCCAGCGTGCAGCCGCTGGTGGGCGCGGCGGCCAGGGCGCGCACCGGGCTCTGCACCGGCACGGCCACCTGCTGGCAGGTGGGCAGGCCGAAGCGGGTGCTGAAGGTGTTCAGGTCCTTCAGCAGGTTGGCGCCGGCAAAGGCGCCGACGATGTAGATCGTCTGCCCGGCGCCCAGGTCGGCGCGCTGCGCCGCGGTCAGCCCGGCCAGGCTGGCAGGCAGCGCAGGCATGCCGTACAGGCTGCGGATCGACGCCGGCGTGTGCGCCACTGCAGCGGTGGGCCGGCTGGCCTGGATCGTCTGGTCGGGCGTGTCGGCGCCCGTGTCGGCACCCGCACGCAGGACGCCGTCGCCCAGGTTCAGGCGGGTGTCACCGCGCAGCTGCACGGTGTGGCGCTGCGGCGCCTGCTGCAGCGCAACGGGCTCATCGATCTCGCCCACGCTGTGGAAGGCGGGCGTGGCCTCGGCCACGTCCACGTCCAGAGCCATGCTGGTGGTGTCCAGCGGTTCGGCGGCCACGCTGGCGGGGTCGCCGCCACCGCAGGCCACCAGGACGGCGGTGGCGGTCAGAGACAGGACGATTTGGACGGAGCGGTACATCGGACGGTTTTCCATGGTGGGTGTCAGGCGCAATGGGTCGTATCCGGACATCGACCCGACCCGCCGGAACTTGAGACCGCAGGCGCGGCCGCCAAGGTGCCGACGGTGATTTGTCACAGGCGCAGACCGGCGCTGCGCCGTGTGACACGCGACATCGGCGTTGACCAGCAAGCCCCCTTCCACCACCGTCCACTCGGAGACCCGCCATGCCCGCCATGAACAACCTTCGCCTCGTCACCAACCTGGCCACCCTGGCCACCCTGGCCGCCTTGGTCGCCGCAGCCGCCCTCTCCGCCTGTGGCGGCGGCGGCGACACCACCACCGGCGCTGCGGCTGCAGGCGGGGGCACGCTGACCCTGTCGGCCACCACGCCGGCCGCCCAGACCACCAGCATCGGCCTGTCGACCGCCACGGCCAAGGGCACATCGGGCCGCGCGGCCGATGCCTTCAGCAGCGTGCCCGACTGCGAAATCTTCTGGGAGAACGCCACCGGCGCCAACGGCAAGCAGGACGCCGTGCAGGTCGACTTCCGCCAGGGCGACAAGCTGCCGATCGACACGCAACACGCCACGTGATCGACGTCGGCTCGGGCTGGGTGGTGTTCGAGAACAAGAACGGCGCGGCGATCACCGGCATCACGGTCGACACGGCGGCGCGCACGGCGGTGTTCAACAACAAGGCACTGACCGGATCAGCCGGCGAGGCAGGCACGCTGGCCGGTGCCGTGTCGTTCGACAGCAGCACCACGGCCGGCTGCGGCGCGTGATCCAGCCGCCGATTACCTGCGGCCGAACATCATCTGCCGCGCCAGCGCCGACTTGACCGGCGGCAGCGCCTGCAGCAGCGCCAGGCCCAGGCCGCGCGCGGCCGGCAGGCCGGGCCAGCGCCAGGTGAAGCTGCGCGCCAGGAAGTCGGTGGCGGCGATCATGGTCCAGCGGTCGGGGCCGCGCTGCCATTCCAGCCGGCGCAGCAGCGCGGGCAGCCCGTCGGGCGGGGCATCGCGCAGCGCGTGCACCAGCGCTGCGGCGTCGCGCAGGCCGAGGTTCAGACCCTGGCCGGCCACCGGGTGCAGGGTCTGCGCGGCATTGCCGATGCGCACGATGGCGCCGTCGGTCAGGGTGCGCTCGGCGTTCAGCCCGAGTGGAAACTGTTTCAGCGCCGACAGCCCCACCACCATGCCCGCCGCAGCGGGCAGCAGGGTGTTGAGCACGGCGATGCGCTGCGCATCGGTGAGCCCGGCCACCGGGTCGTCGGCGCTGGTCACGCACCACACCATGGCGGCGCGCGCCTGGCCATCGGCCGCGGGCGACAGCGGCAGCAGGGCCAGCGGGCCCCGCCGGGTGAAGCGCTCGACCGCCAGCCCGGGCGTGGCACCGGCCAGCGTGGCGGTGCCGACCCAGGCCGTCTGGCCGTAGTCATGGGTGATGGTGCCCCCGAACCTGCCGCTGCGCGTCAGGCCTCCCACGGGGGGTGGCTCGGCTTGGGAGCGGCCCGGCGCAGGGCCTGACTTTCTGGCCTGGTCGGCAAAGACGCCCCCTTCAGCCACCACCGCCAAATCAAAGGTGTCGGCGATGCCGGCATCCACCTCGACGCCCGCGCCCAGGTTGCGCACGTCCACCACCGGCTGGCCGAAGCGGCTGTGCAGCCGGTGCGGCGCGGACTGCTCGGCCGCCCGCCAGGCCTGCTGCAGGCAGCTGACCAGCGCGCCGTAGCTCAGCACGGCGCCCAGCATCTCCACGCCTTCGTCCGCCGCGCGCAGGCGCACCTCGGCAGCACCGCCGGGCAGGTCGAAGGTGGGCGGCGCCTGCGACACCATCACCTCGGCGATGGCCTGCGCCGCCGCGCCGGGCCAGGCGCCCAGTTGCCGCAGCAACTGCACGCTGCCCAGCGCCAGTGCCAGGGTGCGCGGGTCGCCCGACACATCCTTGTCAGCGGGCCGGGCGTCGAACAGCGTCACTTCGGCCGTGGGCAACTGGCGGGCGGCCTGCAGCGCCAGCGCCAGGCCAGCCGGGCCGGCGCCGATGACCGCCAGACGCCAACCAGCGGGGACGGACGCCGGCCGGGTGGCGGGCGCGGTCAAGAGCAGCCCTCCAGCCAGCCCACCTCGGGCAGGCGCCCGCCACGCAGCGTGATGATGCGGCCCTGGTCGTTGGACTCCATCACCAGGGCATGCTTGCGGTCGGGCGAAAAGACCGTCAGCACCTTGCCCTGGGCGAAGTACGGATGCGGCGCGCTGCTCAGCCGCTTGCCGTAGGCCTTCTGGACCTGGGCCACGCTGTCGCCCACATGCACACCGCTGACGGTGGCATAGCGGGCATCGCGGGTCTCGATGCGGGTGATGACATCACCCGACAGGGTGTAGCGCACACCCGGCTGCTGGGGTGACAGCCGGTGGTGGCATCGGCCCGGGCTGGCCGCCGACGCCGCGGCCGACGCGGCGCGTGCAGCGGGCAACGGCTCGGGCTGCAAGGGCTGGCCCAGTGCGGCCTCGGCCTTGGCGCGGTCCTGGCCGGCCACGGCAGGCGACAGGCCGTACACGCTGAAGCGGCCGGCCACCGGCGGCGTGGTTGCGCTGGCCGCGGCGGCCAGCAGCCAGGGACCGCACAGCAGCACGGTCCAGGCGGTGGGGCGGCGGCAATGGCGGCGGCCAGTGGTCATGGAACAGGGCGGTGCAACGGCATGTGGGCGCGACGATAGCGCATCGCCCCTGGCCGGATCAGGGGGTGGCGAAGTCGACGGCCCGCAGGCCGGCATTCACACTGGCCAGCTGCGCGGGCGTGCCGACGTTGTGCCAGGCGCCGGGCAGCAACTCACCGCCCAGGCGCCCCGCATCGGCACTGGCGAACAGGCAGGGGCCCAGCGGCGCATGCTGGCCGGCGGCGATGCCGGCGACCAGGCTGTCACGCACCAGGGCCAGGTTGGCATAGGTCAGCGGCCGCGGCTGGCCGGCGGGCGGGCGCTGCACCCGGCCGCCCTGCAGGGCGAAGTCGCCCGCGGCGTGGAAATCGGGGTTGGGCACCAGCCACAGGTGGGCGTCGTCGCGCCCGTCGGCAAAGCGCCGGGCCGCCGTGGCATCGAAGGCGAAGCCGGGCGCCACGATGTCGCCCGAGACCAGCCAGAACTGGCGGCCCAGCAGCGGCAGCGCCTTGGCGATGCCGCCGGCCGTCTCCAGCGCGCCGCCATGGTCGCGGCCCTCGTGCGAGTAGTGGATGGCCAGGCCGAAGCGGCTGCCATCGCCCAGCGCGGCCGGAAACTGGTCCTCCAGCCAGGCGGTGTTGATGACCACCTGCCGCACGCCGGCGGCGGCCAGCGCCAGCAGGTGCCACGCGATCATCGGCCGCCCGGCCACCGGCAGCAGCGGCTTGGGGGTGGCGTCGGTCAACGGACGCATGCGCGCGCCGCGGCCGGCCGCCAGGATCAGGGCAGGAAGATTGGTGGGCTGGCTGGGCATGGCGGCGGCAGTGTAGGCCGCGGCCACATCCGCCCCACTGCCTCGCAGAGCTCGGCCGCTTCGCCAGGCACCAACCCGCCTCAGGCGGGTTTGAGTCCGGGCTGTGCTGCGCACCCACGGCCTCGCAGAGCTCGGCCGCTTCGCCAGGCACAAACCCGCCTCAGGCGGGTTTGAGTCCGGGCTCAGCCCAAGCCGACCGGCGCTGGTGCGGTGCGCAGGATCTTCTGGAACAGCGGCTGGAACACTGCGTCGGCCGGGTGGCCGGTCAGCGGGTCGCGGTTGGCGGCGAAGGCGGCGTCCAGCGCGGCCCAGTCGGCGTCGGTGAGGTGGCGCCTGGCGGCGGGCAGCACTTCATGTTCCTCGGCAGCCATGTGGGTCAGGTAGCCGTCGATGTAGCGGTCGAGCGCGTCGACGAAGGCCTGGCGGCGCGTGGCACCCAGCACTTCGTAGGCCAGCATGGCGTGCTCCAGCGCACGGATGGCGGCCTCGCCGCGGGCGTGGTCAGCGTCCAGCCGGTCGAGCGTGCCCCACAACTCGGGACAGCGCTGGCGCAGGGCCGGAAAGAGCAGTTCGCTCTCCTTCGGGTGGTGCTGGCGCTCGGGGAACTCGTCCACATAGAACAGCATGGCGCGCAGCACGCCGAAGTCGGGGTCGTGGCCTTCACGCTGGGCTTGCGCCACCAGCAGGTGCATCGACCGCAGCATGGCCGCCAGGGCCTGGTGTTCGTCGTGGATGACATCGAGGGCAAGGTGGCGCATGGCAATGTCAGGTGGTTCAGGGTGCCGCCAGCTTGATCCTGTGGCGGCGTTGGCGCCTTGCGAAAGATCAAGCCGAACCACTGCACCGGCGCGGGCCGGCGCCCTGCCCGGCCGCAGGCAGGCGGCCGCTAAAATCCACAGTCTCCCCCGATCCACCCACCACGCCCGCAGCGGCGCAGCGCATGGCCAACACCCCCACGAAGAACAAGCCCAGCCCGACCGCGCTGAAGTCCGCCAAGACCGCTGCCCTGATGGCCAACGCCATCCGTGCGCTGGCGATGGACGCAGTGCAACAGGCCAACAGCGGCCACCCGGGCGCGCCCATGGGCATGGCCGACATCGCCGTGGCGCTGTGGGGCCGCCACCTCAAGCACAACCCGGCCAACCCGCTGTGGGCCGACCGCGACCGCTTCGTGCTGAGCAACGGCCACGGGTCGATGCTGATCTACGCGCTGCTGCACCTGACCGGCTACGCGCTGCCGATGAGTGAACTGCGCAACTTCCGCCAGCTGCACAGCAAGACCCCCGGCCACCCCGAGGTGGGCATCACTCCGGGCGTGGAGACCACCACCGGCCCGCTGGGCCAGGGCGTCACCAACGCGGTGGGCATGGCGCTGGCCGAGAAGCTGCTGGCGCAGGAGTTCAACCGCCCCGGCCACACGGTGGTGAACCACCGCACCTGGGCCTTCCTGGGTGACGGCTGCCTGATGGAGGGCATCAGCCATGAGGCCTGCGCCCTGGCCGGCGCCTGGAAGCTCAACAAGCTGGTGGCGCTGTACGACGACAACGGCATCAGCATCGACGGCCAGGTCAAGCCCTGGTACGTGGACGACGTGGCCAAGCGCTTCGAGGCCTACCAGTGGAACGTGGTCGGCCCGATCGACGGCCATGACGTGGGCGCGGTGGACGCTGCCATCGCCCAGGCCAAGACCAGCGTCACCAAGCCGACGCTGATCATCTGCAAGACCAACATCGGCCAAGGCTCGCCCAACCGCGCCGGTACCGCCAAGGCCCACGGCGAGGCGCTGGGCGCCGACGAGATCCAGCTCACCCGCGCGGCCATCGGCTGGGCGCACGAGCCCTTCGTCATCCCCGAGACCGCCTACGCCGCCTGGGACGGCAAGCGCGCCGGTGACGCGGCTGAAAGCAAGTGGACCGCGGCCTTTGCCAAGTACAAGGCCAAGCACCCGGCGCTGGCCGCCGAGCTGGCCCGCCGCATGAGCGGCGACCTGCCCGCCGGCTTTGCGCAAGCCGCCGTGGATGCGGCCGTGGCCGCCCACACCGCCGCCCAGACCGTGGCCAGCCGCAAGGCCAGCCAGATCGCGCTGGAAGCCTTCACCGCCGCCCTGCCCGAGCTGCTGGGCGGATCGGCCGACCTGACCGGCAGCAACCTGACCAACACCAGCCACACGCCCAGCCTGCGGTTCGACGAGGCCGGCGTGGGCAATGGCGGGCGCCACATCAACTACGGCGTGCGCGAATTCGGCATGGCCGCCATCATGAACGGCGTGGCCCTGCACGGCGGTTTCATTCCCTACGGCGGCACCTTCCTCACCTTCAGCGACTACAGCCGCAATGCCATCCGCATGGCCGCGCTGATGAAGACGCGGGTGATCCATGTGTTCACCCACGACAGCATCGGCCTGGGCGAAGACGGCCCCACCCACCAGAGCGTGGAGCACGCTGCCAGCCTGCGCCTGATCCCCGGCCTGGACGTGTGGCGCCCGGCCGACACCGCCGAGACCAGCGTGGCCTGGGCCTGCGCCATCCAGAACCGCAGCCGCCCCAGCGCGCTGCTGCTGAGCCGGCAGAACCTGCCGTACGCGCCCAAGGCCGGCCTGGATGACATCGCCAAGGGCGGCTATGTGCTGGCCGAGCCGAGCGAAGTGGGTCTGAAGAAGGCCGCGCAGGCCGTGATCATCGCCACCGGCAGCGAGCTGCAGCTGGCCCTGCACGCGCAGGCCGCACTGGCCAAGCTGAAGATCGCCGTGCGCGTGGTCAGCATGCCCAGCACCAGCGTGTTCGACCGCCAGAGCGCCGCCTACCAGGCCAGCGTGCTGCCGGCCAAGCCGCCGCGCGTGGCCATCGAGGCCGGCGTGACCGACGGCTGGTGGAAGTACGGCTGCGCCGCGGTGCTGGGCATCGACACCTATGGCGAAAGCGCCCCAGCGCCGGTGCTGTTCAAGCACTTCGGCCTGACCGCAGAGGCGCTGGCCGACGCGGTTCGGGCCGTGCTGGGCAAGTAAGGCGGCCGCCATGCGCCGTGCGGTGGTGCTGGCCGGGTTGCTGCTGGCAGCCGGCTGGGCCATGGCGCAACACACGTCGCTGTCGCCCAGTGCAGCGGTGGCGTGCCTGAGCCCGCCGCCGGCCGCGCGTGGTGCGCCCGAGTACCCGTTCGGGGCCTTCAAGGCCGAGCTCCCGGGGAACGTGCAGGTTCGCCTGCGCTTCACCGGCCCCGGGCTGGCGCCAAAGGTCACGGTGCTGGGCCAACAGGGAGACTTCAGCTTCGTCAACGCCGTCCGCAGCCACGTGGCCACACTGCGTCTGCCTTGCCACGACGGCGACGGGCCGGTGGATCTGGACTTCGACTTCGCCTTCCGCCCCGACGAGGCGCCGCTGTCGCCGGTGCCGGTGGACCCGGCGCATGCCGAACGCCAGCGCCAGTTGCAGTGCCTGGAGCACCGCAGCAGGCGCAACATGCCCAGCTATCCCGATGAGGTGCTGCGCACCGGCATGCTGCGGGCCCGGGTGCCGGTGGAACTGCGCTTCGAGGCGCCCGATCGGCCGCCCGTGGTGCGCCTGCTGCCGCGGGTGGGCGGCGACTCGCCTCAGGGTGGCCGCTACGAGACCGACGCCCTGCTGCCGACCCTGCGCACCTGGGCCGAGGGCTACCGCTTGCCCTGCCTGTCGGGCGGCGCCATCACGCTGGTGCGGACCTATGTCTTCCTGAGCGAGCGTGACAGCTGGGGCTTCAAGCCCGGGATCAGCCTGCGCGACCTGCTGCCGCTGGTGCGCAACATCCGCCAACAGCGCCTGCAGTTCGACTTCACCCAGATGCAGTGCCCGTTTGGCGTGCGCGTGCAGTATCTCCAGCCCAACCTGCCCAACCGGGTGGCGCAGCTCGGACCGCCAGTGGCGGCACGCCAGCCCTTCATCGACTGGCTGGTGCACACACAGTTCGACATGCCGGCCGAATCACTGGACGCTGTGTACGGCGACGACCTGACACTGACCGTTCCGTGCCTCAAAATCGACCTCAACCCCACAGGAGTGACCTCATGACCATCAAGATCGGCATCAACGGCTTCGGCCGCATCGGGCGCATGGTGTTCCGTGCCGCGGTGCAGAACTTCCAGGACATCGAAGTCGTCGGCATCAACGACCTGCTGGAACCCGACTACCTGGCCTACATGCTGAAGTACGACAGCGTGCACGGCCGCTTCAAGGGCGATGTCAGCGTCGACGGCCACACACTGGTGGTCAACGGCAAGCGCATCCGCCTGACCGCGGTGAAGAACCCGGCCGAGCTGAAGTGGGGCGAGGTCGGTGCCGATGTGGTGGTCGAGGCCACCGGCCTGTTCCTGACCAAGGACACCTGCGAGCCGCACCTGGCCGCCGGCGCCAAGAAGGTCATCCAGTCGGCGCCCAGCAAGGACGACACGCCGATGTTCGTCTTCGGCGTCAACCACCAGACCTATGCCGGTCAGACCATCGTCAGCAACGCCAGCTGCACCACCAACTGCCTGGCTCCGGTGGCCAAGGTGCTCAACGACAAGTGGGGCATCAAGCGCGGCCTGATGACCACGGTGCACGCCGCCACCGCCACCCAGAAGACAGTGGACGGCCCCAGCAACAAGGACTGGCGCGGCGGCCGCGGCATCCTGGAGAACATCATCCCCAGCAGCACCGGCGCGGCCAAGGCGGTGGGTGTGGTCATCCCCGAATTGAACAAGAAGCTCACCGGCATGGCCTTCCGCGTGCCCACCAGTGATGTGTCGGTGGTCGACCTGACGGTGGAACTGAACAACGGCGCCACCTACGCCGAGATCTGCGCCGAAATGAAGGCCCAGAGCGAAGGCGCCCTGAAGGGCGTGCTGGGCTACACCGAGGACAAGGTGGTGGCCACCGACTTCCGCGGCGAGCCCTGCACCAGCGTGTTCGACGCCGACGCCGGCCTGGCGCTGGACTCCACCTTCATCAAGGTAGTGAGCTGGTACGACAACGAGTGGGGCTACTCGAACAAGGTGCTGGAGATGGTGCGCGTGATCGCCTGATCCGCCACCGGCGGCTGGCCTGGGCGGTGCGGTGCGCCGGCCCACGCCAAGCCGCCGAGATCACCTGACCGGGCAGGCATCCGGTCATTTTTGTTTCTGGGCTCGGCCCCAGGCGTTGGACATGCAGGCGCTGGAGGGCGTGATGGCTGGAGTGAGAGTCCGGGTGTGGCGGCGGGCGCTGGGAGCATGGCTGCCGGCGCTGGGCCTGGGGTTGCTGTTGGCCGCGGGCGCGGCCCTGGGGGCAGAGAAGGCCGCCACGTCGATGGCGCCCCTGCGCATGGCGGCGCCCGACATGGACGACGACGGCAACGTCCGGGTCATCGTCAAGTACCGCCCGGGCAGCAACCTGGCGCAAAACCGGCAAGGTGCGCAGCGCCTGGGCCAGCAGCTGCGGTTGGCACTGTCGGACGGCCATGCCCTGGGCGAACGCAGCCAGAGCCTGCGCGCCCGTGGCATCGGCGCCCAGGACCTGGCTGCCCGGCTGGCAGCGCAGTCCGACGTGGAATGGGCGGTGCCGGTGCAGCGCAAGACCGTGCGTGGCGTGGTGCCGAATGACCCGCTGTTTGCCGATGGCCAGACCCCCGCCACCCCGGCCGTGGGCCAGTGGTACCTGCGAGCGCCCAATGCCACGCTGGTCTCGGCGGTCAACGCGCTGGGCGCCTGGGCGATCACCGAGGGCTCGGCCAGCATCACTGTGGCGGTGCTCGACACCGGCGTGCGCTACGACCACCCCGACCTGGCTGGCAAGCTGTGGCCGGGCTATGACTTCGTCAGCAGCAACAGCGCCGCCAACGATGGCGGCGGGCGTGATGCCGATGCCACCGACCCCGGTGACTGGAGCACCGCCAGCGACAGTTGCGGCCCTGCCAGCAGCAGCTGGCACGGCACCCAGGTGGCCGGGCTGGTCGGCGCGGCCACCAACAACGGCATCGGCATCGCCGGCACCGGCCGCAACACCATGGTGCTGCCGGTGCGGGTGCTGGGCCGCTGCGGCGGCTGGGACGACGACATCCAGGCCGGCATGCGTTGGGCGGGCGGCTTGAGCAATGCGGCCGGCTGCACCGGCAGCTCCGCTGTCTCTGCCACCTGCAACCCGCACCCGGCGCGTGTGCTGAACCTCAGTCTGGGCGCCAGCGGCGCGTGCAACCAGGGCTACCGTGCGGTGATCGCCGAGCTCAACGCGGCCGGTGTGGTGGTCGTGGTGGCGGCGGGCAACGACGGCGGCCACGCCGTCAACACGCCCGCCAACTGTTCAGGCGCGCTGGCGGTGGCAGGCGTGCGCCAAACCGGCACGAAGGTGGGCTATTCGAATCTGGGCCCGCAGGTCGCCGTGGCCGCACCGGGCGGCAACTGCAGCAATGCCACCGGCCCCTGCCTGTATTCGCTGGTGACCACGCTGAATGCCGGCGCCACCACGCCCGGTGCCTCCAGCTACAGCAGTGGCAGCGAGCCCACCCTGGGCACCAGCTTTTCGGCGCCGATCGTGGCCGGCACCATCGGCCTGATGCTGGCGGTCGACCCCAGCCTGACACCCGCAAACGTCAAGTCCGTGCTGCAGGCCACGGCGCGGGCCTTCCCCACCACCGGTGCCCAAGAGCCCGGCATCTTGGCTTGCCGCGCCCCGGATGGCACCGACCAGCTGGAGTGCTACTGCACCACCAGCACCTGCGGCGCCGGCCTGCTGGACGCTGCTGCCGCGGTGGCGGCGGTCGACGCCGCGAAGTCGGCACCCACGGCGGTGCTGGCCGCGTCAAGCACGACGCCTGACGCTGGCACCATGGTCACCCTCGACGGCAGGGACTCCAGGGCCATCAGTGGCCGCAGCATCGCCGGTTACCAATGGGCCATCGTCAGTGGCTTGGCGAGCTTGATCGGTGCGACCAACGGCAGCCGCGTCAGCCTGAGCACCCGAGCCGCGGGCAAGGTGGTGGTGCGGCTGACGGTGACCGACAGCGCCGGCGCCAGCCGCAGCAGCACCGCGACCATCACCGTGGTGGACGCCACCCGCGCCGTGATCGGCGCATCCACCACCGTGCCAACGGTCGGGCAGGTGGTCAAGTTGGATGGCAGCACCGGCTCCCGCGCCGTTAGCGGCCGCACCATTGCCAGCTACCAGTGGGCCATCGCCAGCGGTGCTGCCTCGGCGAGCCTCAGCGTCGACACCGACCAGAGAAGCGCGCGTCTGAGCACCCTGGCCGTCGGGGCCGTGGTGGTGCAGTTGACGGTGACCGACAGCGCCGGCACGAGCCGAAGCGCCACGCTGACCGTCAACGCGGTCGCGCCGCCCGTGGCGGTGATCACCGCGTCGAACGCCCGCCCCACCGCCGGCACGGCGATCACCTTGAGCGGCGCGGATTCCAGCGCCGGCAGCGGCCGCACCATCGCCCGCCACCAGTGGTCTATCACCAGCGGCAGTGCGATTGCGAAGTTCATCGGTGCCACCAACAGCAGCAGCGCGAGCCTGGACACCAGCGCCGCAGGCAACGTGGTGGTGCGGCTGACGGTGACCGACAGCGCCGGCGCCAGCCACAGAAGCACCTTGACCGTCAACGTGGTCGCGCCGCCCGTGGCGGTGATCACCGCGTCGAACGCCTACCCCACCGCCGGCACGCAGATCATCTTGGGGGGCGCGGGTTCCAGCGCCGGCAGCGGTCGCACCATCGCCCGCCACCAGTGGTCCATCACCAGCGGCAGTGCGATTGCGAAGTTCATCGGTGCCACCAACAGCAGCAGCGCGAGCCTGCGCACCAGCGCCGCAGGCACCGTGGTGGTCCAACTGACGGTGACCGACAGCGCCGGCGCCAGCCGCAGCACCACCTTGACCGTGGAGGTGGTGGCGCTGCCCGTGGCGGTGATCGCCGCGTCGACCACCAAGCCTGCGGCGGGGACCGCGGTCACCTTGAGCGGTACCGGCTCCACCGCCGGCAGCGGCCGCACCATTGCCAGCCACCAGTGGTCGATCACCAGTGGCAGTGGCCTGGCGAGCTTCAGCGGCGCCACCAACGGCAGCAGTGCGCGCCTGACCACCAGCGCGGCAGGCACCGTGGTCGTGCGGCTGCTGGTGACCGACAACGCCGGCGCCAGCCGCAGCACCACCAAGTCGATCACCATTCGTTGAGCGGACGGCCTGCACCCCCGCCGCCTTTGGCCGAGGCGCTCGGCAGGCCTGCGTCTGGCCGAAGCCCACAGGTGCCCCGACGGCCGGCCTGTGCGATGCAAAACAACGGCCAAATCCGCTCCTCCAACGTCGTCGGGCCGGGCTAGCATCCTGGCAGTTGCGTTCGGGGCCGGTCCCGGCCGTTGGACATGTGGGCGTTGGAGGATGTGATGGCGGGAGTGAGGATCCAGGTTGGGCGGCGGGCGCTGGCGGCATGGTTGCCGGCGTTGGTGCTGCTGATGAGCACGGGCTTGGCCCAGGCGGCAGAAAAGACCATCCAGCGGGTGGCGGGGATCCGTGCGGCCGCGGCCGACGTGGACGACGACGGCAACGCCCGGGTGATCGTCAAGTACCGCCAGGGCAGCAGCCTGGCGCAAAGCCGCCAGGGCGCGCAACGCCTGGGCCGGCAACTGCAGTTGACGCTGCAGGACGGCCATGTGCTGGGCGCGCGCAGCCAAAGCCTGCGCGCCCGCGACATGGGTGCCAAGGCGCTGGCCGCCCGGCTGGCCGCCGACCCCGATGTGGAATGGGCCGTGCCGGTGCGCCGCAAGACGGTGCAGGCAGTGCTGCCGAACGACCCGCTGTTTGCCGACAACCAGGTGAGCACCACGCCGGTGGTGGGCCAGTGGTACCTGCGCGCACCCGACGCCACGCTGGTGTCGGCCGTCAACGCGGTGGGGGCCTGGGCGATCACGCTGGGATCGGCCAACATCACCGTGGCCGTGCTCGACACCGGCGTGCGTGACGACCACCCGGATCTGGCGGGCAAGCTGCACCCGGGTTATGACTTCGTCAGGGCCGGCGCCGCGGCCAACGACGGTGACGGGCGGGACGCCGATGCCAACGACCCGGGCGACTGGAGCACGGCAACCGACAGCTGCGGCGCCAGCAACAGCAGCTGGCACGGCACCCAGGTGGCGGGCCTGATCGGTGCGGCCACCGACAACGGCATCGGCATCGCCGGCACGGCGCGCAACACCATGGTGCTGCCGGTGCGGGTGCTGGGCCGCTGCGGCGGCTTCGACGACGACATCATTGCCGGCATGCGCTGGGCCGGCGGGTTGGCCAATGCGGCGGGCTGCACGGCCGCATCGGCGGTCGCCGCCGACTGCAACCCGCACCCGGCGCGGGTGCTGAACCTGAGCCTGGGCTCGTCGGGCACCTGCAGCCCGGCCTACCAGCAGGCGTTTGCAGAGCTGAACGCCGCCGGCGTGGTGGTGGTGGTGGCCTCGGGCAACGACGCCGGGCGGGCGGTCAACGAGCCGGCGAACTGCATCGGCGCACTGGCGGTGGCGGGTGTGCGCCATGCCGGCACCAAGGTGGGCTACTCCAACCTGGGCCCGCAGATCGCCGTGGCCGCACCAGCCGGCAATTGCGTCAACCTCAACGGCAACTGCCTGTACCCGCTGGTCACCACACTGAACGCCGGCACCACCACGCCGGGTGCGTCGGTCTACAGCAGCGGCAGCGACCCGTCGCTGGGCACCAGCTTTGCCACGCCGATCGTGGCGGCGTCGGCCGCGCTGATGCTGGCGGTCGACGGCGCGCTGACGCCAGCGCAGGTCAAGTCCACCCTGCAAGGCACGGCCCGGGCCTTCCCCAGCACCGGCGCGCAGGAGCCCGGCACGGTGGCCTGCCGCGCACCCGACACCACCGACCAGATCGAGTGCTACTGCACCACCAGCACCTGCGGTGCGGGCTTGCTCGATGCCGCCGCCGCCGTGGCCGCAGTACAGGCCGCCCCCACGGCGGTGATCAGCGTCTCAACCGCCGCACCCACCGCGGGCACGGCCGTCAGCCTGAGCGGCAGCGGCTCCAGCGCCAGCAGCGGACGCACCATCACTGGCTACCAGTGGGCACTGACCAGCGGGGCCGGCCTGGCCAGCTTTGTCGGCGCCACCGACGGCAACGCGGCCAGTCTGGCCACCAGCGCCGCCGGCACGGTGGTGGTGCAGCTGACCGTGACCGACAGCACTGGCGCGGTCCGCAGCAGCAGCCAGACCATCACCGTGGCCGCGGCGCCGGTGGTGGTGGTGACACCGCCCACCCCAACCACCCCTTCGTCTGGCGGCGGGGGCGGTGGCGCAGTGGGCGGCGGCTGGCTGCTGGGCCTGCTGGCGGCCGTGCTGCTGCTGTGGCGCCACCGGCCGCGCCAACCCGCCGTCAAGGCGACGCGCTGACGGCGGGTTCAGACGCGGCCAGCCTGGCGGCGCGCGCCAGCGCCGCCCGGGTGGCGGCGCTGGCCACCGGTTTGGATGCAGCGCGCGCCGGGGCAGAGGCGGGTGCCGGGACGGCGTCTGCACTGGCAGCAGGTGCGGCAGGTGCGGGTGCACTGGCGGCAGGTGTGGCTGCACTGGCGCCAGGCGCAGCGGTGGCCACCGCGCAGGGCAGAAAGCCCGGCCCGCTGGGCAGTTGCAGCCCAGCCAGCCGCGCCCGCAGCACCGCATCGGCCGCCGGCACGCGCAACACCGTCTGGCTTTGCGCCTGGCGCAGTGTGACCACCCGGGCGGTGCGCACCCCACGCTGGGCCATCTGCGCCATCGCCGCGTTGGCGCTGTCCTGGCTGTCAAAACGGCCCAGGCTGATGCCGGGTTGCAGCGCGGGCGGGCCGCGCACGTCTTCGCCGTCGAGCTTCAGCCGCTTCAGCTCGGCCAGCTTGCGCTGCAGCGTCTCACGGTCGGCATAGCGGCCCATGTAGATCAGGAAGGCGTCGCTGTCGTCACTGCGCTGCGCCTGCCAGGCACCGGCGGCCAGGCCGGCCTCGCGCAGCGTGCGCTCGGCGGTGGCGGCATCGGCGTCCGAGAACGGGCCGGCCTCCAGGCAGGCCGGCGCGGCCTGGGCGCTGCTGGCGGCACTGGCCGCCAGCAGCGCGGCACTGGCGGCCTGCGGGTCGAGGACGCGCACCAGGCCGGGCTGGTGCTGGCGCTGCAGGCGTTCGGGCTCGCGGTCCTTGGTGCCGCCCAAGCCGTCGAACAGGCCGGTCAGCGCCGCCAGCAGCAGCGCATTGGCCAGCAGCAGCACCAGGGCCAGGCTTCTCAGCATGGCGATGCGGCAGCCGGCTGGGCGTGCGGTGGGGTGTCCAGCGGCTTCAGGCTGACCTCGCCACTGGCCACCGGGCGGCGGCCGCCATCGGCCAGCAGCCACAGGGTGCCGGTGGCGTCCACGCCGTCAGCACGGCCCTGCGGCAGGCCGGGCAGGGTGGTGGCCACGTCGCGGCCGGCCAGCACGTCGCGCCGGAAAAAGGCTGGCTGCAGCGGCGCAAAGCCCTGCGCCTCGAAGGCCTGCAACGCCCGCACCAGCGGCGGCAGCACCCGGGCCAGCGTGGCTGGGGCGTCCAGGCCGGGCAGCAGTTCCTGCACGCAGGCGTGGCCCCAGCTCAGCGCGGGTGCGTTGTCGCGTGCCGGCAGGGGCTGGATGTTCAGGCCGATGCCGAGCACCGCCAGGCGCTGCGCGCCCAGCTGCACCGTCTCGATCAGGATGCCGCCCAGCTTGCGGCCGATGTGCGGCGCGCGGCCGCCCTCGTCCAGCAGGATCAGGTCGTTGGGCCACTTCAGGCCCAGGCGGGGCGGCTGGCCGGGCAGCGGGGGGTCGAGCGCGTCCACCAGTGCCAGGCCGACCGCCAGCGACAGGCCCGACCAGTCGGCCGGCGCCAGCGGCAGGGCCAGGCTGAAGGTGAGCGATGCGCCCACCGCCGCGCCGGTGGCAGACACCCAGGCCTTGCCTTGCCGGCCGCGCCCGGCGGTCTGCTGCACGGCCACCAGCAGCGCGGGCTTGGCGGCGTCAGCCGGTGCACTGGCCAGGGCGCGGCGCGCCCGCGCCAGCAGTTCGGTGTTGGTGCTGCCGATGGCGGCCACCACTTCCACCGTCAACCCGGGCAGCAGCGGCTCGAGCGCCAGCCACAGGGATTCGGCGCCCCAGTCCAGCCGGGGCTGCGCCGGGATGGCGCTCAAGCCTTGTCCGCCCCGGAGGCGCGTTGGGCGGCTTCGGCCTTGCGGCCCTTGGGCGCGAGCATGGTGCCGCGGCAGGCCTTGGCGCCGCAGCGGCATTCAAAGCGCTTCTTCAGCGCCGGGGTGTAGCGCTCGTCGATGACCAGGCCATAGTCGAAGAACAACTCGTCGCCGGGCTTGATGTTGCGCGTGGCCAGCAGGTAGACCTGGCCCGACTCGTCGTCGGCTTCCACGTTGGGCGCACAGCTGTGGTTGATCCACTTGCTGGCGTTGCCGCCCACCTTGCCATCGATCACCAACTCGTCGCTGAGGTGGAAGTAGAAGGTGTGGTCAGGCTGGCTCGGGTCGTGGGGGTGGCGCCGCAAGGCTTCGGGCCAGGTGATCACCTCGCCGGTGTACTCCAGGATCAGTTCGCCCTTCTTGATGGGCACCAGCGCAAACACGCCCTTGCCGTGCACGCCACTCTGGCGCACCTGCAGCCGGCCCTTGGTGGTGCCCGGCGCGGGCTTGCGGGCCTCGGCGGGGGCGGCGGCTTTCCTGGCGGCTGCTTGCACGGCGGCTTTCATTCGTTAAAGTGAATCCATGGGCGCGTGCGTGCACACAGGTGTGCAGGCGCGCGCGAAGCGAAGCGGATTGTAGGCACGGGCCCAACAGCCCCACTGCCTGGCCAACGGATACGAACAGACACATGAGCAAGACCCTGATCATTGCCGAGAAGCCCAGCGTGGCGCAGGACATCGTGCGCGCGCTCACCCCGGTGGCCGGCAAGTTCGACAAGCACGAGGACCATTTCGAGAACGAGCGTTACGTCGTCAGCTCGGCCGTGGGCCACCTGGTGGAGATCAAGGCGCCGGAGGAATACGACGTCAAGCGCGGCAAGTGGAGCTTTGCCCACCTGCCGGTGGTGCCACCGCACTTCGACCTGGCGCCCATCGACAAGGCCAAGAGCCGGCTCAACGCGCTGGTGAAGCTGGTCAAGCGCAAGGACGTGACGGCGCTGATCAACGCCTGCGACGCGGGGCGCGAAGGCGAACTGATCTTCCGCCTGATCGTGCAGTACGCCGACAACCTCAAGGCCAAGCTCGACAAGCCGATCCAGCGCCTGTGGCTGCAGAGCATGACGCCGCAGGCCATCCGCGATGGTTTCACCCACCTGCGCAGCGACAAGCAGATGCTGGGCCTGGCCGACGCCGCGCGCAGCCGCAGCGAGGCCGACTGGCTGG
>JBBAPL010000060.1:0-29429 GCA_040400895.1 Aquabacterium sp.
TAGATGACGCGGTTGGTGAAATCGACCGGCAGCGTCTCGCCCTTGGCCAGCATGTCCTGGATGCGCTTGTGCGCCGCATCGCGGCCGGTCAGCATCTTGCCGTTCAGCAGCAGGGTGTCGCCAGGCTTCCAGCTGGCCACTTCGGCGGGGGTCAGGGTGTTCAGGTCGACACGCCGGCTCTTGTTGGCGTCCGGCGCCCAGGTCACGTCGGGCCACAGGTCCAGGCTGGGCGCCTCCAGGTAGACCGGGCCGCTGCCGTCCAGCACGAAGTGCGCATGCCGGGTGGCGGCGCAGTTGGGGATCATCGCCACCGGCAGGCTGGCGGCGTGGGTGGGGTAGGTCTTGATCTTGACGTCCAGCACCGTGGTCAGGCCGCCCAGGCCCTGCGCGCCGATGCCCAGGGCGTTCACCTTCTGGTAGAGCTCGATGCGCAGCTCTTCCAGCTTGGACGACGGGCCGCGCTGCAGCAGCTCGTACATGTCGATGTCATCCATCAACGCTTCCTTGGCCAGCAGCACCGCCTTCTCGGCCGTGCCGCCCACGCCGATGCCCAGCATGCCCGGCGGGCACCAGCCGGCGCCCATGGTGGGCACGGTCTTGAGCACCCAGTCGACGATGCTGTCGCTGGGGTTGAGCATCTGCAGCTTGCTCTTGTTCTCGCTGCCACCGCCCTTGGCGGCCACGATGACGTCCACCGTGTTGCCGGGCACGACCGTCATGTGGATGACGGCGGGCGTGTTGTCCTTGGTGTTTTTGCGGGCAAAGATCGGGTCGTCCAGCACGCTGGCGCGCAGCAGGTTGTCGGGGTTCAGGTAGCCCTGGCGCACACCCTGGTTCACGGCGTCCTCGATGCTGCCGGTGAAGCCGTCCCAGCGCACGTCCATGCCGATCTTCAGGAACACGTTGATGATGCCGGTGTCCTGGCAGATCGGCCGGTGGCCCACGGCGCACATCTTCGAGTTGGTGAGGATCTGCGCGATCGCGTCCTTGGCCGCCGGGCTCTGCTCGCGCGCATAGGCGCGTGCCAGATGGGCGATAAAGTCGGCCGGGTGGTAGTAGCTGATGTACTGCAGCGCGGCGGCGACGCTCTCGATCAGATCGGCCTGGCGGATGGTGGTGTTCATGGCAGGGTGCTCGTGATGTGGACGCGGAAATGCGCAACGCAGTGCAGCCGGCCAGTTTAACGAAGGGATGCTGTTTGAAGACTGATGCAACAGGCGCAGCCACGCCAGCCTTCCTGCGATTTTTCGCCCACGAATCGGCCGGCGGCATCGTGCTGGCACTGGCCGCCGCGCTGGCCTTGGTGGTCAGCAATTCAGCCTGGCAGCCGGCCTACCAGGCCTTGGTGCAGGTCCCGGTGCAGGTCAGCCTGGGTGACTGGCTGGTGCTGCGCAAACCCGCCGTGGTGTGGGTGAACGACCTGTGGATGGCGGTGTTCTTCCTGCTGGTGGGGCTGGAGATCAAGCGCGAGTTCGTCGAAGGTGAACTGGCCGACCGCCGCCAGGCCATGCTGCCGGCGGTGGCGGCGCTGGGCGGCATGGTGGCGCCTGCGCTGATCTATGTGCTGTGCAACCTGGGCGACGCCACCGCGCTGCGCGGCTGGGCCATTCCGGCGGCCACCGACATCGCGTTCGCCATCGGCATCGTGATGCTGCTGGGCACGCGGGTGCCGCCGTCGCTGAAGGTGTTCCTCACCGCGGTGGCCATCATCGACGACCTGGGTGCCATCGTCGTCATCGCGCTGTTCTACACGGCTGATCTGTCGTTGGGCATGCTGGGCTGCGCGGCGGCGGGCATCGCGGTGCTGGCGCTGTTCAACCGTGCCGGCGTGGTGCGGGTCGATGTGTACCTGGCCGTGGGCCTGCTGGTTTGGCTGTTCGTGCTGAAGTCGGGCGTGCATGCCACGCTGGCCGGTGTGGTGACGGCGCTGGCCATCCCGATGCGCGCACCGGCCGGCCATTCCCCCGCGCAGGACCTGGAGCATGGCCTGCACCCCTGGGTGGCCTTCGGCGTGCTGCCGGTGTTCGCCTTTTGCAATGCCGGCGTGTCGCTGCAGGGGGTGGAACTGGCCACTCTGGCGCAGGGCATTCCGCTGGGCATCACGCTGGGGCTGTTGCTGGGCAAGGCCGTGGGCGTGTTCGGCAGCCTGGCGCTGATGGTGCGGTTCGGCCTGGCAGACCGGCCGGCCGGTGCCAGTTGGGCGCAGTGCTTCGGGGTGGCCGTGCTGTGCGGCATCGGCTTCACCATGAGCCTGTTCATTGGCGGCCTGGCCTTCGATGGGATGGACCCGTCTTACGAGACCCGCGTGAAGCTGGGTGTGCTGGCCGGGTCGCTGCTGTCGGGTTTGGCGGGCGCCGCCATCCTGGTGGCCGCGCAGCGGCGCGCTTGAAGCCCGGTCAGTGCGGCGTGGGTGGCACCGGGTGCATGATCCGGTCGGCCATCGCGATGGCCAGCGCCGAGAACAGGAAGGTGACGTGGATCACCGTCTGCCACAGCAGCACCTTGTCGGTGTAGTTCGCGGCGTTGATGAAGGTCTTGAGCAGGTGGATGGAGCTGATGCCGATGATGGCGGTGGCCAGCTTCACCTTCAGCACCGACGCGTTCACATGGTCCAGCCACTCGGGCTGGTCAGGGTGGTCGTCCAGCCGCAGTCTCGACACGAAGGTTTCGTAGCCGCCGATGATCACCATGATCAGCAGGTTGCTGATCATCACCACGTCGATCAGCGCCAGCACCACCAGCATGATGATGGTCTCGTTGAGCGCCTTGATCGGCTGGTAGCCGGTGATCGCGCCGTCGGAGCCGAAGATCGGCGCGGCCTGGTAGCCGGTGCTGGTGACCAGCGTGGCCAGGGCCGTCTGGTTGCCGAAAGCTGCCTCGATCAGGTGCACCAGCTCCAGCCAGAACTGGTAGACATACACACCCTGCGCGAGGATCAACCCCAGGTACAGCGGCAACTGCAGCCAGCGGCTGGCGAAGATCAGCCGTGGCAGCGGTGACATGGTTGGGGGTTTGGGGTGCGGGGGCTGTGCCATGTGGATGCGGCCGGTTCGGGGATTTCCCCATGATTCTAGGTGGCGTGCTGCGACAGGCTGGTCGGCACGGCGCTTGCGCTGCATCATCCGCGACCGGGCGAGCGGCTGCCCGAGTCAGGCGTTCGTCAGCCCCTCTGCCTAAGGTCCAGCCCCAGGCCACAGCCGATTTGCAGGCCACCTTCCACCGCATCCACAGGAGACAACCATGAACGCAGAAGGCCCCACCGAGTTGAAGACCTACCTCCCCTCGGCAGCGTCCGTGGCCGGTGCGCATGTGCAGGGCATGCCCGCCTACGAGGCGCTGTGCCAGGAGGCCGAGTCCGACTATGAAGGCTTCTGGGCCCGCCATGCGCGTGAGTTGCTGACCTGGAAGACGCCCTTCACCCAGGTACTCGACGAGCGCAACGCGCCGTTCTTCAAGTGGTTTGCCGACGGCACGCTGAACGCCAGCGTCAACTGTCTGGACCGCAACGTCGAGCGTGGCCTGGGCGACAAGACCGCCCTCATCTTCGAGGCCGACGGCGGCGAAGTCACCCGCATCACCTACAGCCAGCTGCTGGCCAAGACCTGCCAGATCGCCAACGGCCTGCGTAGCCTGGGCGTGGCCAAGGGCGACCGGGTCATCATCTACATCAGCATGTCGATCGACGGCGTGGCCGCCATGCAGGCCTGCGCCCGCATCGGCGCCACCCACTCGGTGGTGTTCGGCGGCTTTTCCGCCCAGAGCCTGCGCGACCGCATCGAGGACACCGGCGCGGTGGCCGTGATCACCGCCGACCACCAGGTGCGCGGCGGCAAGCAACTGCCGCTCAAGAGCATCGTCGACGACGCGCTGGCCATGCCCGGCTGCGGCTCGGTGAAGAACGTGCTGGTCGTCAAGCGCAGCGGCGGCACCATCAACATGGTGGCCGGGCGCGACCAGTGGATGGCCGACCTGGTCGACGGCCAGCCCACCACCTGCGAGCCCGAGTGGGTGGGTGCCGAGCACCCGCTGTTCCTGTTGTACACCAGCGGCTCCACCGGCAAGCCCAAGGGCGTGCAGCATTCCACCGGCGGCTACCTGCTGCATGCGGCGCTGACCACCAAGCTGACGTTCGATCTGAAAGCAGATGACGTGTTCTGGTGCACCGCCGACATCGGCTGGGTGACCGGCCACACCTACATCACCTACGGCCCGCTGGCCCTGGGCGGCACCGAGATCGTCTTCGAGGGCGTGCCCACCTTCCCCGACGCCGGCCGCTTCTGGAAGATGATCCAGGACCACAAGGTCAGCATCTTCTACACCGCGCCCACCGCCATCCGCAGCCTGATCAAGGCCGCCGAGGCCAACGCCGCCGTGCACCCCAAGAGCTACAACCTGACCAGCCTGCGCCTGCTGGGCAGCGTGGGCGAGCCCATCAACCCGGCCGCCTGGGAGTGGTACCACAAGCATGTGGGCGGCGGCCGCTGCCCGGTCGTCGACACCTTCTGGCAGACCGAGACCGGCGGCCACATGATCACCCCGCTGCCGGGCGCCACGCCGCTGGTGCCGGGCAGCTGCACGCTGCCCTTCCCCGGCATCATGGCCGCCGTCGTCGACGAGACCGGCAAGGACGTGCCCAACGGCCAGGGCGGCATCCTGGTGGTCAAGCGCCCCTGGCCCAGCATGATCCGCACCATCTGGGGCGACCCCGAGCGCTTCAAGAAGAGCTACTACCCCGACGACTTCAAGGGCAAGTACTACCTGGCGGGCGACGGCGCCATCCGCGACGCCAAGACCGGCTACTTCACCATCACCGGCCGCATCGACGACGTGCTGAACGTCAGCGGCCACCGCATGGGCACGATGGAGATCGAAAGCGCCCTGGTCAGCTGCACCGAGCTGGTGGCCGAGGCCGCCGTGGTGGGCCGGCCCGACGACACCACCGGCGAGGCGATCTGCGCCTTCGTGGTGCTCAAGCGCCCCCGCCCCACCGGCGACGAAGCCAAGGCCATCGCCAAGCAGCTGCGCGACTGGGTGGGCAAGGAGATCGGCCCGATCGCCAAGCCCAAGGACATCCGCTTCGGCGAGAACCTGCCCAAGACCCGCAGCGGCAAGATCATGCGCCGGCTGCTGCGGTCACTCGCCAAGGGCGAGGCGATCACGCAGGACACGTCGACCTTGGAAAACCCGGCGATCCTCGATCAGCTGGGCGACAACCACTGATCGGTCCCCTGGCAGGTCGGCGGGCTGCGCCTGCCGGGGCACCCGCCGCAATGTTCGCGCGCTGTCTTTCGCTTTGGGGTTCAGGTTTGGACTGGGTTGCCGAAAACGCGTCATCGCGCGCCGCGACCCTTGCCGAGGCCCCAGTTGACGCCCTCTCCGCTGCCATCCCACATCGTCGATGCCTGGACCTTCGTCCATGGTGCCCGCTGGCACTTTGAAGCGTTGTCAGAGGGGGTCAGCCCGATCGTCGACCCCGCGTTGGCGTTGACGGTGGCGCTGCGGTCGCAGGGCGATCTGCCCTCCCTGCTGGTGGGTTGCCTGATCCGGCAAGACGATGCCGTGGCGCTGGCGCGCCACATGTTCGACGCACCCGCCGGCGATGTCAGTGCCGACGATGTCCGCGACGCTGGCCAGGAGGCCTGCAACGTGCTGGCCGGCAGCGTCATCGCCAACAGTGCCGACCCCGGCCAGTTGCGCATCGGGCTGCCGCAGGCGTTGTCCCAGCAGCAGTACGCCGACATTCGCGGCACAGCCCGCGTGCGTGCCTGCTTCGTCGGGCGCCCCACCAACGATGAATCCACGATCCACGTCGTGTTGACGTTGTTCGATCTTCCGCCCTCGTCTCCCGTTGTCCACGAGTCGACATGACCACCACAGCCCCAGAAGTCTCAGGTGAGACCCGCATCCTGATCGTCGATGACAGCCGGGCCATCCAGGCCATCGTCCGGCGCGTGATCGAGCGCATCGGCTACCCGGCATTGCAGCTGCAGGTGGCATCCAATGGCGAGCAGGCACTGCGCGCCGTCGACAGCTTCCGGCCGCATCTCGTGCTGTCGGACTGGCACATGCCCGAGATGTCGGGGCTGGAGATGTTCCAGATGCTGCGCCAGAACGGCCACGGGCAATTGAAGGTGGGCTTCATCACCACAGAGACCACGCCGGCGCTGCTGGACGAGGCGCGCCGCAATGGCGCCGCGTTCATCCTGCACAAGCCGTTCCGTGACAGCGACCTGGTCGGCGAGGTGACGCAGGTGCTGCCGGTGCCTGCCGCTGACGCTGCGGCTGCGGGCGAGGCTGCAATGGCCGACATGCCGGCCGCCACCGACGCACCCGTGCAGCAGCTTGCACTGATCGCCAACGACGCACTCCAGGCCCTGATCAAGCGGAACATGGGCGAGATTCCCTTCCGCCTGATCGAACATGACGGCCTGGCGTTGCGCGAGCTGACAGACCAGAACATGTTGGCGGTCTACAGCGGCCCGGGCCGGCCGCTGGCGGCGGTGGCCGTGCTGGACACGCGCGCGGTGTGCATCATCGGCGGCGGCGCCGCCGGCATGATGCCCGCCGCGGTGCGCCCGGCCATCGCCAGCGGCCAGCCGACGGCGCGCATGGTCGAGTTGAGTTCACGCTTCCTGCAAGAGGCCGGCGGGCTGATGAAGGGGGTGTCGCCCCAGGGGCTGGTGCTGGGCAAGGTCAGCATGGTGCCGCAGTCGCTGCCCATGCTGTCAGAACTGCTCAGCCGCAGCCAGTGGCGGGTGGACAGCCGGATCTCGGTGCCCGGCTACGGCGAAGGTCGGCTCTCGTTCCTGGCCGTCTGACCTGCCGCGCAGCACACGCCTCTGCCCACCACACTGCAAACCGGCCCATGGACACTTCCCAGGCTCTGGCCGTCGCCTTCGTCTTCGTCAGCAATGTGCTGGTGATTGCCGGCCTGGCGTGGGTGGTCTACCACGTGCACCAGTCGACCGAGCTGATGCAGGCCCGGCTCACGGCCGCGACGCAGGATCTGGCCGAGACCGGGCGCGGGTTGCGCGGCCTGGGCAGTGGCGTGGACCGCCTGATCGAGCGCATGGCCAGTGCCGAGCGCCAGTCATCGGCCATGCTGCGGGCCACGGCAGACACGCTGTCGGACATGGATGGCCAGTTGCGCCAGTCTTTGCAGGCCACCCTGACCGACCTGGCCGCCAGCGGTGAACTGATCGACCCCCAACTGCACCAGGACCTGCGCCGCCTGCTCGATTCCCTGAACCAGGTGATGCCAGGCGGCGCCGGCACCTGGGCTGACAACCACCGCCAGGAGCTGGAGCAGGTGATGGCCCAGAGTGAAACGCTGATGAGCGAGAACGCGCGCCTGGTCAGCCGGGTGGGCGATCTGCGTGAACAGATCAACAGTCTGCGGTCGGTGCAGCGCGCGCAGCAAGCGGCAGACCGGGAGATCGAGAGTCTGCAATCGGCCCTGTCCGGGCAGCAGCAACTGGCGGCGCGGCTTCGCAACGAGGCCCGGGAGGCCAGCCACCGCGCGGGCGCCGCAGAAGCTGCCACGGAGCAGGCGCGTGCCGAAGGTGACATGGCGCGCGACGACGCCGACAAGCAGGCCCAGTTGGCGCTGCTGGCGGCAGAACGCGCCCGGGAGCTCGACGACGAACTGGCCGAACTGCGGCGCACCCACGAGCAGCTCCAGGCCGACCATGCCCGTCAGCAAGCGCAGATGCAGCGGCTGACGGTGGAGAAGGAATTCATCGAGGACAAATTCCTGGGCCTGGACGCCAATGAGCCGGCGACGGCCTGACACCACAGGTTAGTCGGCTGCGCGCTGGTGCCGGACTGGCGCAAGACAGGCGTCGAGTTCGCCGACCGCATCCCCTGGCCTGCGCGCGCAGGCGGTCCTGGAACCCGCGCGAGCCGTCGCCCTGGCCCGCACTGCCGTCATCGCCCGTTCAGGTGACGATCCGGCTCGAGCGGCTGGGCAGGACCTGGCTGCTCAGCGCCTGGGCGGCGCGGCACGCAGGCCGGCAGGGTAGACCACGCCGCGCGTGGCGGCCTGGGCCAGCCTGAAGAAGACGTCGGTGTTGTCCATCACCCCGCCAAAGGACCAGGCCCCCGGGCCGAAAGCCGACAGCGGGATGTCCGTGGCGGTGTGCGCCGCGCTGTCGCCCGGGACCTGGCCGGTGACCAGGAAGTTGGCCGCGAGGTTGCGCGCAAATGGCGTGGCCGGGTAGGTCGACAGCGGCTCTTTCTTGACGAAGGGCTGCTGGCCGTCCTGCAGCGGCTTGGGCTGGGTCCGCCAGGCCTCGTAGCGGTCGGCATTGGCGCCATAACCCACCAGCAACCGGTAGTCGGTGTTGGTGGTCTCGGGGTAGCCGTCGGCAGCGATCCGGTAGCGGGGGAATCCGGCCGATTCATAGACGCCGACGACAGGGTCGCGCACATTTTCCTTGCCGCCCTTGGCCAATTGTTCCTGCAGCTTGAGGTCGGTCAGGCGAGAGCCGCCGATCAGCGCCGCGCCCGCGCATTCGTGGTCGGCGGTGACGATGACCAGGGTGTCGCCACGCTTGTCGGCGAAGTCCCGTGCCAGCTTCACGGCGCGGTCGAATTCGATCGTGTCGAGCATCCAGTGCTCGGTGTCCATGGCATGGGCCTGCTTGTCGATGGACGCGCCTTCGATCATCAGCACGAAGCCCTTGGGCTGGCGTTCGAGCACCGCCAACGCCTTGGCGGCCATCTCATCCAGCATGGGCTGGTCGGGGAAACCGTAATCGTCGACGACGCTGCCGCTGGCGCCCGCTGTCTTGCTGCGCCGGCCGTCGATCTTGTCCAGCGCCACGTTCATGTTGGACAGCGAGAACAGCCCCAGCAGCGGCTGGCCATCACGCGCATCGACGGCGTCCAGCGCCGACTTGGTGGGCGCGTAGCGGAAACCGGCTTTCTGGAAGTCAGCGATCAGGTCGCGGCCGTTGTCGATGGCGCCCGGGGCAGCGCCCCAGCGCTTGACGATCTCGGCCGTGTGCGGGTCGGTGGACGAGAAGGCGTAGTCGTTGCGCTCGCTGCGCGCGGAACCGGCCTCGCTGGCCGGCAGGAACCACTTGCGGCCGCCGCCCATCAGCACCTTCAGCCCGGTGAGGCCGCGGTCGTCCAGGAACTGGTCGACGATGCCGGTGCCGGCACCCCGGTTGCTGGTGTGCACCGCGTTGCCGGCGGGCGTGGCGTCGAAGACGTCGGCGGTCGTGACGATGCCCAGTGCCTTGCCCTGGGTGCGGTGCAGGTATTCGCTGAGGTATTCGATGCGCGGGTTGTCGAAGGGGTCGACCGTGTCGTCGGGGAACACGCCTTCCTCATTGTTGTTGTTCTTGTTGCCGCTCACATAGGCCGTCATGCCGGGCGAGGAATCGGTCACCACGGAGTTCAAGGACGCGGTCTTGACCAGGGCGGTGACCGGGAAGGTGTCCATGGCCAGGGGCTCGATCACCTTGCCCTGGGCGTACCCTCCGCGCACGATGCGTGCCGCGGTGCGCTGGGCTGCGCCCATGCCGTCGCCCAACAGGATGATGATGTTCTTCACCTTGGCGCCGCCGGTCTGGAAAGGCACCACCTCGAAGTTGCCACGCGCACGCACGGTCTGGCCGTCGCTCTGGATGGCCGTGACGGTGACTTCGTGCACACCAGCCTTCATGACTTCCACCGCGCGCACCGTCGCGATGGCGGCATTCGCGGGCAAGGACTTGGCGCAGCCGCTGGCGCAATCGCGCAGGGTGGCGGCGGTGGCGACCGGCTTGCCGTCGATCTCGAAACGCGCCGCGGTGATGGTCTTGCCCGCTTCGTCCGGCCGCACCGTGGCCTGCAGGTCGAAGCGTTGTCCAGGCAGGAAGCGCGCGACCACGGGCCCGGGGTTGCCGCTGCTGAACAACTCACTGGGCGGCGTGAGCCGCGTGACAACTGGCGCGGCCTGTCCCGCCAGGCAGAGCAAGGCCAGCGTGAGCAGCGTGAGCCCACGCAAGGCGGTTCGGGTGTGATGGATCATGGTGTGGCGGCCAGGGTGGGGGTGGATCGGGTGGTGTCGGCGGCGGTGCTGCCCGAGCGGGGTTCCAGCAACAGACGGACCCAGCTGATGCGGCCATCGTCGTGCTCCTGCCGGCCGACCTGCAGCAGGCCGGTCAGCTGCAGCAAGCCCCGGCTGGGCGGCAGGACCAGGTCACGCTCGGCAGCCGGCATGATGACCAGCACCGTGGAGGGCGGCAGGTCGTCGGCCTCGCCGTCGGCATGCTCGCTCATGATCAGCGGCCGCGGCACCAGGAAGAAGCGACCCGGGCGCGGGCGCTCCTGGGTCACCATGTAGCCCGTGAGGCGGGCCCGCTGGTTGTGCGCCGCCAGCAGCGCCGCGCTGAGCTGAGGCCCGCGGGCGCCGATGGGCTGGGCAAAGAAGTCGGCAAAGCGCAGGGTCTGTGGTTCTTCAGCGGCTGCGGCAGAGCGGGCACCACCAGCAAGCACGCACGCCAGCAGCAGCGCCGGCCATCGGGGGAAATTCAGCAAGGAACAAGCATTCAGCACCTTGGGAGCGGCGAATGTAGCGTGCCCGTTTGACAACTGTGCGACGTGCGCAGGTGCGCGCAGCGTTGTGGCCGCGGCCTGCACAGGGCCGGGTCAGCGGGGCGCACGCCCCCCGCAAGCTCAGACTGCGCAAGGCCGGGGCCTGCGGCATCCCCGACGGGACCGGCGGCTGCGCGACACGGCCGGCTTCCGCGGCTTCCAGCGTGCGGCCCCTCGACCATGGCCATCGACTCCCAGGACCTGCAGGAGACTGCAACAAGCACAGCCGAGCAGGCCCGTGCCAGGCACGCCGCCAAAGCGGCGCAGGCGCTTTCCGAAGCCCGGCTGAACGCCACCGTGGCCATCACCGTGGCGGTGCTGGCGGTGACGGCGCTCACCGGGCGGTGGCCGCTGGTTTGCGTGGCATTGTTTCCGACCTTCTTCGGCGTGCTGAGGGGCGTTGCCGGCCTGGCCGCGCTGCCCATCCATCCACAGGCGCTGATTGGGTTCCAGCCCCGACCGCGAGCCGACCTTCCCCTTCCAGAAATCTGAGCCATGTGGTCTGGAGCGTGGCCGAGCAGATCAGCCGGCTGTCTCCGGCCAACGGGCGCTTCCCCGGCGACATCACCAGCCGGTCGCGGCAGCCGCTGTGCCGCAGGGCCTGGAAGCCCAGCGCGCGGTCGATGCCGGAGTCCAGACAGCACCGGCTGCCAGCGCGCTGCGGCCGGACCCGCGCGGGTCAGGTTCAGGCGGCCAGCCGCTCCAGCGCCCACTGCAGCGCGCGTGCATCGCTGCTGGCGCGGTGCCGGCCGATGCCCAGGGCGGCGAAGGCCTGCTGGCGCTCGGTGTCCAGCCGGGCCAGGCGGGCATCGTCAAGCAGGCGGTTCACCGATTCGAGCTTGAATCGCGGTACCAGGCCGGCTTCCTCGAACAGCAGGCCCAGCCAGGCGTAGTCGTGGGCCCAGCCGTCGCAGTAGACGGTGCGGCCGGCCAGGTCGTCGTTCAGGTGTCGGGCCACCTCGGCCGCCGCGCGGCCGTGCTGCAGCAGCATCGGCCGGGCGATGCCATGCACCCGCTCGGCCTGTTCGTCCCAGTGCTGCCAGTGGTCGGCCGGGTGCACCAGGCTGCACCACGCCAGGCCGTCGTCACGCACATAGCCGATCTCGATCGGGTAGCTGTGGCGGCCGAAGCCGGAGGCTTCAATGTCGATCACGCAACGCTGTGGCTCCTGCATCGGCGCAGACGATACCGCAGCGCTGTCAGGCCCAGACGGAGAAAAGCCCGCACGTGACGGGCCAGGATGTGCGTTTGTGGTCAGCTCACTTGACGGTCAACACCCAGGCGGCCAGTTGCTTGGCTTCGTCGGCGCTGACTTGCGGGTTGGCCGGCATCGGGATGGCGCCCCAGTTGCCCTTGCCCGGCACGCTGCCCTTCTGGATGCGCTCGGCCAGTTGGGCCGCGGCGTCCTTCTGGCCGGCGTATTTGGCGGCCACTTCCTTGTAGGCGGGACCCACCAGCTTCTTGTCGGCGGCGTGGCAGGCCATGCAACTCTTCTTCTGCGCCAGTTCCATGCTCGCCAGGGCTGGGCTGGCCAGCATGGCTGCCAGGGCGGCACCGGCAAGCACTTGCGAGACAAACGTCTTCATGGGGTCCTTTCAGGGGCCACAGCCAGGATCGGCTGGACTACAGTGTCTTCAATGAAGTTTAGCCCGCCGTGGTTGACAGCCTTCCGCTGCCGCCCACCGGGCCAGGCGGGGGGACCAAGGCATGTGGCTGGTGTTGCTGGGCTTGTTGATGGTGGGGCTGAAGCTGGCCGGCGTGGGCTTTGTGGCGGGCTGGTCGTGGTGGCTGGTGCTGGCACCGTTTGCCCTGGCGGCTGTGTGGTGGAAGGTCGCCGACGCCGTCGGCATCACCCAGCGCCAGGCGATGGAGCGTGAGGACAAGCGTGCCGCCGACCGCCGCGAGGCGCAGTTCGCCTCCCTGGGCATGCGACCGCCGTCGGCCAGCCGCCCGGCCAAACCGGAACGGTCTGACCGCAGCAACAACTGACGGCGGTCTGGTCGCCGGCGGGTCAGAACTTGTCGAGCACCGCGCCTGAACTGGCGCTGCTGGCGTTGTGGGCAAACTTGGCCAGCACGCCGCGGGTGTAGCGCGGCGCCGGCTTCTTCCACAGCGCGCGGCGGCGGGCGATCTCGGCGTCGTCGACGTTCAACTGCAGCAGCAGTTGGTGCGCGTCGATGGTGATCGCATCGCCTTCCTGGATCAGCGCGATCAGCCCGCCCTCGGCTGCTTCAGGCGCCACGTGGCCCACCACCATGCCCCAGGTGCCGCCGGAGAAGCGGCCGTCGGTGATCAGGCCCACGCTCTCGCCCAGGCCCTGGCCGATCAGCGCGCCGGTGGGCGCCAGCATCTCGGGCATGCCCGGGCCGCCCTTGGGGCCCAGGTAGCGCAGCACCATCACGTCGCCGGCGACGATCTGCTTGGCCATGATGGCGGCCAGCGCGCTCTGCTCGTCGTCGAACACCCGCGCCGGCCCGGTGATCACCGGGTTCTTCAGGCCGGTGATCTTGGCCACGCAGCCTTCGGGTGACAGGTTGCCCTTCAGGATGGCCAGGTGGCCTTCGGCGTAGATCGGGTTGCTGACCGGGCGGATCACCTTCTGGTCGGGCGACAGGTCGGGCACGTCAGCCAGGTTCTGTGCCACGGTCTTGCCGGTGATCGTCATGCAGTCGCCGTGCAGCAGGCCGTGCTTGAGCATTTCCTTCATCACCGCCGGGATGCCGCCGGCATGGTGCAGGTCGATGGCCAGGTACTGGCCGCTGGGCTTCAGATCACACAACACCGGGGTCTTGCGGCGGATGCGCTCGAAGTCGTCGATCGTCCAGTCCACCTCGGCGGCATGGGCGATGGCCAGGAAGTGCAGCACCGCGTTGGTGCTGCCGCCGGTGGCCATGATCACCGCCACCGCGTTCTCGATGGCCTGCTTGGTGACGATGTCGCGCGGCTTCAGGTCGGCCTTCACCGCCTCGACCAGCACCTTGGCCGCCGTGCGGGTGGTCTCGACGATCTCGTCTTCCACATTGGCCTGGGTGCTGGCGTAGGGCAGGCTCAACCCCAGCGCCTCGAACGAGGAGGACATGGTGTTGGCGGTGTACATGCCGCCACAGCTGCCGCTGCCCGGGATGGCGCGGCGCTCGATCTGGCAGAAGTCCTCTTCGGTCATGTTGCCGGCCGAGAACTGACCCACCGCCTCGAACACGCTGACGATGTTCAGGTCCTGGCCCTTGTACTTGCCCGGCAGGATGGTGCCGCCATAGACGTAGATGGCCGGCACATTGGCGCGCAGCATGCCCATCATGCCGCCCGGCATGTTCTTGTCGCAGCCGCCGATCACCAGCACGCCGTCCATCCACTGGCCGCCGACGCAGGTCTCCACGCAGTCACTGATCACCTCGCGCGAGACCAGGCTGTACTTCATGCCCTCGGTGCCCATGGCCATGCCGTCGCTGATGGTGGGCGTGCCGAAGACCTGCGGGTTGGCGCCGGCCTCCTTCAGGCCGATCACCGCGGCGTCCGCCAGGCGCTGCAGGCCGCTGTTGCAGGGGGTGATGGTGCTGTGGCCGTTGGCCACGCCGATCATCGGCTTGCCGAAGTCGCCATCGGTGTAGCCCATGGCGTAGTACATGCTGCGGTTGGGCGCGCGGGCCACGCCTTCGGTGATGTTCTTGCTGCGGCGGTTGATGGCCATGGTGTCTCCAAGCAGGGGGGGTCGATCGAGAACGCAGAGGGTAAGCGGCACGCACAATCGGTGTCCAATCGATTTGTGGGTGCCAAAACTGCGGGTGGTGCATATCAATGACCGAGTTGCGGGTGTGGCGTCAGTTTGTGGTCCTGGCCGAAGAATTGCACTTCGGCCGGGCCGCCGTGCGCCTGCACATGACCCAGCCGCCGCTGACCCAGGCCATCCAGGGGCTGGAGCGCAGCCTGGGCGTGCCGCTGTTCGCCCGCACCCGGCGCAGCGTGGCGCTGACGCCCGCCGGCCTGGCGCTGCTGCCGGCGGTGCGCCGCCTGCTGGCCGCGGCCGACGCCCTGCCGCAGGTGGCCCAGGCCGCCGCCGCCGGCCTGGCCGGGCAGCTGCGGCTGGCCTTCGTGTCCAGCGTGGCCTACGGGCCGTTGCCGGAGTGGCTGCGCAGCTTCCGCGCCGCGCACCCGGACGTGGCGCTGCAGCTGCGCGAGGCCACGCTGGACGTGCAGCTCGCCGCCTTTGACGCTGACGAGATCGACACGGGCTTCATCCTGCATGCTCCCGGCGCGGTGCCGCCGGGCTTTGCCGCCTGGGCCGCATTGACCGAGCCGCTGGTGATGGCCCTGCCCGCCAGCCACCCGGCGGCCGCCCGCCCGCTGCTGCGGCTGGCCGACGTGGCGGCCGAGCCGCTGGTGATCTTTCCGCGCCAGATCGCGCCGTCGTTGTACGACGCAGTGCTGGCGGCCTACCGCGCCCAGGGCGCCACGCCGCGGATCGCGCAGGAGGCCATCCAGATGCAGACCATCGTCAATCTGGTGTCGGCCGGCATGGGCCTGGCCTGGGTGCCCGAGGCCGTCACCCGGCTGCAGCGTCCGGGCGTGGTGTACCGCCCGGTGGCCGATGCCGCGCTGCACTGCCAGACCAGCCTGGTCTGGCGCGACAACGCACCGCCCGTGGTGCAACGCTTCGTGGCCCACGTGCAAGGCCAGGCCGCGCGGTCTGGCGCGGCGACAATCGGGGCCTTCGCGCCGGTGCAACCCCTGTCCGGCGGCTGAAGCACAGACAGGACATTCCCACGATGCTGCAGCATCCCCAGTTCGACCCGGTGGCGCTGTCCCTGGGCCCGGTGCAGATCCACTGGTATGGCCTCACCTACCTGGTCGCCTTCGGCCTGTTCATGCTGCTGGCCAGTTTGCGTGCGCGCCAGCCCCAGTACGCCAACGCCGGCTGGACCCGGCGCGATGTGGAAGACCTGCTGTTCTGGGGCGTGCTGGGCGTGGTGCTGGGCGGGCGCATCGGCTACGCGCTGTTCTACAAGCCCGGCCAGTACCTGGCCAACCCGCTCGAGATCCTGATGGTGTGGAAGGGCGGCATGTCGTTCCACGGCGGCATGCTGGGCGTGATCATCGCGATGGTGCTGTATGCCCGCAGCCGCGGCCGCCGCTGGCTGGAGGTGACCGATCTGATCGCCCCCTGCGTGCCCACCGGCCTGGCCAGCGGGCGCGTCGGCAACTTCATCAACGGCGAGCTGTGGGGCCGCCCGGCCGACCCCAGCCTGCCCTGGGCGATGGTGTTCCCGCAGTCGGGCACCGCCATCCCGCGCCACCCGTCGCAGATCTACCAGTTTCTGCTGGAAGGGTTGCTGCTGTTCGTGCTGCTGTGGCTGTATGCACGCCGGCCGCGCGCGACTGGCCAGGTGTCGGGCGCCTTCCTGGTGGGCTATGGGCTGCTGCGCTGCACGGCTGAATACTTCCGCGAGCCCGACAGCTTCCTGGGCCCGCTGGCGCTGGGCCTGAGCATGGGCCAATGGCTGTGCCTGCCGATGATCGCCGCCGGCGCCGCGCTGTGGGCCTGGGCCGGCCGCCAGGCCCCGCGGCTGGGCTGAACCTGGAGACACCGTGACCCGACAGATCTTCCTCGACACCGAAACCACCGGCCTGAACCCCGAGAGCGGCGACCGCATCGTCGAGATCGGCTGCATCGAGATGGTGAACCGCCGGTTGACCGGCGAGACCCGCCACGTCTACCTGAACCCCGAGCGCAAGGGCAATGAGGAAGCCATCAAGGTGCACGGGCTGACCGACGCATTCCTGGCCGACAAACCCAAGTTCGCCGCCGTGGCCGACGACATCCTGGGCTTCCTGGCCGGTGCCGACGTGGTGATCCACAACGCCGCCTTCGACGTGGGCTTTCTCAATGGCGAGCTGAAGCGCCTGGGCCGGACACCATTCCACACCGTGGCCGCCAAGGTGACCGACACCCTGCTCATGGCGCGCGAGATGTTCCCCGGCAAGGCCAACAGCCTGGACGCGCTGTGCAAACGGCTGGAGGTGGACAACGCGCACCGCACCTTCCACGGCGCGCTGCTCGACGCCGGCCTGCTGGCCGAGGTCTACATCCGCCTGACCCGGGGCCAGGACTCGCTGGTGATCCAGGCCGGCGACGACGACCGCACTGGTCAGGCGCTGGCGGTGCCGCCGCTGGACCTGTCGGGCTTCAGCCTGCCGGTGATCGCCCCGGATGCCGATGACATCGCCGCGCACGCCGCGGTGCTGGCCGACCTGGACAAGGCCAGCGGCGGCAAGACGGTGTGGCGCACGGTGGCGGCCTGATTGGCTGTGGCATAATCGTCGGCTTGTCATCAGACACCGACGGGTGGCAACCGGGAAGCAGTCCCCCCAATCCCGGGCGGTTAGCTCAGCGGTAGAGCACTGCCTTCACACGGCAGGGGTCGCAAGTTCGAAACTTGCACCGCCCACCAAGTACGTTGTTTCGCCCTCAAGCCCCTCCAGTCCCCGATTGGCGGGGCTTTTTGCTGGAGCCCACACACCCATGCACCCCGTGCTCGACGACCTGACCCGCAAGTACGTGGCCCGCACACCGCACATGCGTGATGCCGGCATGGCCGTCACCGCGCTGTCCGAGGGCCGCGGCACCATGGTGCTGCCCGCCCGGCCTGACTGGGTGGGCGACCCGGGCCGCCAGGTGCTGCACCCCGGCCCGCTGACGGTGCTGGCCGATTCGGCCTGCGGCCTGGCAGTGGGGGCGGCGCTGGACAAGCGGGTGCCCTACGCCACGCTCGACCTGCGCATGGACTACCTGCGCCCGGCCGGCCCCACGCACGATGTGCACTGTGAGGCGCACTGCTACCGCGTCACCCGCAGTGTGGCCTTCGTGCGGGCCGAGGTCTGGCAGGCCGACCGCAGCCAGCCGATTGCCACCGCCCAGGCCACCTTCATGCTGTCCACGCCGGCCGGCACGCCGCGGCCCAAGCCGGGTGACGCCGCCGCGCCGGCGCCCGCCGCACCGCCCGCTGCCGGCGCCTCCAGCTGGCAGCCGCCCGCCGACAGCCTGCCGGTGCTGCCCGGCCAGGTGATCCCGTATGTCGAGTACCTGGGCATTCGCATGGCGCCAGGGGCCGACGCGCCGCTGTTCCGCATGCCCCACCAGGACAAGCTGATCGGCAACCCGTCCCTGCCGGCGCTGCACGGCGGCGTGGTGGCCGGCTTCGCCGAGACGGCCGCGCTGCTGCACCTGGCGCAGGCCCTGGGCGGCGCCAAGTTGCCCAAGGGCATCGATTTCTCGGTCGACTACCTGCGCGCCGGTCGACCGATGGAGACCTTCGCCGCCTGCGACCTGGTGCGCGTGGGCGCCCGCGTGGCCCTGGTGCAGGTGCGTTGTTGGCAGAGCCACCCCGACACGCCGATCATCGTGGCGCGTGGGCACTTCCTGCTGACGGCGCCCGCAGGCGCAGCCGGTCCGGTCTGAAGGCGGCGCCGACCCGACCTGGCGGCGCTTCCGCGCGCCGGCTGATCAGCCGATCGCGCCCGCCTGCATCGCCGCGATGGTGTCGCGGATCAGGTGCCCGGCGATCGAGAAGCGCGGCGGGATGTTGGGCAGCGCGTCCAGCGGGAACCATTGCGCGTCCTCGATCTCGCCGGCCTGCGGCACGATGTCGCCACCCGTCCAGCGGGCAGTGAAGGCCACCATCAGGCTGTGCGGAAAAGGCCAGCTCTGGCTGCCGTGGTAGTGCAGCTGGTCGACCGTCACCGCCACTTCCTCGGCCACCTCGCGGTGCACGCATTCCTCCAGCGATTCGCCCGCTTCCACAAAGCCGGCCAGCGCGCTGTACATGCCGCGGGCGAAGTGGGGCGACCGGGCCAGCAGCAGTTCACCCGGGCGCCACACCAAGGCCATCATCGACGGGCTCAGCCGCGGGTAGCTGCTGTGCCGGCAGGCCGGGCAGACGCGGGCGCGCTCGCCGGGCTGCAAGTTGGTGGGCGTGCCGCACACGCCGCAGAAGCGGTGGCTGCGGTCCCATTCCAGCACCTGCGCGGCGCGGCCGGCCAGGGCGCTCAGGCGCGGGTCCAGCGCCATCATCGCGGCGCGCAGCGGCCGCGGCTCCCAGCCGGGCGGCGGCTCGGGCAGGTCCAGGGCCCAGCAGTCGGCGCCGGCCAGCGTGCCCAGGTACTGGCGCGCCGCGGCGCCGCCCAGCAGCGCAGCCAGGGCCAGCCCGCCGACCGGGCCGGCCAGCGGCTCGCCGGCGGGCAGCAGCAGATCACGTTGCACGAAGGCGAAGCACCAGGCTTCGGGCGAAGGTTGGCTGGGTGGCAGGCTGGCAGGGATGAATGGCATGGTGGGCAGTTGCAGGTGGGCTGCTGCGGACAGGTGGTCGATCATCGCCGATGGTCAGCGCGGAAGGTCAGCGCCGAACCCGGCCAGGAAGCCGCGGTCGATGCGGTCCTTCCAGCGCCAGACCCAGCGGCCGCTGGCCCACAGCCTGCCGCGGCTGGCGATGGCGCGGCCGTCGCCGGTGGCCAGCAGCACCAGAAACCGCCGCTGCGGCGTGTAGGCCTCCGACCGGGCGGACCCGCCGGCCGCGGCGCGCAACTGGTCCGTCAGCACCGGCCCCTGGCGCACCGCGAACACGCCGGCCTTGGGCAGCGCCGGGGCAAAGGCAGCGCAGTCGCCCACCGCCCACACCTGCGGGTGCGAGACCGAGCGCAGCTGCGCGTCCACACGGATGAAGCCCGCGGCGTCCACCACCAGGCCGCCGCGCCGGCCAGCATCGCGCTGCCAGGCATGGGCCTGGGCGCCGGTGGCCCACAGCAGCAGGTCTTGCCCGGCGGCCAGGGCCGGCGTGCAGGCCGTGCCCAGCTGCACCCGGGCGCCGGCCCGGGCCAGCACCCGCTGCGCGGCCCGCACCGCGCCGCTTGCCAGGCCCGGCAGTAGGGCCGTCCCGCGTGAGACCAGGCTGATCTGCACCGGCCGCTGCGGGCGCAGGGCCTGCAGCCGGGCGCGCGCGGCCAGCAGCGCTTCGAAGCCCGCCGCGCCACCGCCCACGGCCATCAGCCGCAGCGGGCGGGTGCTGGTGTCGGCTGACTGGCGGGCCAGCACCGCTTGCCAGGCCGCGTGCAAGTCACCCAGCGGCCGCAGGGGCAGCACCGGCACACCCAGGTCGTCGGGCGGCAGCAGGGTGGAGCCGGTGTTCAGCGACAGCAGGTCGTAGCCCAGCACCCGGCCCGACGCCAGCGTGGCGCGGCGCGCGTCGGCGTCCAGCGCCACCAGTGTGTCGGTCAGCCACTGCGCGCCGGCGGCCCGGCACAGCGCGGCAAAGTCGATGCAGATGTCGGCAAAGCCATAGGTGCCGGCCAGCCAGCCCGGCACCATGCCGGAATAGGGCGCCAGCGCGCTGGGCGACACCACCACCAGATCCACGCCCGGCACCGGCTGCTGCGCCCAGCTGCGCAGCACCTGGGCATGGGCATGGCCGGCGCCGACCAGCAGCAACCGCGTCATCGCGTGGCTGCGTCGTTCAGCGCCCAGTCGTAGTCGAGGAAGCCGATGGCCACCTGCGGGTCGCGGATGCGCGTCCGGTCGGCCGGGGCGTCGGCCAGCAGGTCGGCATGGGCGGCGAAGAAGGCCGGCAGCGACGCGATGCCCTGGTGGCCCAGCTTGAAGTCGTCGCCGTACCAGTCGAAGATCTTCGACACCGCCAGCCGGCCGCGGCCGGCGTCCCAGCGGTTGCGGGTGCGGTCGGCCAGGAAGCGCCGGGTCTGCTCGGCCAGCTGGGCGTCCAGCCGGTCAGCGACGAAGGCCTCTTCTCGCAGCATCGGGCAGCCGATGCTGGCGCAGTTGACCGCGAAGTGGATGCGCGGGTCTTCGTAGCGGCCGCGCTCGCGCAGGCGGCCGTGCTCGATGTCGTCCAGGCTGAGCGTCTGGCCCAGCAGCGCGATCCACTTCGGCTTCCAGGGGCTGCTGAGCAGGCTGCCCAGGTCCTTGATCGACTTCAGGTCCGGGTACTTGCCGAGGATCAGCTCCACGGTGAAGGCGTTGTAGGCGTTGATCAGGAAAGCCATCTGCTGCGGCTTGCTGAAGCCGGCGAAGCTGGCCGCCTCCACCGCCGACAGGCTGGCCAGGTAGGCCTTCAGCGCGGGGCGGTCGGCGGCCATGCCGGCGTAGCGCAGCTGCGACGCCTGGCCGCCGCGCAGCAGCAGCACATGCTTCTTCAGCAGCGCAGTCCAGGCGGCATGGCTGTGGTCGAGTGTCTGGGCGGCCGCCGGCAGCGGCAGCAGGCCGGACAGGGCGATCGCGGCCAGCAGCAGGTGGCGGCGGCTGGGGTTTTGCGGCATGCGGTGTCTCATGGTGGGCAGGCGGCTTGGTCGGCGCGGTTCGGTCGAGCTTACAGGTGCCTGTGGTGGCCAGCTGCGGCGGCGGTTGGCCGGCTCAAGCATGATGCCGGCATGGTCACCGCGCCGCACGCCGCCACCACCGCCCTGCCACCGCCCCAGGCAGGCTGGGCCGGCGGCGCTGCGGGTTGGCAGCTGCAACTGGCCGGCGCCTGGGGCCCCGGCCCCGCGCCCTGGCCGGATCTGCCCGCCGGCCTGGGCCCGCACACGCCGGTGGGCTTCGACGCCGCCGGCTTGCTGGCCTGGGACAGCGGCCTGGCGGCCCGGCTGTGGGCGCTGTGCGCCACGCTGCAGCAGCAGGGTGTGCCGGTGGCGCTGGACGGCCTGCCGCCGGGCCTGCGCGCCGCGCTGCAGCTGGCGCATGCCGGCAGCGCGGCGCCGCCGCCGGCGGCCCGCCCGGGCGCGCCGCCGCGGGTGTCGCAGGCCGCCATCACCGTGGCCTTCTTCGGCGAGGTGCTGCTGGCCCTGGGCCGCCTGCTGCGCGGGCGCAGCCGCCTGCGCGCGGCCGACGTGCTGCAGCAGCTGGACGAGACCGGCCCGCGGTCGCTGCCCATCGTGCTGCTGACCTGCGGCCTGGTGGGCCTGATGCTGGCCTACATGGGCGGCGCCCAGCTCGGCCGCATCGGCGCCCAGGCCTACCTGGCCGATGTGGTGGCGGTGGGCATGGTGCGTGAGCTGGCGGGCCTGATGACGGCGGTGATCCTGGCCGGCCGGGTCGGCGCGGCCTTTGCCGCCCAGCTGGCCACCATGCAGGCCGGCGAGGAGATCGACGCCCTGCGGGTGCTGGGTGTCGACCCCATCACCCACCTGGTGCTGCCGCGCCTGCTGGCCCTGCTGTTGATGGCGCCCGCGCTGATGGCCTGCGGCGCGCTGGCCGGCGTGGCTGCCGGCTGGCCGCCCGCGGTGCTGGCCTATGGCGTGACATCGGCCGAGTACTGGCACCAGAGCCTGCGTGCGCTGAACTTCACCCACCTGTGGATCGGCCTGTTCAAGGGCATGCTCTACGTCGCCCTGGTGGCGCTGGCCGGCTGCCGCGAGGGCCTGCACGCCGGGCGCAGCGCCCAGGCGGTGGGCCAGGCCACCACCGCGGCGGTGGTCAAGGCGCTGGTGTGGGTGGTGGCCGCGGCCACCGGCACCACCATGGTCTTCACCAACCTCGGGTTCTGACGATGACGTCGTCAGCGAGCGCCGTCCCCCGCGTGCAGGTGCGCGGCCTCGCCATCCAGGCCGGCGGCCGCACAGTGCAGCAGGGGCTGGACTTCGATGTGCAGCCCGGCGAGGTGCTGGTGATCATGGGCGCCAGCGGCTGCGGCAAGAGCACCCTGCTGCGGCATCTGGTCGGGCTGCACCGGCCCGCCGCCGGCACGGTGCGGATCGACGGCGACGACCTGCACGCGGGCAGCCCCGAGCAGCAGGCCGCGCGGCGCCGCCGCTTCGGCGTGATGTTCCAGGCCGGCGCGCTGTGGAGCTCGATGAGCCTGGGCCGCAACCTGATGCTGCCGCTGCAGCTGTTCACCACACTGGACGCGGCCGAATGCGAGCGCCGCGCCCGCTTCAAGCTGGCCCTGGTGGGGCTGGACGGCGCCTTCGATCTGGCGCCGGCGGCGCTGTCGGGCGGCATGCGCAAGCGCGCCGCGCTGGCCCGCGCGCTGGCGCTCGACCCGACGCTGCTGTTCCTAGACGAGCCCGGCGCCGGGCTCGACCCGCCGAACACGGCCCGGCTCGACGAGCTGGTGCTCAATCTCAGGCACCATCTGGGCACCACGGTGGTGATGGTCACGCATGAGATCGCCAGCATCTTTGCGGTGGCCGACCGCGCCCTGTTCCTCGACGACCATGCCATGACCATGACCGCGCTGGGCCCCCCGCACACCCTGCTGCACAGCGGGCCGCCGGCGGTGCGCGCGTTCCTGCAGCGCGGGGCGGCCGGATGAGCGGCGCGGCGCTGCGCGTGGGCGCGCTGGCGCTGGCCGGCATCGTGCTGCTGGCGCTGGCCATCGCCGCGGTGGGCGGCCAGTGGTTCAGCCCGCGCGACCGCGCGGTGATGCGTTTCGAGCGCTCGGTCTACGGCCTGAACGTGGGCGCGCCGGTGGTGCTGCGCGGCGTGCGGGTGGGCCAGGTCACCGGCGTGGGCCTGGCACCGGCGGCTGGCGGCGGCCTGGCCATGCCGGTGACCGCCGAGTTCGACCGCGCCATGCTGCGCGACCTGCTGGGCGCCGATGCCCCGGCCGACGGGCCGGCGCTGCCGCTGCTGGTGCAGCGCGGCCTGGTGGCGCGCCTGTCCACCCAGAGCCTGCTGACCGGCCTGCTGTACGTCGACCTGGACCTGGTGCCCGGCCGCAGCGTGGCCTTGGCCGCGCCCGCTGGCGCGCTGCCCGCCATCCCCACCGAGGCCACCCGCCTGCAGACCCTGCAGGCCCAGCTGGAAGGGCTGGACCTGGCGCAGATCGGCCGCGACATGGCGGTGGTGGCCGCATCGGCCCGGCAACTGCTGGCCGGGCCCGAGGCGGGCCAGCTGCTGCGGCGCAGCGCCGACGCCGCGAGTCAGCTGCAGCAGCTGGCGCAGGCCCTGCAGCAGCAGCTGCCGCCGCTGGCCCGCAGCGCCGAGGCCACGCTGGCCGACACCCGCCGCACACTGGCCACCCTGGCGCCGGCCGTCACCCAGGCCACCGGCCAGTTGGGCGCCGCCGCGCAGCAGGTGGGCGCGGCGGCCTCGCAGGCCCAGGCCCTGGCCCAGGCCGGGCAACCGATGGTGGCCGACGTGCGCCAGGCGGCGCAGGCGCTGGGCCAGGCGGCCGCCACGCTGCGCGAGGCCGCCGCCGACGACTCCGCCCTGCGCCTGCATGCCGACCGCGCGCTGCAGGATGTCGCCCGTGCCGCCCGCACCCTGCGTGAGCTGGGCGAGCTGCTGGAACGCCAGCCCGACGCCCTGCTGCGTGGCCGCAGCGCCGCGCCCTGATCCCTGTCTGTCGCACCGGAAGCCACCGCCACCATGCGCCGTCCATCCCTTGCCCCGCCGCTGGTCGACAGCGGCCGTGTGCCCACCGCGGCGCGCTGGCCGGCGCTGTTGCTGGCCGCTGCCCTGGCCGCCGGCTGCGCCAGCCCGCTGCCGCCGTTGCAGTGGGTGCGCCTGCCGGCGCAGCTGCCCGATGCGTCCGCCGCGCCGCGCCCGTCACCCGGCCCGGCCTGGCAGCTGATGGCCCCGGTGCTGCTGCCCGGCCACCTGGACCGTGACGCGCTGCTGGTGCCCCAAGGCCAGGCCGGGTTGCAGCCGCTGGGCGGCGCGCGCTGGGCCGAGCCGCTGCGCGATGCCGTGCCGCGCCTGCTGCGGCAGGACCTGGCCCAGCTGCTGGGCGCGCCGCTGTGGGCCGCGCCGCTGCCCCCGGGCGTGCGGCCGGCCCGCCAGCTGCGCCTGGAGATCACCGCGCTGGACGTGGGCGCCGACGGCCGCAGCGTGCGCCTGCAGGCCCGCTGGAGCCTGGCCGACCCCGCCGGCGCCACCGCGCCGCAGCTGGGCGAGGCCGCCTTCAGCACCCCGGCTGACGGCGCCGATGCCGACGCCCTGGCCGTGGCCCACCGCCGCGCGTTGTGGCAGCTGGCCCAGCGCATCGCCGCCGGGCCCTGAGGGCGGGGCCGCCGGGTTACCGGCTCATCGCCCCGTAGACCAGGTCCTGCACCTGCTCGCGGTAGTACTTGCGCAACTCGCCCGGCGCTGCGGTGCCGAAGGCCACCACCAGTTGCTCCTTCGGGTCGGCGAAGAAGCCGGTGCCGTTGGCGCCGTTCCAGCTGTACTCGCCCGGGCTGCCGGGCACCGAGGCCAGCCCGGGCTCCATGCGCACCGCCACACCCAGGCCGAAGCCGTAGCCGGCGCGGTGCGGCTCGACGTTGGCCACACGGTTCTGGATGCCGCTGCCGAGGTGGTTGCTCGTCATCAGCCGCACCGTGGCGGGGCTCAGCACTTGCGCGCCGTCGAGGCTGCCGCCGTTGAGCAGCATCTGGCCGAAGCGGATGTAGTCACCCATGGTGCCGAAGGCGCATGCGCCACCGCAGTCGAACGTGGCCGGCCGCACCAGCGCAGCGATCGACTGCGGCTTGCCGTCCAGCGGGTTGTTGGGGAACGGCCGCGCCACGCGCGCCATCTGCGCGTCGGTCGGCCGGAAGGTGCTGTCGGTCATCTTCAGCGGCTGCCACACCGTCTCCGACAGGTGGCCGCCCAGGGTCTTGCCGGTGATCTTCTCTACCACGGCGCCCAGCACATCGAACGAGAGCCCGTATTCATAGACCGTGCCGGGCTGGTGCACCAGGGGCAGCTTGGCCAGCTGCTCGGTCATCTGGGCGGCGGTGCCCATCATCGATGCGGCACCGCCGCTGGGCCACAGCGCCACGATCGGGCTGCCGCTGTCGGGCCGGCCGCCGTAGGGGATGCCGGAGGTGTGCCTGAACAGGTCGTGGACGAGGATGGGGCGCTTCAGGGCCTCGGTGATGAACTTGCCGTCGGGCGACGGCACGCCGACCTGGGCCGTGCCGAAGGCCGGGAAGTGGTCGGACAGCCGGCCGTAGAGCGGCAGCCGGCCCTGTTCGGTGAGCGCCAGCGCGCCCACGGCGGCCTGGATCTTGGTCATCGACGCCAGCTGGAAGATGGTGTCGGTGCCCATCGGCTTGCCCTGCACCGGGTCGGCCTGGCCGAAGGCCTTGAAGTAGACCAGCTTGCCGTTGCGCGCGATGGCCACCACCGCGCCGGGCACGCGCTTGCGCTCGATCTCGCTGGCGAAGAAGGCGTCGATGTTCTGCAGCCGCTGGCTGGAGAAGCCCACGCTCTCGGGCGCCGCGGTGGGCAGGGGCTGGGCCAGTGCCGTGCCCGCCAGCGCGAGGCAGGCGGCCGCAGACAGCGCAGACAGGACGGGCAGCTTGGGGGTGTGGGTCATGGTGGTCTCCTCGTGTGCGGCGAGTGTCGTTGCAACGCAGGCACCCGCCACCCCAAGAAAACCTGCCTTGCAGGCAGCGGCAAACAGGCTCAGGGCGTGCCGATGCTGATGCCCGACAGCGTGCGCACCATCTGGATCATGGCCGGCCCCATCAGCACCACCAGCAAGGCCGGAAAGATGCAGAAGATCAGCGGGAACAGCAGCTTCAGGCCGACCTTGGCCGCAGCCTCCTCGGCGCGCTGCTGGCGGCGTGTGCGCATCAGCTCGGACTGCATGCGCAACGATTCGCCGATGCTGGTGCCGAAGCGCTCGGCCTGCACCAGCAGCGTGACGAAGCTGTCGATCTCGTCCACCCCGGTGCGGCTGGCCAGGTTGCGCAGCGCGCGGCTGCGGTCGCCGCCGGCGCGCAGCTCCAGGTTGACCAGCCGCAGTTCCTCGGCCAGCGCCTGGCTGCGGATCTGGATGTCGTCGGCCACCCGCGCCAGCGCGGCATCGATGCCCAGGCCGGCCTCGACGCAGACGGTCAGCAGGTCGAGCGCGTCGGGGAAGCTGTCGAAGATCTCGCGCTGACGGCGCTGCACCAGCCGCGACAGCACCATGTTGGGCGCGTAATAGCCCAGCGCGGCCAGCGCCAGCAACTGGGCCAGCGTGCCCTGGCCGGTCAGCGGCGTGCCGGTCGACAGGGCCAGCAGCAGCGCCAGCAGCGGCAGCGCCAGCGTCAGCAGGGTCTTCAGCCCGAAGAAGCTGGCCGGGGCCGACGGGCTGCGGATGCCGGCGTGGGCAAAGCGCGCGCGCACGTTCGAGCTGGCCAGCCCTTCGTCGGGCTCGGCCAGGCTGCTCAGCGGGCGGGTCAGGCGCTCGACCACCCGCAGCCAGCGGCGGCCCGGCGGCGTGTCGTCGACGGCTTCGCCGCCCAGGCGTTGCAGGCGCTGGCGCTCGGGGCGAGGCCGGGCCAGGTGCAGCAGCCCCAGCGTGCCGGCTGCCGACAGCACGAAGACGGCGCCGAGAAAAACGAGCAGGGTCATGTCCATGGCGGGCTCCTGCGTGTCAGACCCGGATGCGCACGACGCGCCGCACCCACACCGTGCCCACGGCCATCATGCCCAGCGCGGTGCCCGCGGCCTGCTGGCCGGCCGGGTCGGTCCACAGCAGCGACATGAACCCGGGGCTGACCAACTGCAGCGCACCGGCGATGCCGAACGGCAGCAGGGTGAGGATGGTGGCCGACAGCCGGCCCTCGGACGACAGCACCCGCACCTGGCCGCGCAGCTTCAGGCGCTGGCGCACCAGGGCGCTGGTGCGGTCGAGCACCTCGGCCAGGTTGCCGCCGGTCTCGCGCTGGATCAGCACCGCGACGACGAAGTACGACACATCCGGGATCGGCATGCGCCGGGCCAGGTTCAGCAGGGCGTCGTTCACCGGCATGCCGTAGTTGATCTCGTCGGACAGCAGCCGGAACTCGCGCCCGATCGGCTCGGCCATCTCCTCGCCGCACAGCCGGATGGCGCCCGGCAGGGCGTGGCCAGCACGCAGCGCCCGCCCGATCAGGTCGAGCGCCTCTGCGAACTGGGCGTCGAAGCGGCGCAGCCGGGCGGCGCGCGCCTGGGCCACCCGCCACCAGGGCAGCGCCGCCAGCGCCAGGCCGCCCACGGCGCCGGCCAGCGGCACACCGGCCACCAGGCCGCCCAGCAGGCCGCAGGCCGCCAGCAGGGCCGACAGCGCCAGCACCTCGGCCACGCTGACGCCCAGCGCCGACGCGGCGACGAAGCCCGCCAGCGGCTTGGCGATCTGCAGGCCGGCCAGCCGGTCCTCCAGCCAGGGCAGCCGGCGCCGCTGCTGCGCCCGGTCCAGGCTGACGGCCGGCAGCGCGTCGCCGCGCAGTTGCGCCAGCCGCAGCGCCAGCCGCCGGGCCTGCGGGCTGCGCCGGCTGGCCCACAGGTTGTAGGCGCCCTCGAGCGCCAGCACCACGGCCAGGAAGCCGAGCAGGGTGAACAATGCGAAGGTGGTGTCCATGGTCCGGTGTCGCGCGGTGGCCGGTCGCAGGTTCTCAGACCAGCCGCCGCAGCGGTTGGAACAGCAGGTCGGGCAGGCGCACGCCGCGGCTGGCCAGCAGCTCGCACACCCGCGGGCGCACGCCGCTGGCGGCGAAGTAGCCCTGCACCGTGCCGGTGGCCGTCAGGCCGGTCTGCTTGAAGCTGAAGATCTCCTGCAGCGTGATGACGTCGCCCTCCAGGCCGCTGACCTCCTGCACGCTGGTCACCCGGCGGCTGCCGTCACTCAGGCGGTTGACCTGCACGATGCAGCCGATGGCCGACGCCACCTGCGCGCGCGCGGCCTTGGCCGGCAGGTCGACCCCGGCCATGGCGATCATGGTTTCCAGCCGCGTCAGCGCGTCGCGCGCGGTGTTGGCGTGGATGGTCGTCATCGAGCCTTCGTGGCCGGTGTTCATCGCCTGCAGCATGTCCAGCGCCTCGCCGCCGCGGGTCTCGCCCAGGATGATGCGGTCGGGCCGCATGCGCAGGGCGTTGCGCAGCAGGGCGCGCTGCGCCACTTCGCCGCGGCCTTCGATGTTGGGTGGCCGGGTCTCCAGCCGCACCACGTGCGGCTGCTGCAGCTGCAGCTCGGCCGCGTCTTCGATGGTGATGATGCGTTCGCCCGCCGGGATGTAGCTGCTGAGGATGTTCAGCAGCGTGGTCTTGCCCGAGCCGGTGCCGCCCGAGATCACCAGGTTCACCTTGACCTGTGCCAGCGCCCCCAGGAAGGTGGCCATCTCCTCGGACAGCGACTGGTGGGCCAGCAGGTTGGCCATCTGCAGCGGCGTGGTGGCGAAGCGGCGGATCGACAGCACCGGCCCGTCGATGGCCAGCGGCGGGATGATGGCGTTCACCCGCGACCCGTCGGGCAGCCGGGCGTCGACCATCGGGCTGGACTCGTCGATGCGCCGGCCCACCCGCGAGACGATCTTGTCGATGGTCTTCATCAGGTGGTCGTCGTCGGCGAAGACCACCTCGGTCAGCTCCAGCTGGCCGCGCCGCTCCACGTACACCTGGCTGGCGGTGTTGACCAGGATGTCGGAGACGCTGGGGTCGGCCAGCAGCGGCTCCAGCGGGCCCAGGCCCAGCATCTCGTCCTGGATGTCGCGCACCAGGCTGCGGCGCTCGGCGCTGTTGAGCGCCTGGTTCTCCTCGGCCAGCAGGCGCTCGACCATGGTGCGCAGCGCGTCCTTCAGCTCGTCGACCGGCAGGATCTCCATGGCGGCCAGGTCGATGCGTTCGAGCACCGCCTGGTGCAGGCGCATCTGCATGGCCTGGTAGGCGCGGCGTGACTGCTGCGGCGCCTCGGTGTTGTCGGGTCCGGGGCGGAAGGCCACCGCGGTGCCCAGGCGTTCTCTCAAGCTCATGATTTCGCTCCTTCGCTGTGGCGCTGCGCACCGCCGCGCCACAGCGATGCGAGCCAGCCGTTGCGCGCGGGTGCCGCCTGCGGCGCAATGGCCAGCGCCAGCTCCCGCAGGGCGCGCGTGATGGCGCCGCCGCCGCGGGTGTTGCC
>JBBAPL010000061.1:0-29424 GCA_040400895.1 Aquabacterium sp.
CAGCGGCCTGACCAGCGCGCCCGACGGCGATGCGATGCCACCTGAGCAGGATGCGCCACCGCAGGACGCCACCGACACCGTGCCCGCCGCGCTGGTCAGCGACCCAGCCGATGCATCCGAGGCGCTCGCCGATCCAGCCTGGGCTGCCCATGCCGCCGTGCTGCCGCTGGCGCGCGAAGTCAGCCAGCTCACCGGCGCGCCGCTGCTGCCACCGCCGGCCGTGCGCGCCGTGCTGGATGCGCTGTGCGCCGACCTGGCCCAGCGCCCTTACGAGCCCACCGAGACGGCCCGCCGGGTGCGCAGCGCCTGCCTGGTGCGCACGCCGGCCATCGACGTGTCGCTGCGCGACGTCGTGTTCCTGCTGCGCGGCATGCAGCTCAACGGCCATGTGTTCGGCCGCGGCGCCGACGATGTGCACACCCTGGCGCAGCGGCTGCTCAACCAGGTGCTGTTCCTGTGCCAGCGTGAGCAGTTGCCCCTGCCGTCGGACGGCCTGGCGCTGCTGCGCCAGTGGATTGCGGCCGAGCCGGGCGCCTGACGCGTCCCAGCCGGGCACCGCTGCCCATGGTCCATCCCCCTCACATCGAGGCTGCTGCCGGGGCAGTCCCGGCCCGCTGGTTGCTGGCCGTGCGGGCAGGCCGCGCCTGGCTGGTCCGGCCCGACAACCGGCGGCTGAAGCTGGCCCTGGGTGTATCGCTGCTGCTGCATGCGCTGCTGCTGGGCTTGCAGGTGGGCGGCGACGGCAGCGGCATGCCGGGCTTCAGCCTGCCCTGGCAGCAGCGGCGCGGTGAGGCGCCGGACTTGCGCATGGTGCTGCTGCCAGCGGCTGCTGCGCCGGCCCCTGCCGACGCGCCGCCCACCGAGCCAGCCACCCGGCCGGCCGACACCGGTGCTGGTGCAGCGATGGTGGAGGGCGCGGTGCCGCAGACGCCGCCAGCGCCTTCTGCAGAACCGCTGGCCGCAGAACCGCCGGCGGCGGCAGCCGCACCGGTGGCAGCGGCGGCGGCGGCAGTCGAGCTCGCCGCCCGTCCAACCGACGCTGCGGCGCCACCGGAACCCGACCGGGCGGGCGAAGCAGCACCTGCGCCACCCCCGGTGCCCGCGCAGCCCGCAGCGCCTGTGGTGATCGCCATGCCGCCGCCGGCCGAGGAACGGGTGGCACTGGCGGTGGCCCCCGCTGCGTCGGCTCCCGCGCCGCTGGCATCTCCGCCATCGCCAATACCGCCGGCATCAGCGCCCACCCCACCGCCAGAGGTCGACACCGCCAGACTGCAGCGCCTGGCGATGGAAGCGGCTCGCCTGGAGGCGGCGCGCGTGGAGGCTGCTCAGAAAGAAGCGGCACGGGCAGAAGCAGCACGTGCAGAAGCAGCCCGCCTGGAAGCAGACCGGGCTGAAGCCACACGACAGGCCGCTGCCCGTGTGCAGGCAGAGCGCGCCCGGCAGGAGGCCGCACGCGCAGCTGCGGCACAGGTCGAGGCGGTTCGTCAGGCCGCAGCGGACCAGGAAGCAGCACGCCAGCAGGCTGCCCGGGTCGAGGCCGAGCGTGGCGAGGCAGCCCGCCGCGAGGCCGAGCGCCTGGCTGACACCCGGCAGGAGGCAGACCGTGCCGATGCCCAGCGCCTGGCCGCCGCACGGCAGGAGGCGCTCCGGCAGGAAGCCGCTCGACTGGAACAGGCCCGTCAGGACACCCAGCGCGCCGAAGCTGCGCGCCTGGAAGCTGCCCGCGCCGAAGCCGAGCGGCTCACTGCCGCAAGACTGGCCGCAGCCCGACAGGAGGCCACTGCACAGGAAGCCGCGCGTGCAACGGCGGCGGCAGCAGCGGCCCAGGCTGCCCAAGCTGCGCAGGCCCTCCAGGCCGCTCAAGCCGTTCAAGCCGCCCAAGCCGCCCGCGCCGCGTCAGCCGCCGAAGCCGAGGCACGGCGTGAAGCCCGGTTGCGGGCCATCGGCCGGCAGCTCGATGAAGAAGCGGCGCGGCGCGACGCGGCCACAGCATCGGCAGCGCGCCTGCCGCCGTCGGCCAGCACGCTGCGCCGCGGCCGCCTGTTCGGCCGCACCGATGCCAACGCCGAGCTGGTGCTCTATGCCGAGGCCTGGGCCCGGCGCATCCAGCTGAACCAGTCGTTCGAGCAGGTGCGTGATCTGGCCCGGCGCCCGCACACCCAGCCGATGGTGACGGTGGCCATCCGGGCCGACGGTTCGGTGGAGTCGGTGCGCTTCGTCACGTCCAGCGGCCTGCCCGAGCTGGACCAGGCGGTGCAGCGCATCGTCGAGAACCTGGCGCCTTATCCAGCGTTCCCACCGGCGCTGGCGCGTGAATTCGACGTGGTCGAGATCCGCCGCACCTGGCACTTCGACATGGCGGTGCGGCTGTATTGACCGTTGCCTGGGCGGCCCGAAGTCAGCCGCTGAAGTGGGCCGACACCTGCCCCAGCACGCCGAAGTCGGCCCGCACATGGTCACCGGGTGCGATGGCCAGCGGCGGCATGCAGGTGCCGGTGGTGACGAACTGGCCGGCCAGCAAGCCCAGCCCGCGCAGGCGCAGGTCGTTCACCAGCCAGGCCAGCGCCATGCGCGGGTCGCCCAGCACCGCCGCGCCGCTGCCTTCGCGCGCAAGGCGCTGGGCGCCGCCGTTGTCGACCACGGCGTGCACCGCATGGCGGCTCAAGTCGAGCGCGCGCCAGTCAGGGCCACTGGCCGGGCCCAGCAAGAACTGGTGCGCACAGGCATCGTCGGCCAGCAACTGCGCCTCGCCGGCGGTCACGAAGTCGGCAAAGCGGGAGTCGGGCACCTCGATGCCGGTGTGCAGCGTCGCCACGGCGGCCAGCACGTCGTCCAGCGTGTAAGGCTGGTCACGCGCAGGAAGGTCGCTGCCGAAGCGGAACACGAACTCCGGCTCGGCCACCCGCATGCCGTTGCCGGCCAGGGAGAAGCTGGCGCCGTCTCCCGCCACGGTGGCGGCCAGCAGGCGGCCAGCCAGCGGCCCGCCCACGCCGATGTGGGCCTGGCCCGCGGTGCTGGTGGCGGCGATCTTCCAGCCCGCCACGGCATCGCCCGCCACCGCCGGCAGCCGTGCCTGGATGGCGTGGCCGCCTGCGGCATCGGCCGGGCGCAGGGCACCGGGCAGCGCGGCCAGCTTGCTGCCGGCCTGGCGGTGCTGCCACAGCAGCTGGGCGGCCTGGGCGTGGGTGTCGGTCATCGGGGTCGTCCTCTCAGGAGCTTGCCCGCAAGCAAGCGGTCAGATCCTTCAGCGCGCCACCATGCCGCCATCCACCGCCAGCGCCTGGCCGGTGATGAAGCTGGCCGCCGGCGAGCACAGCCACAGCGCGGTGGCGGCGATCTCGGCCGGGTCGGCGATGCGGCCCATGGGGTGCAGGTTGTCGATGAAGGCGGCGCGCTCGGGCCGCTGGGCCACGGCGCGCTCGGTCATGGCGGTGCGCACCACGCCCGGGCACACGGCGTTGACGCGGATGTTGCGTTTGGCGTACTCCAGCGCGGCGGCCTTGGTCAGGCCCACCACGCCATGCTTGCTGGCGGTGTAGGCCGGCATCGTGGCGGCGCCCACCAGGCCGGCCACCGACGCGGTGTTGACGATGGCACCGCCATCACCCTGGGCCAGCAGTTGGCGGATCTGGTGCTTCATGCACAGGAACACGCCGCGCAGGTTGACGGCGATGGTGCGGTCGAACACATCCTCGTCCGCATCGGCCGTGGCCACGCCTTCGAGCTCGACCCCGGCGTTGTTGAAGGCCGCATCCAGCCGACCGAACTGCGCCACCGCAGCCGCCACCATGGCCTGCACGCTGTCGCTGCGGGTCACGTCGACTTGGACTGCCAGCGCCTGGGCGCCAGCCGCACGTGCCGCCTCGGCCGCAGACTCAGCGCCGGCGCCGTCCAGGTCGGCCGCCACCACCCGCGCGCCAGCCTGGGCGAAGGCCAGCACCGCGGCACGGCCGATGCCACCGGCCGCGCCGGTGATGATCACCACCTGGCCCGCCATCAGCGCACCGGCCCGATGCGGTAGATGGCGTTGTTGCGGTCGGCGCTCAGGTAGATGCTGCCGTCGGCGCCCACGGCCACGCCGGTGGGCACATAGGGTGGCGGCAGGCCGGGACCGGCACTCAGGCCGATGGGCAGGCCCTCGGCCACGGTGCGGCGCTGGTTGGTGGCCAGATCCAGCTCGGTCAGGCGGCCGGCGGCGGCTTCGGCCACCACCAGGCTGCCCCAGGGCGTGAAAGCCAGGCCCTCGGGCATGGCCAGGCCGGTGGCCACCTGGGTCTTGGCACCAGTCTTGGGGTCGATGCGCTGCACATGGCCCGCGGCTTCGGTCACGTACAGTTGGCCGTCGGGCCCCAGCACCATCTGCACCGGGCCGCCCAGGCCGCTGGCCAGTGGCACCCGGGTGCCGAAGTTGGCGCCGCTGGCGCGGGTGATGCTGCCGGTGGCGATCTCGGCCACCAGCAGGCTGCCGTCGTCCATCGGGATGGCGTCGTACGGTGCCTTGAAGCCATGCAGCATCGCTGTGGTCTTGCCGGTGGCGCGGTCGATCAACTGCACCGTGCCGGTGAACCACGACGACAGCGCCATGGTCTTGGTGCCCATCCCGACGGCGAACGGGTACTCCATGTCGTTGTCGACGGCATGCATGCGCTTGACATCGGTCACCGCGCCGCTGCCCAGGTCGACCTTGCGCAGGGTGAAGATGTCGGCCACCCACAGGCTGTTGCCGTCCACCTTGATGCCGGCCGGCACCGCCATTGCGCCGCGGGTGAGCTGGCGCACCGCGCCGGTGGCGGGGTTGACGGCCTGGATGCCGTTGTCGGCCATGTTCGACACGTAGATGGTGCCGTCGGGCGCGATGGCCAGGTTGTCCAGCGCGGTCGACAGCCTGGCCACCACCTGGCGTGCGCCGGTGTCCAGCGCCACCTTGGCCAGCTCACCGGTGGCGGTGTCGATCACCCAGACATTGCCCTTGCCGTCCAGGTTGGCGGCGGCCGGGGTGTCGAAGCTGGCGCTGATCACGCTGATGGCGCCATCCTTCGGGTCGACCCGGACCACACTGCGCTTGAACCACAGTGGGCCGTAGATCATGCCGTCGGGGCCCACTTCAAAGCCGTTCAGCCCGCCCAGATCCTTGGCGATCTGGCGCGGCGGCTGGGCGCCGGTCGGGTCCAGCTCCCACAGCGCGTCGCCCAGGAAGACCTGGGTGGCGTACAGCTTGCCGTTGCGGGGGTCGAAGGCCAGCGAGTTCAGGCCTGGCAGGCCCGAGGCGATCACCCGCGCGGGCTGCTGGTCGTTGTCGCGGATGCGCACCGACCCCTGCAGGTAGTTGGTCCAGGCCATGGCGCCATTGGGTGCGATGGCGATGTCATCGGCCTGGCCGTCGGGCCCGCCCACCAGGATCTTGGCCGCGCCGGTGGTGCGGTCGACCTCCCAGATCGCATTGCCCACCACGCTGCCGGCCAGCAGCCGGCCCTGCTTGTCGACCGCCAGGCCGTGCACACCGGTGAAGCTGGACGGCGCCACCAGGGTCTGCGGCGCGGCCCAGCTGGCGGGTTTGCCCGGACCCATGCCGGCGCAGGCCGACAGCAGCAGGGCGGTGGCGGCGGCCAGTGGCACCAGGGCGTGGCGCAGGCGGGAAGGAGGCAGGGGCAGTGGCACGCGGATCTCCGTGTTGTCTGTTGACACACTGCACTCTAGGCGCGCTGCCGTCCGGTTGATGTCGCCGCCTTGACCTGTCGCCTCCAGCATCCGGGCAAACCCTGGCTGAACACTTTGGCCAATCACAAAGCGCGGCTTGGCCATTGGCCGCGCCAAGCCACGCACCGATGCTGCGCCCCTGTCTTGACGCCGCGACGACCTGATGAGCCTGCCCGCCCAGCCACCTGCCCACCACGACGGCCGTGCCCGGGTGATCCCGTTTCTGGTGATGATCGGCGCGCGCATCACGCACGAGGCCGACGGCGTGGCCGTGGTGGAACTGGCGCTGCGGCCCGACCTGCTGAACAACCACGGCGGCGGCCACGGCGGCGTGGTGATGAGCCTGCTCGACAGCGCCATGGCCAATGCGGCGCTCAGCCGGGTGGACTACCAGCGCGAGGTGGTCACCATCGACATGCACATCGCCTTCATGAAGCCGGCGGTGGGCGACCTCACGGCCACCGGCCGCGCCACCGGCGGCGGCAAGAGCGTGTGCTTCTGCGAGGCCGAGATCACCGACGCCAACGGCACGGTGACGGCCAAGGCCATGGGCACCTTCCGCTACCGCACGCCGGGGCCGTCCAAGGCCGGCGAATGACGCGGCGATCCAGGACACAACTGCTACCCGACAGGAGACCGCGATGACACAAGCCGTGCATGTGGTGGGCGTGGGCATGATCCCGTTCACCAAGGCTGGGGCCAGCGAGGCCTACGACGTGATGGGCAGCCGCGCCGCCCGCCTGGCGCTCACTGACGCACACATCGACTACGCCCTGGTGCAGCAGGCCTACGTCGGCTACGTATACGGCGACAGCACGGCCGGCCAGGCGGCGATCTACGGCGTCGGGCTGTCGGGCATCCCGGTGGTCAACGTCAACAACAACTGCGCCACCGGCAGCACCGCGCTGTGGCTGGCGCGGCAGGCGGTGGCCTCGGGCGCGGCCGACTGCGTGCTGGCGCTGGGCTTCGAGCAGATGGTGCCCGGGGCGCTGAAGGAGGGCTGGACCGACCGGCCGTCGCCGCTGGGCCGCTTCACCAGCGCGCTGCAGGCGCACCAGGGGCTGGATGCCAAGGCGCCGTTCGCCGCGCAGTTCTTCGGCGGCGCAGCGCGCGACTACATCGCCGAGCATGGCATCGCGCCCAGCACCTTCGCCCGCATCTCGGTGAAGGCGCGCCAGCATGCAGCGCGCAATCCGCTGGCGGTGTTCCGGCAGACGGTGACCCTGGACGAGGTGATGGCCTCGCCCAGCGTCTTCGACCCGCTGACCCGCCTGCAGTGCTGCCCGCCCACCTGCGGCGCGGCCGCCGCGGTGGTGTGCAGTGAAGACTTCGCCCGCCGCCACGGGCTGGACGCGCGGGTGCGCATCGCCGCCCAGGCCATGACCACCGACGGCCCGTCCACCTTCGACAGCCACGACATGCGCAAGCTGGTGGGCGCCGACATGGCGCGTGCCGCCGCGGCCCAGGTGTACGCCGAAGCTGGCGTCGGCCCCGACGACCTGGACGTGGTGGAACTGCACGACTGCTTCACCGCCAACGAACTGATCACCTACGAAAGCCTGGGCCTGACGCCCGATGGCACGGCCGAGAAGTTCATCCTGGACGGCGACAACACCTACGGCGGGCGGGTGGTCACCAACCCGTCGGGCGGCCTGTTGAGCAAGGGCCATCCGCTGGGCGCCACTGGCCTGGCCCAGTGCGCCGAGCTGACCTGGCAGCTGCGCGGCCAGGCCCAGCAGCGCCAGGTGGAAGGCGCCCGGCTGGCGCTGCAGCACAACCTGGGGCTGGGCGGCGCCTGCGTCGTCACCCTCTACGAGAGGATGGATGCATGATTGATCGACAACACATCGGCCACCGGCTGCCCGCGTATGCGGTGGACGTGGAGAAGGGCCGGCTGAAGTTCTTCGCCAAGGCCATCGGCCAGACCGACCCGGTCTACAGCGACGAGGTTGCCGCCAAGGCGGCCGGGCACCCAGCGCTGCCGGTGCCGCCCACCTTCCTGTTTTGCCTGGAGATGGACAGCCCCAACCCCGCCGCGCTGCGTGACCTGCTGGACCTGCCGGTGCCCAAGGTGCTGCATGGCGAGCAGCGCTTCAGCCACCACGCCATGGCCTATGCCGGCGACACGCTGACCTTCGAGCAGCGCATCGCCGACATCTACGACAAGAAGGGCGGGCTGCTGGAATTCGTGGTGCGCGAGACCCGCGTCACCAACCAGCACGGACAACACATCGCCGACCTGCACGGCATCACGGTGGTGCGCCATGGTTGAGTTCTCGCAACTGAAAGCCGGTGACGCGCTGCCCGCCTTCACCACGCCGCCCGTCACCCGGTTGACGCTGGCGCTGTACTGCGGCGCCTCGGGCGACCACAACCCGATGCATGTGGACATCGACTACGCCCGGGCCGGCGGTTCGCCCGACGTGTTTGCCCACGGCATGCTGAGCATGGGCTACCTGGGGCGGCTGCTGACCAACTGGGTGCCGCAGCAGCGCATCCGCGAATACGGCGTGCGCTTCGTCGCCATCACCCAAGTGGGCGAGGCGATCACCTGCAGCGGCACGGTGACGGAACTGTTCGAGGTCAACGGCGAGCGCCGCGCCCGCCTGACCCTGCAGACCACCAACCAGCACGGCCAGGTCAAGCTGACCGGCGACGCCGTGGTCGCCCTCTCCTGACCATCCGCTGAAGGACAACCCCATGATCACCAATCCCACGCCCGCCTGGATGGACAGCGACCTGGCCATGCTGGCCGACACCGCCGACAAGTTCTTCGACCGCGAATGCCTGCCCAACGACGCCCGCTGGCGCGAGCAGCGCCGCGCCGACCGCAGCCTGTGGACCCAGGCGGGCGCCGCCGGCCTGCTGTGCGCCAGCATCCCCGAGGAATACGGCGGCGGCGGCGGGGACTTCCGCCACGAGGTGGTGCTGGCCCAGAGCCACGCCTACAAGATGGCCGGCGGCTTCAGCAACAACGTTCACTCGGCCATCGTGGCGCACTACATCCTGCGCTACGCCACCGAGTGGCAGAAGAAGAAGTGGTTGCCGAAGATGGCCAGCGGCGAGATGGTGGCCGCCATCGCCATGACCGAGCCCGGCGCCGGCACCGATTTGCAAGCCATCCGCACCAGCGCCAAGAAGGACGGCGACTTCTACGTCATCAACGGCGCCAAGACCTTCATCACCAATGGCTACCACGCGAACCTGGTCTGCATCGTGGCCCGCACCGGCGCCGAGCAGGGCGGCAAGGGCATCAGCCTGATCATGGCCGAGGTCGACGGGCTGGAGGGCTTTCGCCGCGGCAAGCTGCTGGACAAGGTGGGCCAGCACACCATCGACACCGCCGAGCTGTTCTTCGACGACATGCGCGTGCCGGTCAGCAACCTGCTGGGCACCGAAGAGGGCCGCGGCTTCGTGCAGCTGATGGAGCAATTGCCGCGTGAGCGGCTGATCATCGGCGTGGGCGGCGTGGCCACCATGCAGCGCGCCATTGACGAGACCCTGGCCTATGTGCAGCAGCGCCAGATCTTCGGCAAGCCGCTGATGGCCATGCAGAACACCCGCTTCAAGCTGGCCGAGTGCCAGACCAAGCTGACGATCGCGCGCAGCTTCATCAACGACTGCATCCAGCGCAGTCTGGATGACACCCTGGACGTGGCCACCGCGTCGATGAGCAAGTGGTGGGTCAGCGAGATGGTCGGCCAGGTGGTCGACGAGTGCGTGCAGCTGCACGGCGGCTACGGCTACATGAACGACTACCCGATCGCCCGGCTCTATGCCGACACCCGCGTGGGCCGCATCTACGGCGGCAGCAACGAGGTGATGAAGGAACTGATCGCCCGCCAGATGGACAGCGCCAAGCGTTGACCAGCCCCCCCATTCACACCCTGAGGAGAACACCCATGAGCCAAGGAACCATGCTGGAAGGCAAGGTCGTCGTCGTCACCGGCGCCGGCGGCGGCATCGGCCGCGACATCGCCCTGCAATGCGCCGCACAGGGCGCCAAGGTGGTGGTCAACGACATCGGCGCCAGCGTGTCAGGCGAGGGTGGCGACGCCGGACCGGCGCAGAAGGTGGTGGCCGAGATCGTGGCCGCCGGCGGCCAGGCCGTGGCCAACACCGACAGCGTGGCTGAGGTGTCCGCGGCAGGCCGCATCATCCAGGCTGCGATGGACACCTACGGCCGCATCGACGGCGTGGTGAACAACGCCGGCATTCTGCGCGACCGCTTCTTCCACAAGATGAGCGTGGACGAGTTCGACGCGGTGATCAAGGTGCACCTGTACGGCGCCTTCTACGTCAGCCGCGCGGCCGCCAACCACTTCAAGGAGCAGGGCAGCGGCGCCTATGTGCACATGACCAGCACGTCGGGCCTGATCGGCAACTTCGGCCAGGCCAACTATGCGGCGGCCAAGCTGGGCATTGCGGCACTGAGCAAGAGCATTGCGCTGGACATGATGAAGTTCAATGTGCGCAGTAACTGCATCGCCCCGTTCGCCTGGAGCCGCATGATCGGCAGCATCCCGACCGACACGCCCGAGCAGCAGGCCCGCGTGGCCAAGATCCAGCAGATGACGCCGGCCAAGATCGCGCCGATCGCCGTCTACCTGGCCAGCGACGCGGCGAAGGACGTGAACGGCCAGATCTTTGCAGTGCGCAACAACGAGATCTTTCTGATGAGCCAGCCGCGCCCCGAGCGCAGCGTGCACCGCAGCGAAGGCTGGACCGCCGAGACTGTGGCGTCGCACGCCATGCCGGCGCTCAAGTCCGGCTTCTACGGGTTGGACCGCTCGGGCGATGTATTTACGTGGGATCCGATCTGAGCTTCTGGTTGGGGCTCAAAGCTGTCGGCTGTCGTTGCTCTTGAAAGCAGGCGTTCGCCGATCTGAGCGATCGCGCCGGCCAGGGCGGGCCTGTTCTGCTCCATGTCCCCCGGGCCTTCGGCCCTCCTCCTAATACTTACGCAGAACAGGCCCGCCCTGCCCGACGCTCAGCCACCACCGAGGCACACGCCGCATGCGGAGATGGACGCTGGACGAGGACGGTGGGTGACTGGCCGACGGAAGTAGAGAAGGGAGGGCCGGAGGCCCGGAATGACATGGAGTCGGCCAGTTGCCCGCCGGCCTCGGCCTCGCGCAAAACGTTGAAGGGCTGAAGTCCAAAGCAAGCTACATCTGAGAAGAGCCCCAAGCTGAAACCAGTCAGCAGCGCTCGAACACCGCTGCAATGCCCTGGCCGCCGCCGATGCACATCGTCACCAGCGCGTAACGGCCGCCGGTGCGGTGCAGTTCGTAGATGGCCTTGGTGGTGATGATGGCACCGGTGGCGCCGATCGGGTGGCCCAGCGAGATGCCCGATCCGTTGGGGTTGACCTTGGCCGGGTCGAGGCCCAGTTCCTTGACCACGGCACAGGCCTGAGCGGCAAACGCCTCGTTGGACTCGATCACGTCCATCTGCGCCACGGTCAGGCCGGTGCGCGCCAGCACCTTGCGGCTGGCCGACACCGGTCCGATGCCCATGATGGTGGGCTCCACGCCGGTGTGGGCATAACCCACCAAGCGGGCCAGCGGCTTCAGGTTCTGCGCCTTCACCGCATCACCGGCGGCCAGCACCACGGCGGCGGCAGCATCGTTGATGCCCGAGGCATTGCCAGCCGTCACGCTACCGTCCTTCTTGAATGCCGGACGCATTTTGCCCAGCGTCTCCACCGTGGTGTCGGCCTTCACATGCTCGTCGGTGTCGAAGGCCACGTCGCCTTTTCGGGTCTTGATCATCACCGGGACGATCTGGTCCTTGAAGCGGCCAGCGGCAATCGCAGCGGCGGCTCGGCGGTGGCTCTCGGTGGCCAATTCATCCTGCATGCTGCGGCTGATGCCAAACTGCTCGGCCACGTTCTCGGCCGTGATGCCCATGTGGATTTTGTGGAACGGGTCGTGCAGGGCGCCCACCATCAGGTCGAGCATCTGCGTGTCGCCCATGCGGGCGCCGAAGCGGGCACTGGGCACCAGGTAGGCGCCACGCGACATCACCTCGCAGCCAGCGCCCACGGCCAGGTCGCAGTCACCCAGCAAGATGGATTGCGCCGCCGAGACGATGGCCTGCAGCCCCGACCCGCACAACCGGTTGACGTTGAAGGCGGGTGCCTCTTTGGGCAGGCCGGCGTTCATGGCCGCCACGCGACTGAGGTACACGTCACGTGGCTCGGTCAGCACAACCGTGCCCATGGCCAGGTGGCCCACGCTGTCGGGGGCGGCACCCGATCGCTCCAGCGCGGCCTTGACAGCCAGGGTGGCCAGGTCGGCCGGTGTGGTGTCCTTCAGCGTGCCGCCGAAGGTGCCGATGGCGGTGCGTGCGGCGCTGACGACGTAGACGTCACGGGAGGTGGACATGGTGCGGTCTCCTGAAAGGATTGGGGGTTGTGCGGCGCAGGATAGACCCTGAATTTTGCAGCGGACTGACACTGCGCAAGCACCTGGCACCGTGACCGGCGTGCCGTCGCCAAGCCAGCCGTGGCGGCCGGGGGCGGCCTGGCTGGGCAGCATCCGCGTGTTCTTCGACGAGCACATCGACCCCGACGAGGTACGCTGCAATGAAGAACAGCACCAGCGCCGCCCGAACGGCACCACCTGGGAGCCCATGGCGCTGATCGTCGACGGCCCTGACGCGGCACGCCTAGAACAAGCTGGCCGCCAGATTGATGGCCAGCGCCAGCACGGCGGTGTTGAAAGCAAACGACAGCAGCGTCTGCGCCAGCACCATCCTGCGCATGGCGGGCGTGGTGATGGCGACGTCACTGGTCTGCGCCGTGGCGCCGATGGTGAACGACAGGTACAGGAAGTCGGCATAGCCGGGCTGGAAGCCAGCGTCGGCACCCGGGAACTGCAACCCGCCGCCACGCGGCCGGTAGAAGTGGCTGGCATAGCTGAGCGCAAACACGGTCGGCAGCAGCAGCCAGCCGCCCACCACGGTGGCCGCGGCCAGCGCCACGTGGGGCAGGGCATGCTGGCCGCCCGGCGCCTTGGCAGCGGCCAGTTCCACCACCGTGCCCGCCAGGCTGACCAGCGTGGCCAGGATCACCACCACCAGCACGGCGCGCGCGCTGTCGGCCTGCTGCTCCACCACCCGCCGCAGGTGGCCGTGGCCGGCGTGGAGCATCATCCAGGCCACCAGGCCCAGGTAGAGCCACACCGCCACGTTCCAGCCCGTCAGCCCGCGCTGCACTGCACCCCAGGTTGCCGGCAGCAGCAGGGCCACCAACCCGCCCACCGCCACCGCCACGGCCAGCCGCACGTGGGCGCGCAGATGGTGGTGCAGCGGGCGGCGCTGGTGTTGCACGGTGGAGCGCGCGGCCTCAGCGGTACACGCCGTCCCAGGGACCGGGCTGCACTTCGGCGCGCTGGCCGTCCGCGGTGGCGGTGGGGCGGTTCAGGGTGAACATCGACTCGGCACCGATCACCGCGTAGTCCATGTAGCCCAGCCGCGCCAATGTGCGCATGCGGCCGGTGTCGACCACGCCGTCGGCGATGTACTGGTCGTCGATGTAGATGGCCACCACCTCGCCGATGACCATGGTGTAGCCCACCGGGTCGGCGCCGCCGGGCTGCCCTGGCGGCACCGGCAGCTCGATGGTCTTCCACAGCCGGCATTCGAACGCGGCCGGCGCCTGGGCCACCCGCGGCGGCTTGACCAGCATCGACGGTGCTTCGGCCAGGCCGGCCAGCGCAAATTCATTGACACCTGGGGCCACCGGGGCCGAGCTGAGGTTCATCGCATCGGTCATCGCCTGGTTGGCGATGGAGCAGGTGAACTCGCCATTGGCCAGGATGTTGCGCAGGCTGTCCTTGTGGCCGCCTGACGAGAACATCACCATCGGCGGCCGGTCGCTGACCGCATTGAAGAAGCTGTAGGGCGCCAGATTGGGCACGCCCTCGGCGTTGACGGTGGCGATCCAGCCGATCGGCCGGGGCACGGCCAAGGCCTTGAACGGGTCGAACTTCAAACCAGGGGCGCGGGCGGAGGTGGGGTAGTGCATGGCAGGGTGGTTGGCAGATGGATCGCCGAGTATCGGCCGCAGCAGTCCGGCGCGGCGTCCGCTGCCAGACAATCCAGGGCAATCACCGGCCGGACATGAACTTCAAGCAACTCGAATCCTTCGTGCATGTGGCCGAGCTGGGCAGCTTCAGCAAGGCCGCGCTGGTGCTGGGCATCGCCCAGCCGGCGCTCAGCCGCCAGGTGCGCGCACTGGAGACCGACCTGCGTGAGACCCTGCTGCTGCGCAATGGTCGCGGCGTGGTGCTGACCGAGGCCGGCCAGCGCCTGTATGAGCATGGCCGCAACCTGCTGCAGGCCCTGGCCCAGGCCGAGGCCGACATGGGCGGCGCACGTGACGAGCCGCTGGGCCGCATCACCATCGGCCTGCCGCCCAGCGTGGGCCGCCAGCTGACGCTGCCGCTGATCGACGGCTTCCAGCGCCGCTGCCCGCGGGCGCGGCTGGCCATCGTCGAAGGCCTGTCCAGCCACATCGGCGAATGGATCAGCACCGGCCGGGTGGACCTGGGCCTGCTCTACAACCCCGAGGCCCAGCCCGCGCTGGAAATCACCCCGGTGATCGAGGAGGCGCTGTGCCTGGTGTCGCCCGGCGCCATGGCGGGCCAGGGCGGCCGTGCGGGCGCAGCAGCGCTGCCGCTGGTCGAACTGCCGGCCTACCCGCTGATCGTGCCCGAGCGCGGCCATGCCATCCGCAAGCTGCTGGAGACACGCGCGCTGCTGGCCGGGCTGAAGCTCGACATCGCCTGGGAGGTCAGCAGCATCGCCGCCATCATCGATCTGGTGTGCGCCGGCTACGGCCATGCGGTGCTGCATGCCAGCGCCGTGGCGGCGTCGGGCCGGGCCGATGCGCTGCGGGTGCGCACCCTCGTGCAGCCCAATCTCAACAGCATGCTCTGCCTGGCGGTGTCGGCCCGGCAGCGGCCCAGCCCGCTGGTGCGCCAGACCACCGCCTTGCTGACCGACCTGGTGCGGGCCCTGCCGCAGGGTGTGGCCGCAGCCTCGCAGCCGGGGTAGGCGCTGCGCGGCCCTAGGCCGCAGCGCAGGCGCGCGTTGCGCTCAGCCCTTCTTGCGGAACACCACCAGGTGCTGCCAGGGCAGGCTGCTGACGGTGCGCTCCCACACCAGCGGGTGGGCGTCGGCCTCGCGGCGGATCTGCGCCTCGCTCATCTTGTGCAATGCCTTGATCGGCACGAAGGCGTCTTCGGCCTTGTATTCGACGAAGGCCACCTGACCGCCGGGCTTGAGCGCGCGCAGGATGCTCTGCAGCACCTCGTGAGGCCAGGCCAGCTCATGGTAGACGTCGACCATGATGGCCAGGTCCAGCTGGCCGGCCGGCAGGCGCACGTCCTTGTCATCGCCCAGCCAGGGCAGCAGGTTGGCCAGGCCTGGCTGCGCGGCCAGCCGCTCCAGCATGCGCACCATCTGCGGCTGCACGTCCACCGCGATCACCCGCCCGCCCGGCGCCACCAGGGGCGCCATGCGCCGCGCCAGGTAGCCGCTGCCGGCACCGATGTCGGCCACCGCCAGGCCGGGCCGCAGCGCCAGCGCGGCCAGCAGCAGGTCGGTGCGCTCCTCCCGCTCGCGTTCCTCCCGCTCCAGCCAGCCGGCGCCCTGCCAGCCCATCACCGCGGCGATTTCGCGTCCCATGTAGCGGCGGCCGATGCCGTCGGGGCTGGGCGCCACGCTGGTGTAGCGGTCGGCCTGGGCCCATGCCGGGCCGGACAGGCTGGCCAGCCCGGCCAGGCAGAGTTGGCGGCGGTGCAATGTCATGGCGCGATTGAAGCGCAGCACCGCCCGACCTTGCAGGCGTCAGGCCATTCGCCCCCGCAAGACCATGGCGCGACGGCTTGCGGGACGATAGGGCGCCCCATCAACCATCCACCCACGCCATGCCCACTGATCCATCCCCCAGCTGGCTGCAAGCCGCACGCGACGCCTGGGGCTGGCGCGGCCAGCAACGCCCGGCGTTTGCCGTTGACCCCGGGCCGGGCCAGGTGTCGGTGTGGGACTTCCCCCGCCCGCCCCGGTTGGCACCCGACACGCGCGAGGTGGTGCTGCGCTGGGGCACCGTGGAGGTGGCGCGCACCCGCCGGTCCCTGTGCGTGCTGGAAACCGCCCACCCGCCCAGCTTCTACCTGCCGCTGGCCGATGTGGCGCAGCACCTGCTGCAGCCCGCGCCCGGCGGGTCGTTCTGCGAGTGGAAGGGCCCGGCGCGCTACTGGAGCCTGGTGGACGGCGCCCGCCAATTGCCCGGTGTGGCCTGGAGCTACCCGCAGCCGCTGGCCGGCGCCGAGGCCCTGGCCGACCGCGTGGCCTTCTACCTGCATGGCCTGGCCGGCACGATCGACGGCCTGCCGCTGCGGCCCCAGCCGGGCGGCTTTTACGGCGGCTGGATCACGCCCGAGCTGGTGGGGCCGTTCAAGGGCGCGGCGGGCAGCGAGGGCTGGTGAACCAAGCTCAGATTCATGCTGTGGGGGCATAGCTGCTATCTCTGGCCATGCCTAGGAGATTGGGTTGGCGGCATCGAGAATGCGCCAGCCCACCAGCGACCCACCCGCCCACCATGCCCAGCCCCCAGCCTCCGCCCCTGACCGGCATCTCGTCGATGGCCACGCGCCTGCTGTTGGCCGATCTGCTGGCCGACTGGCAAGGGCAGGGCGGCCAGCCCGTGGCGGTGCAATCGGTGGGTGGGGTGGATGCCGCCCGGCGCGTCGCGGCCGGTGAGGCCTTCGACCTGGTGGTGCTGGCGGCCGATGCCATCGACACCCTGTTGGCCAGTGGCCACCTGCTGCCGGGCAGCCGGGTGGACCTGGTGCAGTCGGGCGTGGCGGTGGCGGTGCAGGCGGGTGCACCGCGGCCCGACATCGGCAGTGAAGCCGCGTTGCGCGCCGCCGTGCTGGCGGCACCCCGCATCGGTTATTCCACCGGGCCCAGCGGCACCCAATTGCTGAAGCTGTTCGACCGCTGGGGCATCACCGCGCAGCTGCAGGGCCGGCTGGTGCAGGCCTCGGCCGGCGTGCCGGTGGGCAGCCTGGTGGCCGATGGCACGGTGGCGCTGGGCTTCCAGCAGTTGAGCGAGCTGATCCACCTGCCGGGCATCCACCTGCTGGGCCCGATGCCGCCGGCGGTGCCGATCAACACCGTCTTCGCCGGCGCCGTGGCCACCACCTGTGGGCAGGCCGATGCGGTGCGCGCCCTGCTGGTCTGGCTGGCATCTCCGGCCACCGCCAGCGCCAAGCAGCGCCACGGCATGGCCGTCGCCTGAAACCGACTTCGATCCACAGTTTTCGCCTGGAGACCCCGATGATCATCGACGTGCACGGCCACTACACCACCGCGCCCAAGGCGCTGGAGACCTGGCGCAACGCCCAGATCGCCGGCATCGCCGACCCCGCCAAGATGCCGAAGGCCGCCGACCTGAAGATCAGCGACGACGAGCTGCGTGAAACCATCGAGCTGAACCAGCTGGCCAAGATGAAGGAACGCGGCAGCGACCTCACCATCTTCAGCCCGCGCGCCAGCTTCATGGCCCACCACATCGGCGACTTTCAGGTGTCGTCCACCTGGGCGGCCATCTGCAACGAACTGTGCCACCGGGTCGCGCAACTCTTCCCTGACCACTTCGTGCCCGCCGCCATGCTGCCGCAGAGCCCCGGCGTCGACCCGGCCACCTGCATCCCCGAGCTGGTGAAGTGCGTCGAGCAATACGGCAACGTCGGCATCAACCTGAACCCCGATCCGTCGGGCGGGCACTGGACCAGCCCGCCGCTGAGCGACCGCAGCTGGTACCCCATCTACGAGAAGATGGTCGAGTACGACATCCCGGCGATGGTCCATGTCAGCACCAGCTGCAACGCCTGCTTCCACACCACCGGGGCGCACTACCTGAACGCCGACACCACGGCCTTCATGCAGTGCCTGACGAGTGATCTGTTCAAGGACTTCCCGACGCTGAAGTTCCTGATCCCGCATGGCGGCGGCGCGGTGCCCTACCACTGGGGGCGCTTCCGCGGCCTGGCGCAGGAGCTGAAGAAGCCGCTGCTGACCGAGCACCTGCTGAAGAACATCTTCTTCGACACCTGCGTCTACCACCAGCCCGGCATCGACCTGCTGACCAAGGTGATCCCGGTCGAGAACATCCTGTTCGCCAGCGAAATGATCGGCGCCGTGCGCGGCATCGACCCCGAGACTGGCTTCTACTACGACGACACCAAGCGGTACATCGAGGCCAGCACGCAGCTCAGTGCGGCGCAGAAGCAGATGGTCTATGAAGGCAATGCCCGCCGCGTGTTCGGCAGGCTGGACGCACAACTCGAGGCCAAGGGCCGCTGATCCGAGGAGCACACACCATGTACGAACTGGGCGTCGTCTACCGCAACATCACCCGCACCGATGCCGCCACGGCCGACGCACTGGCGTCGCTGGGCAGCGCCACCGTGCACGAGTCCATGGGCCGCGTGGGCCTGCTGAAACCCTACATGCGCCCCATCTACGCCGGCGCGCAGGTCAGCGGCACAGCCGTCACCGTGCTGCTGCACCCGGGCGACAACTGGATGATGCATGTGGTGGCCGAGCAGATCCAGCCCGGCGACATCGTGGTGGCCGCCATCACCGCCGACTGCACCGACGGCTACTTCGGTGACCTGCTGGCCACCAGCTTCATGGCCCGCGGCGCGCGCGCCTTGGTCATCGACGCCGGCGTGCGCGACGTGAAGACGCTGACCGAGATGCGCTTCCCGGTGTGGAGCAAGGCGATCAGCAGCAAGGGCACGATCAAGGCCACCATCGGCTCGGTCAACATCCCGGTGGTGTGCGCCGGCATGCTGGTGACCCCGGGCGACGTGATCGTGGCCGACGACGACGGTGTGGTGTGCGTGCCGCGCGCGCTGGCTGCCAAGACGCTGGAAGCCGCGCAGGCCCGCGAGGCCAATGAAGGCGCCAAGCGCGAGCAATTAGGCAGGGGCGTGCTGGGCCTGGACATGTACAAGATGCGCGAGCCCCTGGCCGCCGCTGGTCTGAAGTACATCGACTGACCGCCATGCACGCCGACCCCAAGCAATGGCGCGTCGGCCTCGTCGGCTACGGCGAGGTGGGCCGCATCCTGGCCGCAGACCTGCGCGCCCAGGGCGTGGCGGTGGCGGCCTGGGATCTGTTGCTGGCCAGCCCGGCCAGCGCCGCGCCACTGCGCGACCATGCCGGCGCCCATGGTGTGGTGCTGGCCGCGTCGGCCGCGGCGCTGGCGGCTGGCAGTGATTGCATCGTCAGCGCCGTCACCGCCAGCCAGGCCGTGCCGGTGGCGGCCGATTGCGCGCCGGCCATGCGGCCCGGCGCCTTCTTCCTGGATTTCAACTCCGCCTCACCCGGCGCCAAGCAGCGCGCCGCAGCGCTGGTGGATGGGGCAGGGGGTCGCTATGTGGAAGGCGCGGTGATGACCAGCATCCCGCCCTACCGCATCCGCGTGCCGCTGCTGCTGGGCGGCGCGTCGGCCGCCGCCCTGGCCCCGCTGCTTAATACCCTGGGCTTTGCCGCCCGCGTCAGCAGCGACCAGCTGGGCGTGGCCAGCGCCACCAAGATGTGCCGCAGCGTGATGATCAAGGGCCTGGAGGCGATGGTGATCGAAAGCTTCACCACTGCCCGCTTCTATGGCGTGGAAGACGCGGTGATCGCCAGCCTGCACGAAACCTTCCCCGGCATCGACTGGGAGAAGCAGGGCGCCTACTTCTTCCAACGGGTCATCGAGCATGGCCGCCGCCGCAGCGAAGAGGTGCGCGAGGTGGCCGAAACCGTGCGCGATGCCGGCCTGGTGCCCTACAGCGCCACCGGCACCGCTGAACGCCAGGCCCACATCGCCGACCTGGCCGACGCCGGCGTGTTCGGCACCCGGGGCACAGCGGGCTTTGCCCGCAGCGCCGACTGGCGCACCGAAGCCGACCGTCTTCTCGCGGCCAGCCGCAACAAGGACACACCATGAGCAAACCCACCACGGGCGACTTCACCAAGACGGCCGGCTGGCTGGACTGGACCACCGGCCCCGCCAAACCGGCGTTTCAGCTGCCCCCGGGCAGCGTGGATGCGCACTGCCATGTGTTCGGCCCGGGTGACGAGTTCCCCTACGCCCCCGAGCGCAAGTACACGCCCTGCGACGCCAGCAAGCAGCAGCTGTTCGCCCTGCGCGACCACCTGGGCTTCGCCCGCAACGTGATCGTGCAGGCCACCTGCCACGGTGCCGACAACCGCGCCATGGTCGATGCCTGCCGCGCCAGTGGCGACCAGGCCCGCGGCGTGGCCACCGTGCGGCGCAGCATCAGCGATGCCGAACTGCAGGACCTGCATGCCGCCGGCGTGCGCGGCGTGCGCTTCAACTTCGTCAAGCGCCTGGTCGACTTCACGCCCAAGGACGAACTGCTGGAGATCGCCGGCCGCATCGGCCAGTTGGGCTGGCACGTGGTGATCTACTTCGAGGCGGTGGATCTGCCCGAGCTGTGGGACTTCTTCACTGCGCTGCCCACCACGGTGGTGGTCGACCACATGGGACGGCCCGATGTCAGCCTGCCGGTGGACGGCCCGCAGTTCGCGCTGTTCGAGCGCTTCATGCGTGAGCACAGCAACGTGTGGAGCAAGGTCAGTTGCCCCGAGCGGCTGTCGGTCAGCGGCCCCAAGGCGCTGGCCGGCGAACAGAACGCCTACCGCGATGTGATCCCGTTCGCCCGCCGCATCGTCGAACAGTTCCCCGACCGCGTGCTGTGGGGCACCGACTGGCCCCACCCCAACCTGAAGGACCACATGCCCGACGATGGCCTGCTGGTCGACTTCATCCCGCACATCGCGCCCACCGCCGAACTGCAGCAAAAGTTGCTGGTGGACAACCCGATGCGCCTGTACTGGCCCGAAGAGGCCTGAGACCACCCACACCCCGAAGAGACACCCCCATGCGCCGACTGACCCCCCTTGCCGCGACCGCGGCGCTGCTGCTGGCCGGCTGCGCCAGCACGCCGCCCGGCCCGCGGGCCATCGCCCTGGGCGCCGACCCGGCGGCCGCCTGCGCGGCGCTCACTGCGCCGGTGCCCACCACGGCAATCGGCCTGCCCAGCGGCGCCGCCAGCGTCGACTCGGCCACCTGGGTGGCCGCCACGACGCTGGCCGTGGCCGAGCGCGGCCCCACGCCGGCGGCGCGCGTCAGCCCCGCCACGCCGGCCTTCTGCCGGGTGCTGGGCCGCATTGCGCCGGTCGACCCGGGCGCGCCACCCATCCTGTTCCAGGTCAACCTGCCGTCCAGCTGGAACGGCCGCAGCGTGCAGTACGGCGGTGGCGGCTTCAATGGCGTGCTGATCAACGCCATCGGCCTGCCGCCGGCCCAGCGCTTCGACACACCCACGCCGCTGGCACAGGGCTTCATCACCGTGGGCACTGATTCGGGCCACCAGACCAAGCCCGGCGAGCCGCCCCAGGCCTTTGCGCTGAACGAGGAGGCGCTGGTCAACTTCGCCCACGCTTCGTACAAGAAGGTGCGTGACGTGTCGGTGGCCCTGGCCCAGCGGGCCTATGGCCGCGCGCCGGTCAAGCTGTACTTCGTGGGCAGCAGCGAAGGCGGGCGTGAAGGCCTGACCATGGCCCAGCGCTACCCGGACGCCTTCGACGGCATCTTCAGCCGCGTGCCGGTGATCCACTGGACGGGCCTGCAGCATGCCGGCCTGCGTGACGGCCTGGCCACCACCGGCGACGGCTGGATCCGACCGGCCCAGGTGCAGACGGTGCACGGGGCGGTGCTGGCCGCCTGTGACGCCGCCGATGGCCTGGCCGACGGTGTCGTGTCCGACCCGGTGGGCTGCCGCCAGCGCTTCGACGTGCGCGCCCTGCAATGCACCGGCGCGGTGGCCGACACCTGCCTGAACCCGGACCAGGTGCGGGCGGTGCAGACACTGATGTCACCGATCCAGTTCAGCTTCGACCTGGCCAACGGCCTGCGCAGCTACCCCGGCCGTGGCCCCAGTGGCGAAGGCCTGCCAGCCTTCGGCCCCACCGGCGGCTGGGCCGCGTGGTGGCTGGGGTCGGCGGCGCCGGCCTTCCCCCCGGTGCAGGCCAACGGCATCGCCTGGTACTACGGCGCGGGTGCCATCCAGTACTTCTACGCCCAGGATCCCAAGGCCGACCTGCGCGCCTACAAACCCGAGAACCACCTGGCGCGGGTGCAGCAGGTGTCGGCGCTGATGGATTCCACCAACCCCGACCTGTCGGCCTTCCAGGCCCGCGGCGGCAAGCTGCTGTTGCTGGAAAACATGGCCGATTACGCCCAGAGCCCCTACGCCGGCATCCAGTACCACCAGTCGGTGGTGGCCCGGATGGGCCGCACCGCGGTGGACGGCTTCTTCAAGCTCTACACCGCACCGGGTGTCGACCACGTGGGCAGTGGCGCGCCCGCCAACGTCGACATGCTGGCTGCACTGCAGGGCTGGGTGGAGCAGAGCAGGGCACCGGCCGGCCTGCAACTGGTCGAACAGGCGGTGCAGGCGCCGGGCTTCCCGGTGCTGCGGTCCCGCCCGCTGTGTGAATGGCCGCTGTGGCCGCGCCACCGCGGCGGCGATGCGGCGCAGGCCGCCAGTTTCGAATGCGTGCAATGAAGGAGCTGTGCTGATGGCACTCGACAAACCCTACCTGGACGTGCCCGGCACGACCATCTTCGACGCCGACCAGTCCCGCAAGGGCTACCACCTCAACCAGTTCTGCATGAGCCTGATGAAGGCCGCCAACCGCGAACGCTTCAAGGCCGGCGAGCGGGCCTACCTGGACGAGTGGCCGATGACCGAGGAACAGAAGCAGGGCGTGCTGACCCGCGACCTGAACCGCTGCATTGCCGCTGGCGGCAACATCTACTTCCTGGCCAAGATCGGCGCCACCGATGGCAAGAGCTTCCAGTACATGGCCGCCAGCATGACCGGCATGACGCAGGAGCAGTACGCCGCCATGATGCTGGCCGGTGGCCGGTCACCCGACGGCAACCGCTTCATTGGCGAACAGGCCGGGGAGAAGAACTGATGGCCCGCATCACCGCCAGCGTCTACACATCGCACGTGCCGGCCATCGGTGCCGCGCTCGACCTCGGCAAGAGCCAGGAGCCGTACTGGCAGCCGGTGTTCAAGGGCTATGAGCCCAGCAAGCAGTGGATGGCCGACAACACGCCGGATGTCATCTTCCTGGTCTTCAACGACCACGCCACGGCCTTCAGCCTGGAGATGATCCCCACCTTCGCCATCGGCACGGCCGCCAGTTTCACGCCGGCCGATGAGGGCTGGGGGCCGCGACCGGTGCCGCAAGTCATCGGCCACCCGGAGCTGGCCGCGCACATCGCCCAGAGCGTGATCCAGGACGAGTTCGACCTGACCATCGTCAACAAGATGGACGTCGACCATGGGCTGACCGTGCCGCTGAGCCTGATGTTCGGCCAGCCGGGCGGCCCCAACCCCGCCTGGCCCTGCCCGGTGATCCCGTTCGCCGTCAACGTGGTGCAGTACCCGGTGCCCAGTGGCCGGCGCTGCTTCATGCTGGGACAAGCCATCCGCCGCGCCATCGAGTCCTTCGACCGGCCTCTGAAGGTGCAGATCTGGGGCACCGGCGGCATGAGCCACCAACTGCAGGGCCCGCGCGCCGGGCTGATCAACCAGCCCTTCGACAACGCCTTCCTCGACCGGCTGGTCGCCGACCCGGCGGGCCAGGCCGCCGTGCCGCACATCGACTATGTGCGCGAGGCCGGCAGCGAAGGCATCGAGCTGGTGATGTGGCTGATCGCCCGCGGCGCGATGTCTGATGTGGCCGGCGGCCTGCCGCCCACGGTGCGCCACCGCTTTTACCATGTGCCCGCCAGCAACACCGCCGTCGGGCACCTGATCCTGGAGAACAACTGACATGGCCAAGACGATCAAGGTGGCGCTGGCAGGTGCGGGCGCCTTCGGCATCAAGCATCTCGACGGCATCCAAAACATCGACGGCGTGGAGGTGGTGTCGGTCATCGGCCGTGCGCTGGACAAGACCAAGGAAGTCGCGGCCAAGTACGGCATCGGCCATGTCACCACCGACCTGGCCGACAGCCTGGCCCTGCCCGAGGTGGACGCGGTGATTTTGTGCACGCCCACCCAGATGCATGCCAGCCAGACCCTGGCCTGCCTGCGCGCGGGCAAGCATGTGCAGGTGGAGATCCCCCTGTGCGACGTGCTGGCCGACGGCGAGGAGGCTGTGCGCATGGCCCAGGCCAGCGGCCTGGTGGCGATGTGCGGCCACACCCGCCGCTTCAACCCCAGCCACCAATGGGTGCACGACAAGATCACGGCGGGCCAGTTCAACATCCAGCAGATGGATGTGCAGACCTATTTCTTCCGCCGCACCAACATGAACGCGCTGGGCCAGGCGCGCAGCTGGACCGACCACCTGCTGTGGCACCACGCCGCGCACACGGTCGACCTGTTCGCCTACCAGGCCGGCAGCCCCATCGTGCAGGCCAACGCCATCCAGGGGCCGATCCACCCGGCGCTGGGCATCGCCATGGACATGAGCATCCAGCTGAAGGCCGCCAACGGCGCCATCTGCACCCTGTCGCTCAGCTTCAACAACGACGGCCCGCTGGGCACCTTCTTCCGCTACATCGGCGACACCGGCACCTACATCGCCCGCTACGACGACCTGTTCAACGGCAAGGACGAGAAGATCGACGTCAGCCAGGTGGCGGTCAGCATGAACGGCATCGAGCTGCAGGACCGCGAGTTCTTCGCCGCCATCCGCGACGGCCGCCAGCCAAACAGCAGCCTGGCCCAAGTGCTGCCGTGCTACCAGGTGCTGCACAGGCTGGAGCAGCAATTGAACGCTGCGGGTTGACGCGATGAGCCTGCCCCAGCGCCAGATCGGCCCCTTCACCGTCTCGGCCATCGGCCTGGGCTGCATGAACCTGAGCCATGCCTACGGCGCACCACCGCCGCTGGCAGATGCCGAGCGGCTGCTGCTGCAGGCGGTCGACAGCGGTGTCACCCTGTTCGACACTGCCGCGCTGTATGGCTTCGGCGCCAACGAGGCCCTGGTGGGCCGGGTGCTGAAGCCGCACCGCGGCCGCATCACGCTGTGCAGCAAGGGCGGCATGACCGGCCAACCGGTGGGGCCGGGCGGCGCGCTGCAGCGGGTGATCGACGGCCGGCCTGAGGCCATCCGCCGAGATGTCGAGGCCAGCCTGCAGCGCCTGGGCACCGACGTGATCGACCTGTACTACCTGCACCGCTGGCACAAGCAGGTGCCGATCGAGGATTCGGTGGGCGAGATGGCACGCCTGAAAACCGAGGGCAAGGTGCAGGCGCTGGGCTTGAGCGAGGTGTCTGCCGACACGCTGCGGCGCGCCCATGCGGTGGCGCCGATCGCCGCGGTGCAGAGCGAATACTCGCTGTGGAGCCGCAACGCCGAGATCGCCGTGCTGGATGCCTGCCGCGAGATCGGCGCAGCCTATGTCGCCTTCAGCCCGGTGGCGCGGGCCTATCTCCCCGGCACGCTGCGTGATGTCTCGGCGTTCGATGCCAAGGACATCCGCCGCGCCATGCCGCGCTTTGCACCGGCCACCTACGCAGCCAACCTGGCGTTGCTGACACCTTACGCCGCCATTGCGCAGCAGGCGGGTTGCACGCCGGCGCAGCTGGCACTGGCCTGGCTGCTGGCGCGCGCTGACCACGTCGTGCCCATCCCCGGCACGGTGAATCCAGCGCATCTGGCTGAGAACCTGGGCGCCGCCGCGGTGACGCTGACGCCTGCCGTGATGGCGCAACTGGACGCACTGTTCCAGCCGCAGGCCATCCACGGCCCGCGCTACAACCCGCAGAGTCAGGCCGAAATCGACACCGAAGACTTTCCCGGCGCGCCGCCCGGTGCCTGATGTCCTGGACATCACCACACCGATCTTCCTGTTGATCGGCCTGGGGTTCGCCGCCGTGCGCTTCGGGCTGTACGCCCGCACGGCGCTGCCGCCGCTGGGACGTTTCGTCATCACGTTCTGCATCCCGGCGCTGCTGTTCCAGGCCATCAGCCAGCGCCATCTCGCCGAGGTGGCCAACGTCGGCTACCTGCTGGCCTATGCCGGCGGGTCGCTGCTGGCACTGGCTTGTGGTTGGCTGTGGGCCCGCGCGCAGCACCAACCGCGTGACGCCGCGGCGATGACGGCCATGGGCATGGCCTGTGCGAACACCGCTTTCATCGGCTACCCGATCGCTCTGCAAGTGGTTGGGCCGGAGGCGACGGTGGCGCTGGCCATGACCTTCCTGGTCGAGAACTTCCTGATGATTCCGCTGTGCCTGGCCCTGGCCGACAGCGCCGGCGCCAGCCACCAGCCGCTGGCCCCGGCGTTCGGGCGTGCCTTGCTGGGGCTGCGCCGCAACCCGGTCGTGCTGGGGATCCTGGCCGGGTTGGTGGCCACGCTGCTGGGCTGGCAGCTGCCTGCACCGGTGCAGCGGGCGGTCGACCTGCTGGCGATGGCGGCGTCGGCATCGGCGCTGTTCTTCATCGGTGGGTCGCTGGTGGGCCTGCAAGTTCGCGGCCTGGTGGCCCAGGTCAGCGCGGTCGCGGTGGGCAAGCTGCTGATCCATCCACTGGCCGTGATGGGGGCGGTGTTGCTGGTCGGCCAGACGATGGGCCCGCTGGCACCGCAGTTGCAATGGGCCGCGGTGCTGCTGGCGGCCGCGCCCATGCTGGGCATCTACGCCATCGTCGGCCAAGCTCATGGTCGCCAAGCCATCCATGCCGCCAGCATGCTGGTGGCCACCGTGGCGTCGTTTGCCACGCTGGCTGCAGTGGTTGGACTGCTGCACTGGATGTGGGGCGCGCCTCCGGCACATTGAACTGGTGCTCATCGCTGTGTGCCAGCCTGGCGGGCGCGGCGACGCAGACGCAACAAAGCCCCGGCCGCATGGTGCGCGGCCGGGGCCTTGCCTTTGGTACTCGACCAGCCCAGTCAGTGACCGGGCCACAAAGCCGTCAGGGCTTGCTGCTGCCTTCGGCGTCTGCTTCCTTGCAACTGGGCGAGCAGACGAACTGCGCCTTGCCGAGCAAGCGGCGGCTCTTCAGCTGGCTGCGCGGACGGTGCTTGCCGCACAGGAAGCACGACATCGTGGCGGCGCCGAAAGCGCCCGCCGCGGTGAAGGGTGAACCTGGTGTCTTGCTGCGATAACGCAGGCCGTCGGAGTCAATGGAGGTCTTGGTATCGGCTTTGGCCATGTGTGTGCGCGGGGCGGGCGTTGAAGTGGCTGTGCAGGGACCTGCATGTCACTGCGGCTGAATGCGTGAGATTCAACCCAGATGCATGCATTGTGCCACACCTCAAATATTTGACATAATATACATCGTCGCGGTTTGTACTTGTGGGTACCAAGTCGTCATGTCGTGTTCCGGCCGAATAGAAATGTCGCATCCCGGCCTGCTGGATGACCTTCAGGGGGCTGGCGTTGCCTCCCTGCCCAGTCAGGACGGCAGACCGCGCGCATCCACAGCGCTCACCACTCTGGCAGGATCGGTCCGACCGGCAATGCTGCCGTCACTTCCGATGCCGGCGCCGCAGCCGAATGCGGTGCCGATGGCGCAGGCGCTGCAGCTTGCAGTTTGTACCGTTCGCCGCCTTCGCGGCACAGCACCACCATCTGCGCCGGGCGGCGTGGCGGCTCGGCCCAGGCGACCAAAGTGTTCACGGTGCTGCGCCAACGGCCGGCGTCGGCTTCAGGCGCCAGGCTGTGGCCGGCTTCCCGCACGATCTCGCCACCCAGCGGACACAGGCGCTGCGCCTCCCGGCGCAGGGTGTGCACGTCGCCACCGTTCAGCTCAAACGCGGACACATCGTTGCGCCCGGTGGCCATCGGCCGCACATCCACCCGGATGGCACATCCACTCAGAAGTGCCGCCGCCGCCACTGCAGCAGCCATTGCCCGCCGACCACGCGGGTTGCGGGTCAGCGCCATGGGATCAGGCGGCATCGGCGCAGTCGGCGGCATCGCCGTTGACATCGGCGGCCTCGTCGCCCGCATCGGCGGCGCCGCCCAACAGCGGTTTGTCCAGCGGCCGGCACACGCGCCGCTGCAGGCGCTCCAGCCGTTCAGAGCACTCGATCTGCGCCAGCACGGCCTGCGGATCGATCATCAGCGCGAACGGATTGACGTTGCGGGGCAAGGAATGCATGGCGGTGGGTCCAGTCGGTGGGCACAGGCGGTTTGCCTGTGAAACCAATGTAGGACTGGCCGGCCGCCAGCTGAAGTCGGCCCAGCGACATGCGCGCTGTCAGCATTTGGATGACAAGCGCGTCAGTGCCGCACCCGGAACGCCAGCATGTGCTTCAGCGCGCGGCAGCCGCCAACCGGCTGGCCAACGACTCCCGGCCGCCGCGCTGGGCGAAGTCAGCCGGGCCCAGATCCTGGTCATTGCGCAGCCGCACGTCGGCACCCTGCTTCAGCAATGCCGCCACGGCGTCCTCGGGGCCGTACTGCGCGGCCATCATCAATGGCGTGGTCCCGTTCGGGGACCGTGCGTCCACCCGGGCGCCGCGCAAGAGCAGCAACGTCAGGGACTTGGCACCGGGCGCCGCCGCTGCGTAGTGCAGCGGTGTCCAGCCCCAGCCGTCCCCGTCAACCGCACCTTCTATCCGGGCACCCTTGTCCAGCAAACGGGAGACCCAGGCGTCATGGTCGCGCAGCGCAGCCATCATCAGCGCCGTCTCTCCGGCGTTGTTGGGCAGATCAATGCGCAATTGCGGATGGTCGAGCAGCACCTGTGCCACCTTGAAGGATCCCTCGCGCTGACTGAGGTACAGCAGATTCTGGCCTTTTTCATCCTGGCTGTTGGGGTCGAAGCCTCGTGCCAGCAGACCCTGCACCGTGCGCGCATCATCATTGATAGCTGACTTGAAGAAGTCTTCGTAAGCCCCTGCCAATACATAAGAAAAACCAAAAACCAAGAGCAGATAAATTGGATATTTCAAGTAACGCTTGAACATCAAACTTCCTTGATGGCAGGTTCTGGCAGCTGAAACAGCCGTTCGAAATTGCGGCTGGTCGCAGCCGCCACAACATCCAGTGGCAGGGCCTTGATGCGTGCCAGTTCGGCAGCCACGTGCGGTACCCAGGCGGGGCTGTTGGTCTTGCCGCGGTGGGGCACCGGCGCCAGGTAGGGGCTGTCGGTCTCGATCAGGCAACGGTCGAGCGGCACGAAGGCCGCCACGTCACGCAAGGTCTGCGCGGTCTTGAAGGTCAGGATGCCGGAAAACGAGATCATGAAACCCATGTCCAGGGCGGCGCGCGCCACGTCGGCGGTTTCGGTGAAGCAATGGAACACGCCGGTCAGCGCCCCGCCCGCCGCGGTCTGGGCGCTGCGCAGCATGGCCACGGTGTCGTCCGACGCGCTGCGGGTGTGGATGACCAGCGGCTTGGCCACTGCCCTCGCCACGGCGATGTGCACCGCAAAGCGCTCGCGCTGCCAGGCCATGTCGGCCACGCTGCGGCCGTTCAGCCGGTAGTAGTCCAGGCCGGTCTCGCCCACACCCACCACGCGCGGCAGCATGGCCAGCGCCTGCAGGCCAGCCACGTCGGGTTCGGACACGCCTTCGTTGTCAGGGTGCACGCCGGCAGTGCACCAGAAGTTGTCATGGGCCTGGGCCAGCGCATGCACGGTGCTGAACTC
>JBBAPL010000062.1:0-28684 GCA_040400895.1 Aquabacterium sp.
AAGAACGGCGACCTGCCGGCGGCCTGCGTCAAGATGACTTGGCCGGACGCATACGTGGTTCGGGGCCTGCCGGCGCGATGAACGGCTTGTCCTCGCCCGGCCACACACCAGCGCACGGGTACCAGACATGGCCACCACGACGGCATCCCCGCTGCTGACGGCCCCGATCGGCCCCACGATCCAGCGGCTGGCGGCGCCCAACATGATCGCCATGGTGGCCACCATGGTCACCCTGATGGCCGAAGCCTGGTTCGTCGGTCAGCTCGGCACCGAGGCCCTGACGGGTCTGGCGTTGGGGTTCCCGATGATGATGCTGGTGATGATGTTGTCCGGCGGGTCGTTCGGCGGCACGATCACCGGGGCGGTGGCGCGGCGGCTGGGGGCCGGGGATCGGGCCGGAGCGGAAGTGGTGGCGCTGCACGCGGTGTTGCTGATGCTGCTGCTGGCCGGCGCCTGCACCTTGTTCTTCCTGCTCGGGGGGCGCTGGATCTACGGCCTGCTTGGCAGACGAGGGCCGGTGTCGCTGCAAACGTGAAGCCACCCTCCGCCGGGAATCACTGCCTCGAGGGCTGGCGCACAGACCGCGCATGGCGGGGGCGGTCGGTCGCAAGCACCCAGGCCCGACAGCGGCACCCCCAAGGCCCATGCCGCAGGCACGCTGGCGCCCCACGCGATGGGTCCAGGTGGCGAGTGGGTGCGGACTGCCTTAACCTTGGCGGACACCCAACACTGCCTGGAGGCCCGCATGCCCACCGTCCACGTCCAGCTCTTCAAAGGCCGCACGGCCGACCAGAAACGCGCTGCCGCCGCGGCCATCACCGAGGCTGTGGTGGCCACCCTGGGCGGCAACGCTGCCACCGTGCAAGTGATCTTCCACGACATCGAGCGCCACGACTGGGCCACCGGCGGCGTGCTGTGGAGCGACAAGCCGCCCGCTCCGCCAGCGCCGGCGGCGCCTTGAGTCTGGCCGCGGTCAGACCCGCTCGAGCACCAGCGCGATGCCCTGGCCCACGCCGATGCACATGGTGCACAACGCGTAGCGGCCGCCGTTGACATGCAGCTGGCTGACCGCGGTGGTGGCCAGGCGGGCGCCACTGGCGCCCAGCGGGTGGCCCAGCGCGATGGCGCCGCCCCAGGGGTTGACGCGCGCATCGTCGTCGGCCAAGCCCAGATCACGCAGCACCGCCAGGCCTTGCGCGGCGAAGGCCTCGTTCAGCTCGATCACGTCCATCTGCGCCAGGCTGAGGCCGGTGAGTTCCAGCACCCGGCGCACGGCCGGCGCCGGGCCGAAGCCCATGATGCGCGGCGCCACGCCGGCAGTGGCCATGCCCACCACGCGGGCGCGCGGCGTCAGGCCATGCCGCGCGGCGGCCGATTCACTGGCCAGCAGCAGCGCGCAGCTGCCGTCGTTCACGCCGCTGGCATTGCCGGCGGTCACCGTGCCGTCGGGCCGCACCACGCCCTTCAACTTGGCCAATGCGTCCAGGCTGGTCTCGCGCGGGTGCTCGTCCTGGCTGACGACCACCGGATCGCCCTTTTTGGCCGGGATGGTGACTGGCGTGATCTCCAGCGCCAGATGGCCGGCCTTCTGCGCAGCCACCGCCTTCAACTGGCTCGCCAGGGCCATGCGGTCCTGGGCGCCGCGCTCGATCTTGAAGTCGGTGGCCACGTTCTCGGCCGTCTCGGGCATGGAGTCGACACCGTACGCGTCCTTCATCCGCTGGTTGACGAAGCGCCAGCCGATGGTCGTGTCGTAGATGGCGTTGCTGCGGGAGAAGGCCGTCTCAGCCTTGGGCATGACGAAGGGCGCGCGGCTCATGCTCTCCACGCCACCGGCGATCATCAGCTGGGCCTCGCCAGCCTTGATGGCGCGGGCCGCCGTGCCCACCGCATCAAGCCCCGAGCCGCACAGCCGGTTGATGGTGCCGCCAGGCACGCCGATGGGCAGGCCGGCCAGCAGCGCGGCCATGCGCGCCACGTTGCGGTTGTCTTCACCGGCCTGGTTGGCGCAGCCGTACAGCACGTCGGCCAGCTGCCCCCAATCGACCTTGGGGTTGCGGGCTATCAGTGCCTTCAACGGGATGGCGCCCAGGTCGTCGGTGCGCACGCTGCTCAGGCTGCCGCCGTAGCGGCCGAAGGGGGTGCAGATGGCATCGCAGATGTAGGCGTGGGTCATGGCGGTCTCGTGGAAGTGGCGGCGGTATGGCGCGGCGGCGCCCGCGCGCAGGATCAATAGGTCTCGAGGTGCAGCCGGCCTTCGCGCTTGAGCGCGCTGCCCAGCGCGTCCCAGTCCAGCCCGGCCGCGGTGGCGATGTCGCGCAGCGCCAGCACCACGCCTTCTTCCATGCTCTTCAGGCCGCAGACGTAAAAGAAGACGTTGGCGTCCTTGAGCAGCGGCACCAGGTCGGCGGCGCGCTCGCGCATGGCGTCCTGCACATAGCGCTTGGGCTGCCCTGGCGTGCGGCTGAAGGCGAAGTGGGTGTCGATGAAGTCCTTGGGCAGGTTCTGCAGCGGGCCGAAGTACGGCAGCTCCTGCTGGGTGCGGGCACCGAAGAACAGCATCAGCTTGCCGCCCTCGAACTTGCCTGACTGGCGCAAGCGCCGCCGCCATTCGGTCATCGCCCGCATCGGCGCGCTGCCGGTGCCGGTGCAGATCATCACGATGTGGCTCTTCGGGTGGTTGGGCATCAGGAAGCTGGCGCCGAACGGGCCGATCACCTGCACGCTGTCGCCCACCTGCAGGTCGCACACGAAGTTGCTGGTCACGCCGCGCACCGGTCGGCCCTGGTGGTCTTCCAGCACCCGCTTCACGGTGAGCGACAGGTTGTTGTAGCCCGGCCGCTCGCCATTGCGCGGGCTGGCGATGCTGTACTGCCGCGCATGGTGCGGCTTGCCATGCGCGTCCAACCCCGGCGGCAGGATGCCGATGCTCTGGCCTTCCAGCACCGGGAAGGGCATGGCGCCGAAGTCGAGCACGATGTGGTGGGTGTCGTACTCGGTTCCCACCTCGGTGACACGCACATTGCCCACTACCGTGGCGGTGATGGACTTCTCCACCGACTTCGGGCCGTACAGGTTGGTGTAGGCATGGGCGGCCGACCAGGGCGGCAGCGTGGCGCCGAACGACCCGGCGTTGAACGGCGCTGCCCCACTGGCATCGGCCGGCGCTGCGGGCTCGGCAGACGCCGACTCCGCAGTGGCATCCACACCCGCGTCGGCCAGTTCGTCGGCGCTCAGCTCGGCCGGCAGCTCATCCCAGGTCAGCTGTTCCTCAGGCGTGTAGGCCCGCGTCACCGGCATGCTGCGCCAGTTGTCGATGCTGCCGGTTGGGCACGGCGAGATGCAGGCCATGCACAGGTTGCACCTGACCGCATCCACCACATAGTTGCGATCGTCATGCGTGATCGCGCCCACGGGGCACGTGGCCTCGCAGGTGTTGCAGCGGATGCAGATCTCGGGGTCGATCAGGTGCTGCTTGATGACGGTGACGGCCATGTCCATGGGTGTGCTCCTCGCGTGGTGCCATTGTGCGCAAGGGGCCCGCAGGCCCCTTGCTGTGTCGCCGGTCGTGGGGCGATCAGTTGAAGCGGACGTACTCGAAATCCACCGGCTGGCGGTTGATGCCCATCACCGGCGGCGCGATCCAGTTGGCGAATTGGCCGGGCTCGACCACGCGGCCCATCAGGCCCTGCACATAGGCGCGGTCGGTGGCACTGGGCAGCCACTCGTCCTGGCGCTGGGCCCATTCCACCTCGCTCAGCACCTGGCCGTCTGGCGACACCTTCACCTTGCTGAGCGCACCGATGTTGCGGTGGAAGGCCTTGTGCGGCGCCTTCAGCTTGAACGGGATGCCGGCCTTGTCGATCACCTTGTTCCAGCGCTCCACCCCGGCGATGCTGTCCTTGATGTAGTCGTCGCGCAGCACCTCGTTCAAGGCGTTGAGCATCGGCACTTCCTTCTCCACCAGCTGGCCGTTCACCGCATTCAGCACGCGGTAGGTCTGACCACGCAGCTGGTGGTCGTCCAAACGCTTGCCTTCTTCGTAGCGGCCCTTCAGGCCGGTGCTGTAGAAGGTGGCGGCGTTGCTGCTCTCGTCGGCGCCGAACAGGTCGATGGTGACGCTGAAGTGGAAGTTCAGGTAACGCTGGATGGTCGGCAGGTCGATCACGCCGGCCGCGCGCAGCTTGGCCGGGTCGTCGGTCTTCAACTCATTCATCGCCGCGCAGGTGCGGTTGATGACGCGGCTGACACCCGACTCGCCCACGAACATGTGGTGCGCTTCTTCGGTCAGCATGAACTTGGTGGTGCGCGCCAGCGGGTCGAACGCGCTTTCGGCCAACGCGCACAGCTGGAACTTGCCGTCGCGGTCGGTGAAGTAGGTGAACATGAAGAAGCTCAGCCAGTCGGGCGTCTGCTCGTTGAAGGCCTGCAGGATGCGCGGGTTGTCTTCCTGGCCGCTGCGGCGCTCGAGCAGGGCTTCGCCTTCTTCACGGCCGTCGCGGCCGAAGTGCTTGTGCAGCAAATAGACCATCGCCCACAGGTGGCGGCCTTCTTCGACGTTGATCTGGTAGAGGTTGCGCAGGTCGTACATGCTGGGCGCCGTCAGGCCCAGGTGGCGCTGCTGCTCGACGCTGGCCGGCTCGGTGTCGCCCTGGGTCACGATGATGCGGCGCAGGTTGGCGCGGTATTCGCCGGGCACGTCCTGCCAGGCTTTTTCGCCCTTGTGGTTGCCGAAGTGGATCTTGCGCTCGGCGTCGCCCGGGTTCAGGAAGATGCCCCAGCGGTAATCACGCATCTTCACGTGGCCGAACTGCGCCCAGCCCTGGGGGTCGACGCTGACGGCGGTGCGCAGGTACACCTCGCTGTCGGTGCTGCCCTCAGGGCCCATGTCGCCCCACCAGTCCAGGAAGTTGGGCTGCCACTGCTCCAACGCGCGCTGCAGCGTGCGGTCTTCGCTGAGGTTGACGTTGTTGGGGATCTTCTCGCTGTAGTTCATCGTGCTCATGCTGTCTGCTCCGGTGTGGTGTTCAAACCCGATTCCAATCAAACGCGGCTTTGTCGCCCTTGCCATAGACCTTCAAGGCCCCCTTCTCGCCGACCGCGTTCGGGCGCTGGAAGATCCAGTTCTGCCAGGCCGTCAGGCGGCCGAAGACGCGGGTGGCCATGCTCTCGGGGCCATTGAAGCGCAGGTTGGCTTCCATGCCGGTCAGCGCATCGGGGCTCATCGACACGCGCTCTTCCACGGCAATGCGCACCTCGTCGGCCCAGTCGATGTCGTCGGGGTTGCTGGTGATCAGGCCCAGCTTGAAGGCGGCATCGGCATCCAACGGCTGGCCCGCGCCCTCCTGGGCGCCGCCAAAGCCCACGGCGCGCACCGCGGCCAGCGGAGCCTCCTCGTCGTAGAAGCGGCGGCCGAGCCGACCTTGGCCGGTGGCCATCGGGTACAGGGCGAAGTTGGCTTCGCTGACGGCGATCTTCGGCGTCTTGGCCGCATCGTCGGGCAGGATCAGCATGTAGCTGCGGTCGCAGGCCAGGGCCAGCTCCAGCAGGCTGCCGGCAAAGCAGCTGCCCGGCTCGATCAGCGCGAACAGGCTGCGGCTGCTGACGTCCAGCCGGCTGAAGGTGCGGCGCAGCAGGCCGATGGTCTCGCGCACCAGCCAGTGGTGCTGGTGCGACAGCAGCGTGGCGTCCATGGCCAGTGCGACACCGACGTCGCCCTGGGTCTTGATGAGCCAGGTGCCGATGTCCAGCTCGTTCGTGCGCATCTGCAGGATGGCGTCTTCCAGCTCGCGGCCCATCAGCAGCGGGTACCAGGCGGCGCCGGCGGCCTCGATGGCAGCGATGTCCGTCGGCTGCGCACCGGCAGGGCCTTGCACGGTGAACACGGCGGTGCGCTTGCTGCGGTCGATCTCGACCACCACATGCTGGTAGCGCAGGGCGTCGGCTTCATCCACCCGGGCCAGCCGGGGCAGCGCCACACCCTTGGCATGGACGGGGCGGTCGCTCTCTGCCGCCAGCTGCAGCGCGCGTTCCTGCACCTTGGCGGCGAACTGCGCCGGCTTGGCGATGTCGTCGACCAGGCGCCAGTCCTTGGCCTTCTGGCCGCGCACGCCTTCCACGCTGGTGCAGAACAGGTCGGCCAGGTCGTGGCGTACCTTCTTCTTGTCGGTCACGCGGGTCAGGCCGCCGGTGCCGGGCAGCACGCCCAGCAGCGGCACTTCGGGCAGGCTGACCGCGCTGCTGCGGTCGTCGACCAGGATGATCTCGTCGCAGGCCAGGGCCAGCTCATAGCCGCCGCCGGCGCAGGCGCCGTTCACCGCGGCCAGGAACTTCAGGCCGCTGTACTGGCTGCTGTCTTCCAGGCCGTTGCGGGTTTCATTGGTGAACTTGCAGAAGTTCACCTTCCAGCTGTGGCTGCTGACGCCCAGCATGAAGATGTTGGCGCCGGAGCAGAACACCTTCTCCTTGGCGCTGGTCACCACCACGGTGCGCACCTCGGGGTGCTCGAAGCGGATGCGGTTGACGGCATCGTTCAGCTCGATGTCCACGCCCAGGTCGTAGCTGTTGAGCTTGAGCTTGTAGCCCGGGCGCAGGCCGGCGTTCTCGTCGAAATCAGCCGCCAGCGTGGCCACCGGGCCTTCGAAGCGCAGCTTCCAGTGCCGGTACTGGGACGGATCGGTCTGGTACTCGACGCGGTCGGTGGGGCTCATGGCTGGGTCTCCGATTGATGCACTATTGTGCGTGTTTGCTGCTGCTGTTGACGCATCATACTGCATGCAATCGGGGCGTCAAGCAGCCACATGCACTTTTGTGCCTGTCTCGGTCTTGACTTGGGTTCAGGCGGGCAGCCGCAGAGCGGCCCGCACCTGCTGGCGCAGCAGCTGGAAGGTGGCGTCCAGCGGCGCAGCGCTGGTGTCCACCGTCACGTCGGCCTTGCTGTAGAACGCCGCGCGGCCGGCCAGGATCTGGCGCAGGTCGTCCATCGCCTCGCGGCTGGCCGCCATCGGTCGCATGTCGCCCTGCGCGGCCACGCGGGCCATGTGGTCCTCGGGCACGGCCTTGAGCCAAACAGTGGTGCAGTGGCTCAGCAAGAGGTTGAACGTGGCCGCATCGCTGACCAGGCCACCGGGCGTGGCGATCACCGCCTCGGGGTAGATCTGGATCGCCTCTTCCAGCGCCCGGCGCTCGTAACGGCGGTAAGCACTCTGGCCGTACAGCGCCTGGATCTCGGCGATGCTGCAGCCGGCAAACTGCTCGATCTGCCGGCTCAGCTCGACGAACGGAAAGCCCAGGTCGTCGGCCAGCAACTGGCCCAGCGTGGACTTGCCGGCACCACGCAGGCCGATCAGCGCCACCTGCTGCGGCCGGGCGCGGGAGGCATCGGCCGCGCCGCCGCCGGTGCCCAGCAATTCACCGATGGCCACGCGGGCACGGCGCAGCGTGGCTTCGTCACGGCCTTGCAACAGCTCGCGGATCAGCAGCCATTCGGGCGACGCGGTGGTCACGTCGCCGGTCAATTCGGCCAGCGAACACTGCAGCGCCGCCGCCACCTGCTGCAGCACGAGGAACGACGCATTGCCGATGCCGTACTCCAGGTTGGCCAGGTGGCGCTCGCTGACATCCGCGGCCAGCGCCAGGGCCTTGCGCGTCATGCCGCGGGCGGCGCGCAGGCGACGCACCCGGTCGCCCAGGGCCAGCAGCGCCGGGTTCTTGTCGTCGCCGGCGGGCTCGGGCTGGCTGGGCGCAGGCACGTCCAGCGCGGTGTTGGACCCGCTGTCCGCCTTCGGTGTTAACCCGGATGAATGCATTATAGTGCTTGACATGGTGGAGGTGCGGCAGTACCTTTCGGTCACTTGCACAATACTGCATATCACTGGCCTCCGCAAGCCGGTGGTGTCAACGGAGACCACGCCGTGCCCCCAGCCACCCTGCCCGCCGCCGCGCCGCCCGAGCGCTTCAACATCGCCGCGCACCTGCTGGCCGCCAACGCCGGCCGCGCCGCCAAGGCCGCCTTCATCGACGACCGCGGCGCGCTGACCTACGGCCAGCTGGACGAACGCGCCCGCCGCCTGGCCGCCGCGCTGCGCGCCGCCGGCCTGAAGCGCGAGGAACGGCTGCTGCTGCTGATGCTGGATGGCACCGACTGGCCAGTGGCATTTCTCGGTGCCATCTACGCCGGCCTGGTGCCGGTGGCCGTCAACACCCTGCTGACCGCCGCCGACTACGCCTACATGCTGGAGCACAGCCGCGCCCAGGCGGTGCTGGTGTCGGGCGCGCTGCTGCCGGCCCTCAACGCAGGGATGGTGCAGAGCGACCATGAGGTGCAGAAGGTGGTGGTGTCGCAACCGGTCGCCCCGCTGCACCCGGCCGAGGTCGAGTTCGAAGCCTTCCTGGCCGCCGCCGCCCCCCTGCAGAAGCCCGCTGCCACCGGCGCCGACGACCCGGCCTTCTGGCTGTATTCCAGCGGCTCCACCGGCCGGCCCAAGGGCACGGTGCACAGCCACGCCAACCCCTACTGGACTTGCGAGCTGTATGCCAAGGCGGTGCTGGGGCTCACCGAACAAGATGTCTGCTTCTCTGCCGCCAAGCTGTACTTCGCCTACGGCCTGGGCAACGGCCTCACCTTCCCGATGAGCGTGGGCGCCACCACGCTGCTGATGGCCGAGCGGCCCACGCCCGACGCCACCTTCAAGCGCTGGCTGGGCGGTGTGGCCGGGGCCAAGCCGACCGTGTTCTACGGCGCCCCCACCGGCTTTGCCGGCATGCTGGCCCACCCGGCGCTGCCCGCCGCCCAGGACGTGGCCTTGCGCCTGGTGTCGTCGGCCGGCGAGGCGCTGCCGGCCGAGATCGGCGAGCGCTTCCAGCGCCACTTCGGCGTCGACATCGTCGACGGCATCGGCAGCACCGAGATGCTGCACATCTTCTTGTCGAACCGGCCCGAGAAGGTGCGCTACGGCAGCACCGGCTGGCCGGTGCCGGGCTACGACATCGAGTTGCGCGCCGAAACCGGCGGCCCGGTGCCCCTGAATGCTGACGGAACCAGTGAACCCGGCGACCTGTACATCCACGGCCCCAGCGCCGCGCTGATGTACTGGGGCAACCGCCAGAAGTCACGCGAGACCTTCCAGGGCGGCTGGACCAAGAGCGGCGACAAGTACGTGCGCAACGCCGACGGCAGCTACACCTACAGCGGCCGTTCGGACGACATGCTCAAGGTCAGCGGCATCTATGTGTCACCGTTCGAGGTGGAAGCCACCCTGGTGCAGCACCCTGCGGTGCTGGAAGCCGCGGTGATCGGCGTGCCCGACGCCGAGGGCCTGACCAAGACCAAGGCCTTCGTGGTGCGCCAGGCCGGCGCCACGGTGACCGAGGACGAGCTCAAGGCCTTCGTCAAGGACCGGCTGGCGCCCTACAAGTACCCGCGCCTGATCGCCTTCGTCGACGACCTGCCCAAGACGGCCACCGGCAAGATCCAGCGCTTCAAGCTGCGCGACCAGGAAAAGGCCGCCGGGTGACGTCAACGCTGGTCAGCGTCGATTGGGCCGGCCGCCCGGTGCAGATCGAGCATGCCTGGGTGGGCGTGCACGATGCCGCGGCGCCGCTGCTGATCTTTCTGCACGAAGGCCTGGGCTCGGTGTCGATGTGGCGCGACTTCCCCGGCCGGCTGTGCCGCACGTTGGGCTGGCGCGGGCTGGTGTATTCGCGCCCCGGCTACGGCCAGTCCACCCCGCGCCCGGCCGACGAGCACTGGGGCCCCGACTTCATGCACCGCCAGGCCGAGGACCTGCTGCCCGCGCTGCTGGCCGCGCTGGGCGTGACCGGGCGCTACAGCCTGTTCGGTCACAGCGACGGCGGCAGCATCGCGCTGCTGCATGCAGCGCGGTTCACTGACCGGGTGGACCAGGCCGTGGTGCTGGCGCCGCACATCCTGGTCGAGCCGTTCAGCCTGTCGAGCATCTGCCAGGCGCGCGACCAGTACATCAATGGCGACCTGTACAGCCGCCTGGCGCGCCACCATGCCGACGTGGATTCGGCCTTTTTCGGCTGGAATGACATCTGGCTGGCGCCCGAGTTTCTACCGTGGGACCTGCGCCCCCGGCTCCCCTACATTCGGTGCCCGGTGCTGGCCATCCAGGGCGTGGACGATGTCTACGGCACGATGGCCCAGATCGACGGCATCGCCGACGCCCTGCCCGGCACCCGGTTGCTGAAGCTGCCCGCCTGCGGCCATTCCCCCCACCGCGACCAGCCCGAGGCTGTGGTCGCTGCCTGCCAGGGCTTTCTGGCAGGTGCCACTTCCCTTCAGGAGACATGATGATGCACACCCCCTTCCTGCGCACAGCCCTGAGCCTGGCCGCCGCGCTGCTGGCTTCCTCCACCGTGCTGGCCCAGGCCCAGCCGCCGCTGAAGGTGGGCCTGATGCTGCCGGCCACCGGCACCTTCGCCGCGCTGGGCACGGCCATCGAGAACGGCTTCAAGCAGTATGTGGACGAGCAGGGCGGCAAGCTGGGCGGCCGCAGCATCCAGTACTTCAAGGTCGACGACGAGAGTGATCCGTCCAAGGCCACCGACAACGTCAACAAGCTGATCAAGCGCGACAACGTCGACGTGATCGTGGGCACGGTGCATTCGGGCGTGGCCCTGGCCATGGCCCGTGCGGTGAAGGAAAGCAAGACCCTGCTGATCGTGCCCAATGCCGGGGCCGACGCCATCACCGGCCCGCTGTGCGCGCCCAACATCCTGCGCTCGAGCTTCAGCAATTGGCAGCCGGGCTACGCCACCGGCGTGATGGCCGCGCAGAAGGGCTACAAGAAGGCGATGACCATCACCTGGAACTACGCCGCCGGCACCGAGACGGTCAAGGGCTTCACCGAGGCGTTCGAGAAGGGTGGCGGCAAGGTGGTCAAGGACCTGAACCTGCCCTTCCCCAACGTGGAATTCCAGGCCCTGCTGACCGAGATCGCGTCGCAGAAGCCCGATGTGGTGTTCGCGTTCTTCGCCGGCGGCGGTGCGGTCAAGTTCGTCAAGGACTACGACGCCGCGGGCCTGAAGAAGACCGTGCCGCTGATGGGCTCGGGCTTCCTGACCGACGGCACGCTGGAGGCGCAGGGCGCCTCGGCGCAAGGCCTGCTGACGTCGCTGCACTATGCCGACGGCATCGAGACGCCGCGCAACAACGCCTTCCGCAACAAGTACGCCGTGGCCTACAAGATGCAGCCCGACGTGTATGCCGTGCAAGGCTATGACGCGGCGCAGTTGCTCGCTTCGGGCCTCACCGCGGTGAAGGGCGACTTCACCAAGCGCGACGAGATGGTGGCGGCGATGCGCAAGACCACGGTGGACAGCCCGCGCGGCAAGTACACCCTGAGCGCGGCGCACAACCCGGTGCAGGACTTCTACATCCGCGAGGTCAAGGGGCGTGAGAACGCGATGACGGGCGTCGCCGTGAAGGTCCTCCCCGATCCCGCCCGCGGCTGCAAGATGTGAACTAGGCCCACCCCCGAAGGCGCTTCGCGCCTCCCCCTCAAGGGGGCGCCCCCAGTGGCCCGGCAAAGCCGGTTCCACGGCGGCTGCTTGACTGACCGCCGCGGCACATCTTGCCCTTCGTTGACGAAACGTCTGCATGGACCTCGCCACCTTCCTCATCCAGTGCCTGAATGCCCTGCAGTACGGGCTGCTGCTGTTCCTGGTGGCGGCGGGGCTGACGCTGATCTTCGGGATCATGGGCGTGATCAACCTCGCCCATGGCAGCTTCTACATGATCGGCGCCTACATGGCCTATGCGCTGGCGCCGGTGGTGGCCAGCACGTTTGGTGGCGGGTTCTTCGCCACGCTGGCCGTCGGGCTGGTGCTGGCCGTCACCCTGGGCTATGTGCTGGAGTGGGCGTTCTTCAGCTTCCTCTACGAGCGTGAACACCTGCAGCAGGTGCTGATGACCTACGGCCTGATCCTGGTGTTCGAGGAACTGCGCAGCCTGATCGTCGGCGACGACGTGCACGGTGTGAAGCCGCCCGACATCCTGTCCGGCACCCTGCCGCTGGGCGACGTTATGACCTACCCGGTCTACCGGTTGTTCATCAGCGGCGTGTGCCTGCTGCTGGCCCTGGGCATGTGGTTCGTGTTCACCCGCACCCGGCTGGGCATGATGATCCGCGCCGGCAGCACCAACCGCGAGATGGTGCAAAGCCTGGGCGTGGACATCAAGTTCCTCTACCGCGTGGTGTTCGCCGCCGGCGTGGCGGTGGCGGTGCTGGCCGGCATGGTGGCCGCGCCGGTGTCGTCGGTCTACCCGAACATGGGCAGCCAAGTGCTGATCATCTGCTTCGTGGTGGTGGTGATCGGCGGCATCGGCTCGATCCGCGGCGCGCTGCTGGCCGCGCTGCTGATCGGCGTGGTCGACACCTTCGGCAAGGTGATCTTTCCGCAGGCCGCCGGCGTGCTGGTCTATGTGCTGATGGCACTCATCCTGCTGTGGAAGCCGGCCGGTCTGTTCAAGGCGGGATGAGCACCATGACCCCATCCCCCAAGGCCCTGTTCGCCGCCCTGTGCCTGGGCGGCCTGGCGCTTTACCCGCTGGCCGCTGGCGACTATGGGCTGGACCTGGTCACCAAGATCATGGTCTACGCCATCTTCGCCCTCAGCCTGGAGCTGCTGGTGGGCACCACCGGCCTGGTGTGCTTCGGCCATGCGGCCTTCTTCGGCATCGGCGCCTATGCCGCCGTGCTGCTGTCGCCCGAGAGCGCCCCCGGCCAGCTGCTGTGGCTGCTGCCGGCCTGCGTGGGCGCGGCAGCGGCCTATGCGCTGTTCATGGGCGCGTTGAGCCTGCGCACCCAGGGCGTGTACTTCATCATGGTGACGCTGGCCTTTGCCCAGATGGCCTACTACATCGTGCACGACACGCCGCTGGGCGGCGGCACCGACGGCATCTACCTGAACGTCAAACCGGCGCTCAGCCTGGGCGGGGGCACCTGGCTGAACCTGGACGGCGATCGCACCATCTACTTCTTCACCTGGGGCTGCCTGGTGGCGGTGTTCGGCTTCCTGGGCCTGCTGCTGCGCAGCCGTTTCGGCCGGGCGCTGGCCGGCATCAAGGCCAACGAGCAGCGCATGCGCGCCACCGGCTTCTCCACTTACCCGTACAAGCTGGCGGCCTTCGTCATCTCGGGCGCCATTGCCGGGCTGGCGGGCTTCCTGTTCGGGGTGAAGGACGGCTACGTCAACCCCGAGCTGATGAGCTGGCACCTGTCGGGCGCGGTGCTGATCATGATCATCCTGGGCGGCCTGGGCCATTTGCGCGGCGCGCTGGTCGGTGCCTTCGCCTTCGCCCTGCTGCAGGAATTCTTCAAGAGCGAGGCCATCTTCGGCGCGTTCGCCAAGCACTGGCACCTGGGCCTGGGCCTGACCATCATCGCCAGCGTGGCCCTGCTGCCCAACGGCCTGGTGGGCCTGCCGGCGCTGTGGCGGCAGCGGCTGCTGGGCAAGGCGCGGGGCGCCGCACCGGCTGGGGAGCAGGCATGACGGACGTTCTGCTGCGGGGGCAAGGCATCACCCGCCGCTGGGGCGGCCTGGTGGCCGTCAACGACGTGGCGCTGGAATTGAAGCGCGGCGAAGTGCATGCGGTCATCGGCACCAACGGTGCAGGCAAGAGCACGCTGATCAACATCCTGTCGGGCGAGATCCCACCTTCAGCCGGCACGGTGCAACTGCTGGGGCAGGACGTGACGGCCTGGTCGCAGCCCAGGCGAGCCCGCGCCGGCCTGGGCCGCAGCTACCAGCGCACCACCCTCTACCCGGCCTTCAGCGTGCTGGAGAACTGCCGTCTGGCGGCACAGGCGCGCACCCCCCGGCCGTGGCACTGGTGGCAGAGCGCGCAGGGCTGCGACGCCAGCCTGGGCGCGGCCCGCCAGGCCACGCAGCAAGCCGGCCTGGCCGATGTGCGTGAGCGCCCGGCCGGCAGCCTGTCGCATGGCCAGAAGCGGCAGCTGGAGATCGCCATGTGCCTGGCCACCGCGCCGCAGGTGCTGCTGCTGGACGAACCCCTGGCCGGCATGGGCGCCGAAGAGACCGACCGCATGCTGACGCTGCTGGCCACGTTGAAGCAGCAGCACGCCATCCTGCTGGTCGAGCACGACATGGACGCGGTGTTCCGCATTGCCGACGTGATCACCGTGATGGTCAATGGCGCGGTGATCTTCAGCGGCGCGCCGGCGGCGGTGCGCAGCAGCCGTGACGTGCAAGCGGCCTACCTGGGTGAGCACTGAGATGGCCGCGGCAACACTGATTCTCGACGCCCGCGACATCCACGCCTGGTACGGCAGCAGCCATGTGCTGCACGGCGTGGCGCTGCAGATCGCCAAGGGCGAGACGGTCGGCCTGCTGGGCCGCAACGGCATGGGCAAGAGCACGCTGATCCGCAGCCTGCTGGGCCATGTGGCGCAGCGCGACGGCCAGATCCACCTGTTCGGCCGTGACATGTCGCGCGGCAAACCGCATGAGATGGCGCGCCTGGGCGTGGCCTACGTGCCCGAGGGCCGCGGCATCTTCCCCAACCTGAGCGTGCGCGAGAACCTGGTGATGGCCGCGCGCCCGGGCCGCGACGGCCAGCAGGACTGGACCCTCGACCGGGTGCTGACCACCTTCCCCCGCCTGGCCGAGCGCCTGACCAACCTGGGCGCGCAGCTGTCGGGCGGCGAGCAGCAGATGCTGTCGATCGGCCGCGCGCTGATGACGCACCCGTCGCTGATCATCCTGGACGAGGCCACCGAAGGCCTGGCGCCGCTGATCGTGGCCGAGATCTGGCGCGTGATCGGCACCATCCGCGCCGCCGGCATCGCCACGCTGATCGTCGACCGCGACTACCGCAAGGTGCTGGCCCGCAGCGACCGCGCCCTGGTGCTGCAGAAGGGCCAGGCGGTGCTGGCCGGGCCGTCGGACGCGGTGGCGGCCGACCCGGCGCTGGCAGGCTATCTGGGGGTGTGACCCGCCGGGTGGTTGTCGTGGTCGGAGGCCGCCGGGCCGAGGCCGCCACCGTCCACCCAGCCGCAGGCCAGCACCGCCGCGGTCAGTGCACCGGCGCTGGTGCCGGTGCGGCCTCTGCTCGTCCGCGTGGCGTCGTCGAGCAGGCTGCCGGGCGCGACGCTGCTCAGCCCGGCTTGCGCAGGCCAGGCTGTTCCAGGTCGAGATCGGCCAGGCGCAGGCGCAACGCATCCGGCACCTGAGCGCCCAACGCATCGCCAGCGGCAGCGAGGTCGCCCACCACCACCGCCCGCAAAGCGCCGGTCTGCCAATGCTGGCGCGCAAACGCCTGCACCTGGGCGGGGCTGACAGCCAGCAGCTGCGGCACATGCGCGGCCAGGTCGGCCAGCGGCCGGCCGGCGGCCCACTGGCCCACCAGCAGCGCCGACAGGCCGGCGGTGGTCTCCAGCCGGCGCGCAAAGCCACCCACCAGCGTGGCCTGACGCGCCGACAGTTCATCGGCCGTGGGCGGCGCATCGGCCAGGCGGGTGATCTCGCCGCGCAGCAGGGCCAGCACCTCAGCCGCGTTGGGGTGGTTGGTCTGGCATTGCGCGGCCACCATGCCGCCGCCCGCGTGGGATTCGGCGCTGCTGTTGGCGCCGTAGCTCAGGCCGCGCTGGATGCGCACCAGCTGGTTCAGCCGGGCCGAATAGCCACCGCCCAGCACCGCATTGGCCACCAGGCCGATGCGCCGATCGGCCGCGCCCTGGGCGACAAAGGGCGCGGCCACCGCCACGCTGGTCTGGCCGGCGCCGGGCAGGTCGATCAGCACCAGCGGCCGCGCCAACGGCTGCGGTGCCGGCAACACCAGGGTGGGCGCGGCGGCGGCCGGCGCACGCCAGTCGCCCAGCAGGCGCTGGGCCAGGGCCAGGCCGGCCTCGGGCGTGATGTCGCCCGCCAGCACCAGGGCCACACGGTCGGGCCGCACCCAGGCCGCCTGGAAGGCCTGCAGGTCGGCCGACGCCAGGCGTTGCACCGCCGCCGCCGGCGCCACGCGGCCGTGCGGCGCGTCGCCCCAGAAACTGCGGCGCAGCGCCAGGCGGGCCACGTCGCCCGGGCTGCCATAGCTCACGCGCAACTCGTCGAGCGCCTGGGCGCGGGCGCGCTCCAGCTCGTCGGCCAGCAGCAGCGGGCGGCGCAGCACGTCGGCCATCAGCGCCAGCGCGGCGTCGGCACGGGCCGTGGTCACCGTCATCGCCAGCGTGCCGGCACCCCAGCTGCTGCGCGATTCGAGCGGGCTGCCCAGCGCCTCGGCCTGGCGGGCGATGTCGGACGCGCCCACCGGCCGGCCGGCGCGGGTGGCGCCCTTGGGCCACAGCGTGGCCAGCATGTCGGCCACGCCGGGGCGGCCGGCGGGGTCGGCCTCGGGGCCGGCGCGCACGGCCAGGGTCAGGCTGACCAGCGGCAGGTCGGGCCGCGGCGCCACCAGCACCGTCAGGCCATTGGCCAGTTGCTGATGGCTGAAGGCGGGCAGCTGCAGCGGGCGCGGCGCCTGCGGCAGCGGCGGCTCGTCCACGCCCGGCGTGGCCGCGGCACGGGTCGGTGCCAGCAGGGGCAGCAATGCGGCCGGCAGGGCCAGGGCGCCGGCCAGTGCCTGGCGGCGTCGGATGTCATGCGTCATGCGGGGGCCTGGGTGTAGTCGATGGTGACGCGGCGGGCGTTCAGCACATGCCGTTGCAGCACGCGCTGCACATCGCTGATCCGCAGCGCTTGCAGGCGGGCGATGCGGCCATCGACCTCCCGGGCGTCGCCGGTCTGCAGCATGGCCATGCCGATGGCGTGGGCCAGGCCCTGCGGCGTCTGACGGCGCAGCAGCGCGGCGGTCAGCAGCTGGGTGCGCACCTTGTCCATCTCGGCGAAGCCGACCCGGCTGTTGGCCAGCAGACGCAGCTGCTCCAGCAGCGCGGCTTCCAGCTTGCGCAGGCTCTGGCCGCTGCCGGCGATCGCATAAGCGGCCAGCAGGCCGGCGTCGGCGTACAGATCGGCGCTGAAGCCGGCCGCCTGCGCGGCGCGGGCGTTGTAGACCAGGGCCTGGTTCAGCCGCGACGACTCGCCCGCCGACAGCAGGGCCTGGGCGAACTCCAGGACGGGGGCGTCGGCATGGTTGACGGGCGGGCCCTTCCACACCAGGGCGACGGCCGGCAGCGGCACACTGGGCCCGGTGACGCTGGCCCGCTGGTCCTGCGTGCGGGGCGGCTCGCGCTCGGTCACCCGCGGGATCGGCGTGGCAGGCCGGGCCAGCGGGCCGAAGTGGCGGTCGACCCAGCCGTCGAGCTGCGGCGCATCGAAGCCGCCCACCACGATCAGCACCGCGTTGTCGGGCCGGTAGTAGGTGGTGTGGAAGCGGCGCACGTCGTCCAGCGTGGCAGCGTTCAGGTCGGCTTCGCTGCCGATGACCGGGCGGCGGTAGGGGTGACGCTCGAACGCCAGGCCAGGCAGCGCGTTGAACAGCCGGCCGTAGGGGTCGGCCAGCACCCGCTCGCGCAGTTCTTCGACCACCACCTTGCGTTCACTCTCGAAGTTGGCCTGGTCGACCTGCAGGTGCACCATGCGCTCGGCCTCGGCCCAGAGGATGCGCTCGAGGTGGTTGGACGGCACCTCGCTCTGGTAGGCCGTCATGTCCTCGGCGGTGAAGGCGTTGTTCTGCCCGCCCACGTCTTCGGTGAGGCGGTCGAACATCTCGTCGGGCATGTGTTTCGTGCGCTTGAACATCAGATGCTCGAAGAGATGCGCAAAGCCCGACCGGCCCGCCGGGTCGTCCTTGCCGCCCACCCGGTACCAGACCTGCACGCTGACGGTGCCGGCGTCGGTGGCCAGGCTCACCACCTGCAGGCCGTTGGCCAGCGTGCGCTGGCGCAGCGCCAGCGGTGGCAGGTTGATGCCCAGCCGGGGCGGCGCCGCGGCATTGGTCTCGGGCTTGGGCTGGGCGGCTGCCCAGGCAGGTGCGCTGGCAGCGGCCAGCCAGGCCAGGGACTGGCGGCGATTGGGCATCAAGGGCATGGGCGGTCTCAGGCAGTGCGGCGGATCCCTGGGGCTGGATCATCGCCGATCAGGCGCCGCCCACGCTGCAGGCTAGAACAGGCCGGCCTGGCGCGGCAACGGCCAGCCCGGCAGATCCTCCAGTTGCTTGGCATGCCGGGTGGCCAGCCGCCAGTACTGCGAGAACGAGCTGCAGGCGCTGGACGGCTCGGGCAGCAGCGCAGCCGGCGGCTGGCGCCAGGCGCTGGGCCAGGCGGCGGGCAGCTCGGGATGGTCGGTGGTCTGCACACCGGCGGCCTGCTGCAGCGCCTGCTGCAGCTGCGCGGCATCGGCCCACACCAGCAGCGGCGTGATGCTTGCCATGCGCGCCGCCACGAACACCCAGCGCCGCGCCGACCAGGGCCAGCGGGCGAAGTGCTCGGCCGGCCACACACCCAGGCGCAGCATGGCGGGGTCGGCATCGGCGGCCGGCTCGGCCAGGGCCCAGGGGTGCACCAGCTGCACCTGGCGGCCGGCCAGCGCATCGGCCGTGGGCAGGGCGGCCGGCGCCGGCAGGCCGGGCGGCAGCTGGTGCCACAACGTCGGCTCGGCCGCGCCCTGGTCGGCCGGCAGGGGCGTGGCCGGCGGCAGGCGCGCCTGGCCGCGGGCCCAGCGCTCCAGCTGGTCGTAGCTGGTGTCGATGACGGTGCCGGGGCTGCACCAGTCGGCGTGGCTGTCGCTGGCGTAGCGGGCCACGTTCTCGGCATTGAACAGGTAGGGCTTGTGGCTGCCGGTGCCGGCCACCCACTGCCAGCTGAGGTGGTTGCTGGCGCGGTCACCGTCCAGCAGATGGGCCAGCAGCCAGTCGGCGCCGGCGCGCCAGTGCACGCCGCGCACATGCACCACATAGCTGGCCAGCCACATGCGGGCATGGTTGTGCAGCCAACCGGTGGTGTACAGCGCGCGCACGGCCTGGTCGATGACCGGCACGCCGGTGCGGGCCTGGCGGATGTCGTCGGGCAGCTGCGGCGCACAGGCCTCGTCGGGACGCGGGCCGGCGTGCAGCGACTGCAGGATGCCGTCGCCCCGGTGGCGGGCCACGTGGTGGAAGAAGGCACGCCAGCCCAGTTCCATCACCAGCTTGTCGCCCAAGGCCAGCGCTTGGGCGCTGTGCACGGCCACCGCCACCTGGGGCAGGCTGACGATGCCGTGGGTGAGGTAGGGCGACAACCGGGTGACGGCGCCGCCCAGGTGGTTGCGGGTGCGGGCATAGGCGCCCGGGCGGATGGCGGCGATGCGCTGCAGCGCGGCGGCCAGCGTCGGCGGAAAGTGCGCGTCGACCCGCGCGCCGTCAGACATCCAGCGCCCCGGCGCGGACGGCATCGGCCCGCGCGGCGATGGCACTGCGCTGGTCGTCCGACAGGCGGGCCAGGTTCTTCACCTGCAGGGCCATGCGCGGGTTGGCGGCGAGCCGCGTCTCATGCCGGCCGAGGAAGTCCCAGTACAGCGTGGTGAACGGGCAGGCGGTGTCGCCGGCGCTCTGCGCGGGGTCGAACCGGCAACCGGCGCAGTGGTTGCCCATGCGCTGGATGTACTTGCCCGTGGCCGCATAGGGCTTGCTGGCCATCACCCCGCCGTCGGCAAACAGCGCCATGCCCAGCACGTTGGGCAGCTCCACCCATTCCACCGCATCCACGTACACGCCCAGGTACCAGGCATGCACCTGCCGAGGCTGAACGCCCAGCAGCAGGGTGTACAGGCCGGTGACCATCAGCCGCTGGATGTGGTGGGCATAGCCGTGCTGCAGGGTCTGGCCGATGGCGTCGCGCAGGCAGGCCATCGGCGTGTCGCCGGTCCAGAAGAAGGCGGGCAGCGGCTGCTGGGCGTCCAGCGCGTTGTGGTCTGCATAGGCGGGCATCTGCGTCCAGTAGATGCCGCGCACGTATTCACGCCAGCCCAGGATCTGGCGGATGAAGCCTTCCACCGCCGGCAGCGGCGCCTGACCCGCGCGGTACGCAGCCTCGGCGCGGGCCACCACCTCGCGCGGGTTCAGCAGCTTGAGGTTGAGCGCCGCGCCCAGGTGGGCGTGGTACAGCCACGGCTCGCCGGCCCACATGGCGTCCTGCCACTGGCCGAAGTGCGGCAGGCGCTGGGTGATGAAGGCGTCCAGCGCGGCCAACGCCTGGGCGCGGGTGACCGGCCAGCCGAAGGGCTGCGCCTGGCCAGGGTGGTCGGCGAAGCGTTGCTCGACCAGGTCGATCACCGCCTGGGTGGTGGCGTCGGCGGCGAACCGGCTGGGCGGCGGCAACGGGCCGGGGCCGTCACGGCCGAAGGCCTGGCGGTTGTCGGCGTCGAAGTTCCAGGCCCCGCCGCAGGGTTGATCGCCGTCCATCAGCACCTGGTGCCGGCGCCGCTGCTCACGGTAGAAGTACTCCATGCGCAGCTGCTTGCGGCCCTGGGCATGGGCGGCGAAGTCGCGCACGGTGCTGTAGAAATGGCGGTCGTCGCGCAGGTCCAGGGGCAGGCCGTGCTGGTGCACCACGCTGCGCAGGGCCTGCAACACGCGCCAGTCGCCCGGGGCGGTCAGCACCAGGCCGGCGGGCCGCACCTGGGTGATGACCGCGTCCAACTCGGCCGCCAGGGTGTGGCGGTTGGCACAGTCGCCCAGTGCGCGGTAGTGCAGCGGCAGGCCGTCGGCGCGCAGGGCATCGGCAAAGTGGCGCATTGCCGACAGGAACAGCACGGTGCGCTGCTTGGACGACGGCACATGGATAGACTCGTCGTCCACCTCGGCCATCCAGACGGCGTCCTGCGTGGGGTCGAAACCGTCGAAGGCGCTGCTGTCCCGGTCGAGCTGGTCACCCAGCACCAGCACCAGGTGGCGCAGGCTGCGCTGCGGGTCAACCACGCTGCACCGCGCCCCGCGGCGTGCCTCGGCGGCAGGCGTCAGAACAGACCTTCACCTCGGCCCAGTTCTTCGCCCAGGCCTTGCGCCAGACCATCGGCCGGCCGCACACGCTGCAGGGCTTGCTGGGCAGGGCCTGCTTGTTTCCCTTGAAGTCACGTGTGGCCGGCATCGCGCATTGTCGGCAGGCCCCGGCCGGCCGGAGGCCGCTTGGGCGACCCGATGCAAACCGGTGACGTGCAGCGCCGCAGCCGGCCGCCGGCGCCGACCACCTCAGCGCGGCGCCAGTTCGCGCGCCAGAAAGGCCTCCACCTGCCGCCAGAAGTCGACCTTGTTCTCGGGTTTGCCGAAGCCGTGGCCTTCATCGGGGTAGACCAGCCAGGTCAGCCCGGTGTAGCCGGCCGGCAGCGCCGCCTTGAAGCGGTCGCCATGGGTGATCGGCACCCGCCGGTCCACGCCGCCCATGGCCAGCAGCAGCGGCCGCTTCAGCCGCCCGGCCTGCTGCAGCGGCGACGTGGCAGCCAGCTGCGCCGCGTCCTTGACCGGGTCGCCGATCAGGTTGGGCATGCCGAACTGGCGCCAGGTGTCGGGCAGGTCGCTGTAGTTCAGGTCGTACATCAGGCCGATGTCGGTCACCGCCATCCAGGCCACGCCGCAGCGCCAGAGCTTGTCGTCGCGGAGTACCCCCATCAGCGTGGCATAGCCGCCGTAGCTGGCGCCGGCGATGCAGGCGCGGCCGGCATCGGCCTCGCCCCGGGCGACCGCCCAGGCCAGCGCGTCGTTGATGTCGTCCTGCGATTGCAGGCCCCACTGCTTCCAGCCGGCGCGGAACAGCTTGCCACCATAGCCGGTGCTGCCGCGGAACTCAGGCTCCAGCACCAGGTAACCGCGCGACGCCAGGAACTGAGATTCGTCCTCCCACTGCCAGTGGCCGCCACGCACGTTCGGCCCGCCGTGCACCAGCACCACGGTGGGCCAGGGGCCCTTGCCGGCCGGGCGGGTGACATGCAGCGGGATGTCCATGCCGTCACGGGCCTGGAAGCGCACGAAGTCACGCGCGGCCATGCGCCGCGGGTCGATCTGCGGCTGCTGCCGACCCACCGGCTCCAGCCGGTAGGCCTGGCGGTCGTACAGCCAGAACACCGCGGGCTGCCGGTCGCTGTACGAAGTGACCAGCATCCAGCGGCTGCAGCCGCAGTCGGCCACGTCCACCAGGTTGATCAGCCCGGGCAGCCGGGCGTCGATGCGCTTCTGCACCGCCTGCATGTCGGCGCCGAGCCAGACCGTGGACCAGGCGTCGCCCAGGTAGCGCACGCCCAGCAGCGACTGGTCGCGGCCGTCGAAGACCAGCCCGCCTTCAAAGTCGAAGCCCGCCACGCGCACCAGCGGCTCGGCCTCGGCCTTGCCCGTGGCCGGGTCGATGCGGAACAGCGCCGTGGTGCCGGCCGGGTTGCGGTCGCCCGCCTCGGCGTAGAGCTGTCCGTTGTCGCCCACCCGCAGGTCGCCCAGACTGCCGGGGTCGGGGGTGTAGACCGGGCCACGCTCGATCTGCACCCAGGCCGCGCCGGGTTGGCTGCGCCACCAGACCTCGCGCTGGCCGTCCTGCACCCGCGCCAGCGCCACCGGCTGGCCGCTGGCGTCGGCCCACCAGGTGTCGGCCTTGCCAGCCCAGCCGGTGTCGACCAGCCGCGCCCGGCCGGTGCGGGTGTCCAGCCGCATCAGGTTGGTGTCCAGCGGCTTCTGCCAGGACGCATCGAAGTTGTCGCGCGCGATCAGCACGTCGGCCGAGCCGTCGCGCAGCAGCCGGCGCAGCGTGTGGTTGGGCGTGAGCTCGCCCACCCGCCCCAGGCCCACTGGCGCCGCCACCATCGTCCACTGGCGTGACACCAGCATGCGCAGGTCGCGGCCGTCGCGGTCCACCGCGTACAGGCCGCCGTCACGCCGGTTGGCGACCGCCTCGCTGCTGTCGGTGACATCGAAGACCAACCGCTCGTCGTTGACCCAGGCGAATTCGCCGATGTCGGTGTCGAGAAAGCCGGCCACGATCGCCGCCGTGCGCGGCGGGTCCACGCTCAACACCGCCAGTTGCCGCCGACCCTTGGGGCCAGGCACATGCACCGCCAGGTGCTTGCCCGAGGGCGACAACACCGGATTGGCCATCGCGGCCGGGCGGAAGAAGTCCGCCACGGGCACCGGGCCAGGCGGGTCTGCGGGCGGCTTGTCTGCCTGCGCGCGCGCCAGGCCGGCGGCCAGCAGCACGCCGCACACCAACCACCCGACCATCCACGCCGCGCCGCCGCGGCGATGCCACTGCACCATCACACACCCCTGCGCCGGCATCCGGGACCGGCGATCTGCCAAAAGCATACCAACGACCCCGCCACCCAGCCTGCCGACGACCGGCTGCCGGCCGCAGGCCCGCACCAGGGGCCATTGGCACAATTTCGGCACCACGAGGAGGATTCTCCCGGTGCCGGCACCGTTGCTGAACCCGGTCGACTGCTGGGGCGGCGCGTGAGGCGCTCGCCGACGGCGCCCTCAGGCGGGCTGCAGGCCGCCTGAGGGCGGCTTCTTGGGCTGGCGGAAGTTCCACCAGGGCAGCGCCTGGGTCAGCGACAGCACCTGGCCGCCGCGCGCGGGCGCGTAGCCCGGCAGGGCCTGCAAGGCCTGCACCCAGGCGTCGCCCTCCAGCGCGGCACGCAGCTTCAGCACCGCCGGGTGGTCCAGCGCGTCCTTCAGGCAGACCAGGAAATAATCTTCTTCGATCAGTGGCACGAAGCCCAGCCCGAAGGCCTGCGCCGCCGCCTCGATGCCGGGGCCGGCATCGGCCGCGCCGCTGGCCAGCGCGGCGGCCACGGCCAGGTGGCTGTCTTCGGGCGGGCCATACCAGCCCGGAATCTGCTCGGGCGCCAGGTCCTGTTCGGCCAGCAGGTGGTCCATCAGCAGGCGCGTGCCCGAGCCGTTCTGCCGGTTGAGGAAGCGCGGCACCCGCGCACCCTGCGGCACCAGGTCAGCCAGCCCGCGCAGGCCCAACGGGTTGCCGGGCTGCACCATCAGCCCCTGGGTGCGCCGCACGCAGCCGATCAACTTGTGCAGGCCGGGCTTGAGCAGCGGCTTCATGGCCGCCGCAAACTGGCGGGAGCCCCCCGGCAACGCCGGCACATGGAAGCCAGCCACCCGGCAGCGGCCCTGGACCAGCGCCGCCAGCGCGTCCACGCTGCCGGCAAAGCGCAGGTCGATGTGCAGGCCATGGTCGCGGTTGGCCAGGTCACGCAGCATCGGCAGCGCCAGGTCGTGGCTGGCGAAGACAGTCAGCACATGCTGGCTGCCGTCCAGTGCATCGGCCAGCACCCGCTCCAGTTCGGCACGCAGCGCCTCGATGTGCGGGGTGAGCCGGGCGCGGGCGCGCTTCTCGGCCCACAGCAGGCGGTCGGCAAACGGCGTCAGCCGTGCGGGCTGGCCCTGGGCCCAGGTGACCAGGGGCTCGCCCAGGGTCTCTTCCCAGCGCTTGAGCGCGCCCCAGATGTGCCGGTAGCTGGCCCCCAGGCGCTTGGCGGCATGCTGGATCGAACCATGCTCATGCACCGCCTGCAGCAGCTCGAACAGCGGGTTGTGCAGTGACGCGCCGCGCTGGCCAGTGCCTTCGAAGCTGTACTGGAGGTGGACGCCGCGGGATTTCATGCCGCGATTCTGGGCCTGTGGCGGTGTCAGCCGCCGAACAGCTTCTTCAGCCACGCCAGCAGCTTGGCGCTGAATCCTTGAGGCGCCGGTGTCACCACCGCCGGCAGCGGCTCGGGCGCCACCTGGTACCGCTCTTGCAGCTTGGTGTTGAAGGTGGTGAAGAACTCGGTGGCCATCTTCTGCGCCGCCATGTCGACCAGGCGCGAGCCCAGCTGCGCGATCTTGCCGCCCACGGTGGCCTTGGCGGTGTAGTGCAGCACGGTGCTGCGGGGGCCGGCGGCTTCCAGCGTGACCTCGGCCGTGCCCTTGCCGTGGCCGGCGGCGCCACCCTGGCCCTCGAAGCGCAGGGTGTAGCTGTTGGGTGGCTGCAGGTTTTCCAGTTGCAACTTGCCCTTGAACTTGGCCTTCACCGGGCCGATGGCAGCGGTGATCAGCACTTCATACAGGTTCTCGCCGGTGGCGGTGATGCCGTCGCAGCCGGGAATGCACTGCTTGAGCAGGCTGATGTCATTGAGCGCCTCCCAGGCCTGGGCCTGGGCGACGGGCAATGTCTGTTGGCTGGTGAGTTCCATGGGGCGGGTCCGGATCGGTCGAAGGTGGCGTCAGTGACGGCGGGGCGCTGTCTCAGGCGCGGACAGCACGCCCACCAGATCAGCCAGGCTCTGCAGGTTGTGTGCCGGCAGGAATTTGTCACAGTGCGGCAGCATGGCCTGAATGCCGGCGGCGCGCGGCTCGAACTTGGAAAAGCGCAGCAGCGGGTTCAGCCACACCAGGCGGCGGCAGCGCTTGTGCAGGCGCTCCATCTCGAAGGCCAGCTGTGTGGTGTCGCCGTGCTCCAGGCCGTCGGAAATCAGCAGCACCGTGGTGCGGCCGGTCAGCACCCGGCGCGCCCAGTGCTGGTTGAAGTCATGCAGGCTGGTGGTGATGCGGGTGCCGCCCGACCAGTCGGCCACGGTGCGCACCACCTGGGCCACGGCGATGTCGGGGTCGCGGCTCTTCAGCAGGCGCGTGGTGCGGGTCAGCCGGGTGCCGAAGACGAAGCTCTCCACCTTCGCCCCGCCCCGCAAATTCGCATGGCCCAGCCCGTGGGCGAAGTGCAGCAGCATGCGCGAGTAGCGGCTCATCGACCCGCTGATGTCGGCCAGCACCAGCAGCGGCGCGGGCTGGATGCGCGGGGCGCGCCAGCGGGTGTCCCACAGCTCGCCGCCATGGCGGGCCATGGCCGACAGCGTGGCGCGCCAGTCGGCCACGCCGGGGCGGTTGGCGCGCCGGGTGCGGCGCGTGGGCAGCGGCTCGAACACCAACTGCAGTTGCCGCAGCAGGCGCTGGGCTTCGCGCCACTCGTCGGCCGTCATGGTGTCGAAATCGGCCTGGCGCAGCACCTCGCGGTCGTTCCAGGTCAGTTCGGCGTGGACCTCGACCTGGTCCTGCTCGGGCGCGTCGGGCGGGCGGTTGGGCTGGTGCGGGAACAGCGCGTCGCCCAGGCGGCGGTTCTCGGGCGGCGGCGGCTGGGCGCCGTCCTTCAGGTGAACCTTGGGCAACAGCAGCGCGCGCATGCGGCCCATCAGGTCGGGGTCGCGCCAGAACAGCACAAAGGCCTGGTCGAACAGCTCGCGGTGCTCGATGCGGTCGACCAGGCAGGCCGACAGCACGGCGTGGAACTCGCGCTTGCTCTCCAGCCCCGCCACCTGCAGCGCCGCCAGCGCGGTGTGCACCCGGTCGCTGCCCACCGGCATGCCGGCGGTGCGCAGCACGCGGGCAAAGTGCATCACGTTCTCGGCCAGGTGGCCGGGGGAGTTCTTGGTGAACTGCATGGAGCGCGGGGCGCAGCCTCAGGCACCCGCGACACGCGCTTCTTCGCGCACCTGGTCGAGCAGGCGGGCAGCCTCGCTGCCCTGCATGCGGGCGATGTCGTCCTGGTACTTCAGCAACACGCCCAGGGTGTGCTGGATCACCTCGGGGTCGAGCACCATCGCGTCCAGCTCCATCAGCGCGCGGGTCCATTCGATGGTCTCGGCCACGCCGGGCAGCTTGGTCAGTTCGATGCCGCGCAGCTTCTGGATGAAGGCGACGATCTGCGCCGCCAGCGCCGGGCCGATGCCGGGCACGCGCCGCTGCAAGATGTCCAGTTCGCGCCTGGCATCGGGAAAGTCGACCCAGTGGTACAGGCAGCGGCGCTTGACCGCATCGTGGATCTCGCGGGTGCGGTTGCTGGTCAGGATGACGATCGGCGGCTGCAGCGCCTTGACCGTGCCCAGCTCGGGGATGGTGATCTGGTAGTCGGCCAGCACTTCCAGCAGGAAGGCCTCGAACGGCTCGTCGGCGCGGTCGAGTTCGTCGATCAGCAGCACCGGCGGCACTGGATTGGCCGGGTCGATGGCCTGCAGCAAGGCGCGCTTGGTGAGGAAGCGCTCACTGAACAATTCGTTCGCCAGGGCGTCGCGGCTCTCCTTGGCGCCGCCGCCCGTGGCCTCGGCCAGCCGGATCTCCATCATCTGGCGGCCATAGTTCCACTCATACGCCGCACCGGCCAGGTCCAGCCCCTCGTAGCACTGCAGCCGGATCAGCGGCCGCCCGAGCATCGTGGCCAGGGTGCGCGCGATCTCGGTCTTGCCGGTGCCGGGCTCGCCCTCCAGGAACAGCGGGCGCTGCAGCTTCAGCGCCAGGTAGACGCAGGTGGCCAGCTGGCGGTCGGCCACGTAGTCCAGCGCCGCGAGGCGGGCCAGGGTGTCGTCGATGCTGGTAGGCAGGGCGGTGTCGGACAAGTCGAGACTCCAAGAAAAACGCCGCACCGTGTGCGGCGTTTTCAAAGGCGGAAGACAGCTCAGGCGACGGCGCGGGCTGCCAGCACCGGGATCAGCGCGGCGCGGTACTCGGCCGAGCCGTGCAGGTCGCTGTTCAGGCCGTCGGCGCTGACGGTGGCACCGTCCAGCGCGCCAGCAGACCAGCTGCCGGCCAGCTTGGCTTCCAGGCCGCTGGCGCGGAACACGCCCGAACCCGCACCGGTGACGGCCACACGCACGCCCTGCGGGCCCTTGCTGACGAACACGCCCACGATCGAGAAGCGCGACGCCGGCTGCTTGAACTTCTGCCAGCCGGCCTTCTCGGGCACCGGGAAGCTGACGGCGGTGATGACCTCGCCTTCAGCCAAGGCGGTCGAGAACATGCCGGTGAAGAAGTCATCAGCGGCGATGCTGCGGCTGTTGGTGTGGATGGTGGCGCCCAGGCCCAGCACGGCGGCGGGGTAGCAGGCCGCGGGGTCGTTGTTGGCCAGGCTGCCACCGATGGTGCCGCGGTTGCGCACCTGGCGGTCGCCGATGTTGCCGGCCAGATGGGCCAGCGCCGGGATGGCCTGCTGCACGCCGGCATGGGCCGCCACGCTGGCATGGGTGGCCATGGCGCCGATCTTGACGGTGCCACCCGACACGGTGATGCCCTGCAGTTCGGCGATGGCGCCGAGGTCGACCAGCGCATCGGGCGCAGCCAGACCGAGCTTCATTGACGACAGCAGCGTCTGGCCGCCGGCCAGGAACTTGGCGTTGTCGGCGGCACCGGCACGGGCGGCGTCGGCCACCGAGGCGGGGTTGGAGTAGGCGAAAGCTTGCATGGTGTTGATGTCTCCTGGCGGGTCAGCGGGCAGCCTGGACGGCCTTCCACACAGTGTAGGGCGTGGCGGGCATCGGCACATCCTTGATGCCCAGGGCATGGCAGATGGCGTTGATCACCGCCGGCGGCGAGCCGATGGCGCCGGCCTCGCCGCAGCCCTTCACGCCCAGCGGGTTGTGGGTGCAAGGCGTGCCCTTGGCGGTTTCCACGGTGAAGCTGGGCAGGTCGTCGGCGCGCGGCATGGCGTAGTCCATGTAGCTGCCGGTCAGCAGCTGGCCGGTCTCGGTGTCGTAGACGCCGTGCTCCAGCAGCGCCTGGCCGATGCCCTGGGCCAGGCCGCCGTGCACCTGGCCTTCGACGATCATCGGGTTGATGACGTTGCCGAAGTCGTCGCAAGCCGTCATGCGGTCGATGCGGGTGTGGCCGGTGGCAGGGTCGATCTCCACCTCGCAGATGTAGGTGCCGGCGGGATAGGTGAAGTTGCTGGGGGCGTAGAACGCGTTCTCGTTGAGGCCCGGC
>JBBAPL010000063.1:0-8227 GCA_040400895.1 Aquabacterium sp.
TTCTCAACCTCTCCCTCGGCAGATTCGCGCATCCATAGCCAACGAGCAAAGAGCCTTTTTTTTGGGCTGCAGCGTCAAGCGCGCACCAAGCAGGCGCAGGCGGCGCACCAGAGCAGTGATCTCAGGTGCGCCGCGCGGCGCCGGCACCCGGTCGCCGCGGCGACAAGACCACCCAAGGCGGCTGGCCACAATCCCGGCGCATGGGAACCCTCTACCTTGTGCGCCACGGGCAGGCGTCGTTCGGCGCAGCCAACTACGACCAGCTCAGCCCGCTGGGCGTGCAGCAGTGCCATCGCCTGGGCGGCTACTTCGCCAGCAAGCGGCGGCAGTTCGCGGCGGTGTACACCGGCACGCTGCAGCGCCAAGTGCAGACCTACGACGCGCTGGCCGACGGCCTGGGGCAACGCCAGCCCACGGTGCAACTGCCCGGCCTGAATGAATACGACAGCCATGCGGTGATTGCCGCAGTGCACCCGCAGCCGCTGCCCAAGGCCGACACGCCCGAGACCTACCGCCAGCACTTCCGCATCCTGCGCGACGGCCTGGCCGCGTGGATGGCCGGGCGCACCCAGCCGCAGGGCATGCCCAGCTATGCCGACTTCGTCGCCGCCATCCACGACGCGCTGGCCCAGGTGCGGGCCCAGGCCGACGGCGATGTGCTGATGGTCAGCAGCGGCGGGCCGATCTCGACCGTGGTGGCCCAGGTGCTGGGCGCACCGGCGGAGACCAGCATCGCGCTGAACCTGCGCATCCGCAACAGCGCCGTCAGCGAGTTCGCCTTCAACCCCAAGCAGCTGTCACTGGTGACCTTCAACACCCTGCCCCACCTGGACGCCGACGAGCACGCCAACTGGGTGACGCACACCTGACCGCGCTGCAGCGTCAGACCACGTCGATCCAGATCTCGTTGCGGCGCAGGAACCACGGCGTGATCGGCGGGTTGTAGCGCGACAGCACCGGTTCACCGGTGGCCTGCAGCCCGGCCGTGCGCATGGCCGCTGTCAGCTTGGCCAGATGCTCGGCATAGTTGGCGTCGCTCCAGAAGCCCGAGAACCGCACCGCGGCCAGCCGCCGGGCTGGCACCTCGCGCAACCGCACGCGGGCATCGTTGGGCACCGGCGCGTTGTCCACCGTCACGCCCTTGGGCAGCACGAACTGCACCACGAAGCTGTCGCCGGCGGCCGTCTGGGTGACCGGCGCCGTCATCGCCAGCTTCTGCGGCGCCTGAGTCACCGGCGCGGTCATGGCCAGTTTGCGGGCGCCCTGGTTGCCGCCGAAGATGTAGCCGGCCAGGATCGGGAAGGCGGCATTGCCTGCCGATTCGGCCGGGCCGGGCACCGTCACCTCGGCCACGGTGTAGGCGGCGTAGCGGCGCAACTCGATGGCCGCGCGCTCGTCGAGCGTGCGCTCCACGGTGTAGTCGGGTTCTTCGATGGCATGAGACACGGCGGGGCTGGCGGCCAGGCCCAGCAAAAACAGTCGGCGTTGCATGGACGGCTTTGAAGGTGACGGGCCCGCATGATGGCAGCGGCCAGCAGGCCCTGTCGGTGCGGTGGGCATGGGTTCAGCCCGCCGGCTGCGCACGCTGGGCCAGCGCCCAGCCGATGTGCCCAGCCAGCAGCGCATCGGCCCCGGGCAGCGCCTGCTGCAGGGCCTGGGCCAGCGCCGGGTCGCCAGTCTCGCGCCAGGCATTGCCCAGCGCCACCGCCAGGTTGCGCCGCCAGCGGCCGATGCCGATGCGGCGGATGGCGCTGCCTTCGGTGTGGTGCAGAAAGGCCGCTTCATCCCAGGCCCACAGCTGCAGCAGACTGGCCGTTCCCAGGCCGTGACGCTCGTCGAAGTCGGGCAGCGCGCTGCGCTGGGCGAACTTGTTCCAGGGGCAGGCCAGCTGGCAGTCGTCACAACCGTAGATGCGGTTGCCGATGGCAGCGCGAAATTCCTCCGGGATGGGCCCGTCCAGCTCGATGGTGAGATAGCTGATGCAGCGCCGCGCATCCAGCCGGTAAGGCGCCACGATGGCCTGGGTGGGGCAGGCGGTGATGCAGGCGCTGCAGGCGCCGCAATGGTTGCTGATGTCGGGGGTCAGAGGCAGGGCCAGGTCGATGAAGAGTTCGCCCAGGAAGAACATCGACCCGGCGTCGCGGTGCAGCACCAGGGTGTGCTTGCCGCGCCAGCCGATGCCGCTGCGCGTGGCCAGCTCGGCCTCCAGCACCGGGGCCGAGTCGGTGAACACCCGGTGGCCCCGCGGCCCCACCGCCTGCTGCAGCCAGTCGGCCAGGGCCTGCAGGCGCTGGCGCAGCACCTTGTGGTAGTCCCGCCCCCGGGCATAGACCGACACCACCGCCTGGTCCGGCTGCGCCAGCCGGGTGGCGGCCTGTGCCTGCCAGTCGGGCGGCGTTTTGCGCGGCAGGTAGTCCATGCGGGCGGTGATCACCCGCAGCGTGCCCGGCACCAGTTCGGCCGGGCGGGCCCGCTTCAGGCCGTGGGCGGCCATGTAGCCCATGGCACCGTGGTGGTTGGCGTCCAGCCAGGCCAGCAGGCCGGGCTCGGCGCTGGCCAGGTTCACGTCGGCGACGCCGATCTGTGAAAATCCCAGCTCGCGGGCCTGGGCTTGCAACTGTTGCAGCAGCGCCGCCAGGCCGACGTTGTCGCTGCCCCCCGGGCCGACCTGCCCCATCTGCCCGACCTGCCCTTGACCACCCTGCCGCCTGTCACCCATTGGCCGATTCTAGAAACCCGGACGTTCGCCTGGGCCGATGAGGCCAGCTGCGCCGGCTTTGCCAGCCATCTGGCAGCCCAGGCCGGCGTCACCGGAGCCTTCATCGCGCTGCATGGGCCGCTGGGCGCGGGCAAGACCACCTTCGTGCGCCACCTGTTGCGGGCGCTGGGCGTGACTGGCCGCATCAAGAGCCCCACCTACGCGGTGGTGGAGCCGCACACCCTGCCCGACGGCGGCGAGGTGTCGCACTTCGATTTCTACCGCTTCAGTGACCCGCGTGAATGGGAAGACGCGGGCTTCCGCGACGTCTTTGCCCGCCCCGGACTGAAGATCGCCGAATGGCCGGCGCTGGCCGGCGACCTGCTGCCGCCGCCCGACCTGCGCCTGGACATCGATCCGCTGGACGGCGATCGCCGCCAAGTGGCGGCCACCGCCCACACCCCGCTGGGCGTGGCGCTGCTGGCCGGGCTGCCGGCATGACGGCCGACGCCACCCGCCGCCGCGCACTGCAACGCATGGGCGCCTTGGCGCTGGGCCTGGGCGCGGCCGACATCGCCTGGGGCGCCACCATCGTGGCCGTGCGGGTGTGGCCGGCGCAGGACTACACCCGCGTCACCATCGAGAGCGACCAGGCACTGGTGGCCCGCCAGTTCGTCACCGACAACCCGCCGCGCCTGGTGGTCGACATCGACAATCTGGAGCTCAGCCCCGCGCTGCGCGAACTGGTGGGCAAGGTGCGCAGCGATGACCCGTTCATCGCCGGGGTACGGGTGGGCCAGAACCAGCCGCGCGTGGTGCGGCTGGTCATCGACCTGAAGCAGACCGTGGTGCCGCAGCAGCTGGTGCTGGCGCCGGTGGCAGCCTACCAACACCGGCTGGTGTTCGACCTGGTCCCCACCGAGGCACGCGACCCGCTGCTGGCACTGATCAACGAGCGCGAGGCCGCCTCAGCCCAAGCCGAGCGCCGCATCGACGACACGCTGGGTGCTTTCATCGCCCGCATCGAGCAACCGGCACCGGTGTCGGCCCAGCCCGCGTCGGGCCCGCTGCGGCCGGCGCCGGTCGCGGGTGCGCCACCGCCGGCCACCGGCGCGCCGCAAATGACAGCAGCGCCCGCCCCCACGCCCTTGCCGGCCGACGAGCAGCGCCGCATCGACCGCCTGGTGGTCGTGGCCATCGACCCTGGCCATGGTGGTGAAGACCCCGGCGCCATCGGCCCCACCGGCCTGCGCGAGAAGGACGTGGTGCTGGCCGTGTCACTGAAGCTGCGCGACCGCATCAACAGCGTGCCCGGCATGCGCGCCATGCTGACGCGCGACGCCGACTACTTCGTGCCGCTGGGCGAGCGGGTGCGCAAGGCGCGGCGGGTGCAGGCCGACCTGTTCGTGTCGATCCATGCCGACGCCTTCTTCACGCCCGAGGCGCGGGGCGCGTCGGTGTTCGCGCTGTCGTCCAACGGCGCCAGCAGTGCGGCTGCGCGCTGGATGGCCAACAAGGAGAACGCCGCCGACGTAGTGGGCGGTGTCAACACCGTGGCGGTGAAGGACGCGCAAGTGCTGCGCGCGATGCTGGACATGAGCACCGACGCGCAGATCAAGGATTCACTGAAGATCGGCCGTGAGGTGCTGGAGCGCATCGGCAAGGTGGGCGCGCTGCACAAGCGCAGCGTCGAGCAGGCCGGCTTCGCGGTGCTGAAGGCGCCCGACATTCCCAGCATCCTGGTCGAGACGGCCTTCATCTCCAACCCGGCCGAAGAAGCCAAGCTGCGCAGCGACGACTACCAGGACCAGCTGGTGGAAGCCCTGCACACCGGCATCCGCCGCTACTTCGCCCGCAACCCGCCGCTCGCACGCCAGCGCGCACTTTAGGCAGGCCACGCCCCCACCGAGCGGCCGCCGCGGAACCGGCTTGGCCGGGCCGCTGGCGGCGCCCCCCTGGGGGGGAGCGCCGCAGGCGCTTCGGGGGGGGTCAATCCACGAGGCGGATCTCGACGCGGCGGGCGGCGTCGGCCGGGCCGTCGGCGGCGGTCTGCTCCGGCTTGCGCAGCGCCACCCGGGCGGCATCCACCCCTTGCGAGGTGATGGCCGCGCGCACGGCCCTGGCGCGGTTCTTGGCCAGGTCATGGTTGACGGCGGCGTCGCCGCTCGGGTCGTGGAAGCCGGCGATCACCAGTTTCTTGCCGGGGTTGGCGGCCAGGGCCTGCAGCACCGGCGCCAGGGCGGCGGTGGCATCGGCGGGCAATTCGGCCTTGGCCAGCTCGAAGTACAGCTTGCCGACGATCTCGCCCACCAGCGGGCCTTCGATCAGCACATCGACCACCACCACGGCGGCCACGGGTGCCGCAGCCACCGGAGCAGGCGGCAACTTCTTGGCATGCGTGGCGCGGATGGCCAGCCCGCCGATCAGGCCGAACAGCAGCAACGTGATGATGCCCAGCACCACCCACAAGCCCACGCGGGCGCCGTCGTCGTTCTCATCCATCATGCTGTGACCCCTCGGTGCGCCCGGCTGCAGCCGGCTGCGGTGTTCAGACGCCGGTATTTTGCCAGCCGGTGCCCACCGCTCAGGCAGCGCGCCTGCCGCACCGGCAGAATCGCGACCCGATCCGCATCCACCCGTCACGACACTTCTTGCACCGGAGCCCCGCATGATCCACACCCACACCGCCATGGGCGGCATGGTGGTTGCCCCCCACCACCTGGCCGCCCAGGCCGGCCGCGATGTGCTGCGCGACGGCGGCACCGCGGTGGAGGCCATGGTGGCCGCCGCCGCGGCCATCGCCGTGGTCTACCCGCACATGAACGCCATCGGCGGTGACGGCTTCTGGCTGATCCACGACCCGGCCCAGGGCAGCGCACCGCCGCTGGCCATCGACGCCTGCGGCGGCGCGGCCACCTCGGCTGATATCGGCTGGTATGCGCGCCAGGGCCACACCCAGGCCATCCCCAGCCGCGGCCCGCTGGCCGCGCTGACGGTGGCCGGCACCGTGGGTGGCTGGGCGCGTGCCCTGGCCAGCACGGCCCATTGGCAGGCGCCACTGCCACTGGCCCGGCTGCTGGCCGATGCCATCCGCCATGCCGAGCAGGGCTGCACCGTCAGCGCCAGCCAGCATGGGCTGAACCGTCAGAAGCTGGCCGAGCTGCAACCGCAGCCCGGCTTTGCCGAGACCTACATGCCCGGTGGCACCGTGCCGGCGGTGGGCAGCCTGCTGCGCCAGCCGGCGCTGGCCGCCACGCTGCACACGCTGGCGCAGGACGGGCTGGACAGCTTCTACCGCGGCCCGCTGGCCGCCCGCATTGCCGCCGGGCTGGCCAGCGTGGGCAGCCCGGTGACTGCGGCCGACCTGGCCGCCTACAGCGCGCAGCTGGTGGCGCCACTGCGGGTGCAGTTGCAGGAGGCCGAAGTCTTCAACCTGCCGCCGCCCACCCAGGGCCTGGCGGCGCTGCTGATCCTGGGCCTGTTCGACCGTCTGGGCGTGCAGCAGGCCGAGGGCTTCGACCACCTGCATGGCCTGGTGGAAGCCACCAAGCAGGCCTTCCTGGTGCGCGACACCGTGGTGACCGACCCCGGCCGCCTGCCGGCCGACCCGCAGAGCTTCCTGGCGCCCGCCGAGTTGGACGCGCGCGCCCGCGCCATCGACATGCAACGCGCCCTGCCCTGGCCGCAGCCGGCGGCGCCTGGCGACACCATCTGGATGGGCGCCATCGACCGCCAGGGCCGCGCCGTCAGCTTCATCCAGAGCGTCTACTGGGAATGGGGCTCGGGTGTGGTGGTGCCGGGCACCGGCATCTGCTGGCAGAACCGCGGCATCAGCTTTGCGCTGGACCCGGCCGCGCTGAACCACCTGCAGCCGGGCCGCAAGCCCTTCCACACGCTGAACCCGTCGCTGGCGCGGTTTGCCGATGGCCGGGTGATGCCCTACGGCACCATGGGCGGCGAAGGCCAGCCGCAGACCCAGGCCGCGGTCTACACGCGCTATGCCCGCTTCGGGCAGCCGTTGCAGCAGGCCGTCAGCGCGCCGCGCTGGCTGCTGGGTCGCACCTGGGGCGATGTGTCGACCAGCCTGAAGCTGGAATCCCGTCTCGACCCCGCGTTGGTGTCGCAGCTGCAGGCCGCCGGCCACACCGTGGAACTGGTGGCCGACCCTTTCAGCGACACCATGGGCCATGCCGGCGCGCTGGTGCGCCACCCCGACGGCCGCATCGAGGGCGCAGCCGACCCGCGCAGCGACGGTGCAGCAGCGGGTTGGTGAACGGCGCAGGGATGCGGGGCGCAGCCGGGTCCGAGCCCGGCGCGTGCCGGACCTCTCCGGCAAGCCCTGCAGCGGGCGGATGGATCAGTCGAGCTGCAGAAAGACCCGGCCACCTTCGACCTTCACCGCGTAGCTGCGCACGGCGTCGGTCACCGGGTCGCAGGTCGGCTGGCCGTTGCGCACGTCGAACTTGCCCTGGTGCAATGGGCATTCGATCTCGTGGCCTTCCAGGAAACCGTCGCACAGCCGCGCGTGGCCGTGGGTGCAGAGGTTGTCGGTGGCATAGACCGCATCGCCCACGGTGTAGAGCGCAATGTCGCGTCCGGCCACGGCCACACCCTTCACGTCATCGGCAGGCAGGTCGTCGGTCGACAGCGCGTCGACCCAGTTGGTGTGGCCCATGGCGGTCTCAGATCGGGTAGATGATGGAGTTGGGGATCATCTCGGAGTCGTAGATGCACTCGCGGGATGCGAACTTCAGGCCGGCGGGCGTGCGCACCACGGTGTCGAGGTAGCGGCCGACGTTGAACACGGTCGACACCTCCGACAGCTTGGTGCGGAAGACCGCGTAGTTGGCCTCGCAGCGCCAGCGGCCGTCGGCCACGTCGCGCACCAACGGCATGCCGACGACGTGGCGCTGGTAGTAGGGGTCGTGGAACAACGTCTCCTGGATGCCGTAGACCCGGTCCTTCAGCATGCCCTTGCTGGTGAACGACAGCGTGGCCAGCGGGAAGCCACGTTCGTGGTTCTCACGCGGTTGCAGCCGGTAGACGCAGTCGTCGGTGAAGAAGTCGGGCCACAGGTCCCAGTGGTTGGAGTCGACCGCGCTGGCGTAGTCGGCGTAGAGCTGGTTCAGGGCCAGCCAGTCCTCAAAGCTGATCAGGGTTGCCACGGCTCAGCCCTCCATCACATCGCGCCAGTAGCGGTACATGCCGCGGATCAGCGTCTCGGTCACCATGTGCTCGGTGTCACCCACCTCTCGCCCGCCCAGCTCGGCCACGGCGCGGTGGAAGGGCTTGCTCTCGAAGGCCTGCTGGCTGAACTCGATCACCTCACCGTCGTCGGCCGACACGAAGCCGGCCGGGCCGAACAGGTTGGCCTGCGTCAGCCGGCGCTGGGTCATCTCGTCGGTGTCGTCGTCGAAGCCGAAGTGCGTCCAGACGAAGTCGAAGCTGCCGTGGCCGCTGGGCTGGATGTGGCGGGTGGACACGCTGTTGACCTGCTGCTGAAAAATCACGCTGGGGAACAGCGTCATC
>JBBAPL010000063.1:8237-28648 GCA_040400895.1 Aquabacterium sp.
GCAATCCGCTGGCTTTCTCCACCCTCAGCTGCCCCGCCTTCCTTGGTATCAAACACTGACCTGCTGCTGCAGGATGACGCTCGGGAAGATGGTCGTCATCACTGCGGTGGGCCCGCCCCACCACGGCTCGGGCACGATGTCGATGAAGCTGGGGTCCTGCAGCGTCATCTCGGCCTTGAAGCTGGACACCTGCGTCACCTGGCCGGCCTGACCGGCGGTGCCGCGGGTGGAAATCATGGCGGCGTGGCGGTGCTTGGCGTCCATGCGCAGCATGCTCTTGTTGTCGGCGCGCCAGAGGCCGAAGGTGACGAACCAGGTGTGCAGCAGGCCCGGGTGGTACGGGTCCTTGATGTTCTCCTGCATCAGCTTCCAGTTGCCCGGGATGCGCTGGCGGTTGTAGCCCAGGATCTTGAGTTGGCGGCCGTTGAACAGGCGGTCGAAGTAGCCCAGGATGGTGGGGCCGAGGAAGTCCTCGAACGGCTCGACATCGGGGTCGAACGACGCGAACACCACGCCGCCGCGGGTGGCCACCTTCAGCTTGGTCAGGCCATGGTCGGCTGTCTTGAAGTCGGCCGGCATGCCGCCATGCACCTGGCCGTCCTGCTTGACGCCGCGCCGGAACGGCACGCCCTGCAGGTCGCCCTTCAGCGTGTAGTTCCACTGGTGGTAGGGGCAGACGAACTCCTTGCGGTTGCCGTGCCGCTCGCGGCAGAAGCGCATGCCGCGGTGGGCGCAGACGTTCTCCACCACGTTGAGTTGGCCATCGGCGTCACGCGCCAGGATCACCGAACGCTCGCCGATCACCGTGCGCTTGAAGTCGCCGGGGTTCGGCACCTCGGCCTCCAGGCCGATGTAGCACCAGTGGGCCTGGTAGAAGAAGCGCTCCAGCTCCTTGCGGTAGATCTCTTCACTGGTGTAAGCGCGGAAGGGAATGCGGTGGGTGCCGTCGCCTTCCCAGGCCGGCTGGTCGGGAAACACCGTGGATGCTTGGTTCATGTCTTGTCTCCTGTCGTTGCCACGCGCAGTCATCGGGGTCCAGCGCCCCGCGCCCGGTCAGGCAGCCCACGCGCTCGGCCCCCATCCGCGTCGGGCAGGGTGACCGGATCATTCCCGGTTGGCGCCATGCGGCCAATAGAATCATGTGAATGTGATGTATCACCAACGGTGATGGAGATTCCATGGAACTGTCCGACATCGACCTCAACCAGCTGGTGCTCTTCCAGCAGTTGATGGTCGAGCGGCGTGTCTCCAAGGTGGCCGAGAACCTGGGCCTGACGCAGCCGGCCGTCAGCAACACCCTGGCCAAGCTGCGGCGCCAGTTTGGCGACGACCTGTTCGTGCGCACACCCAAGGGCATGATGCCGACGCCCTTTGCGGAGCAGCTGGCCGGGCCCGTCGGCGAAGCGCTGGTCCTGATCCACGGCGTGCTGAACCAGCACACCCGCTTCGACCCGGCCCATGCCGAGCGCGCCGTGACGATCGGCATGACCGACATCGGCGAAATCGTGTTTCTGCCCGAACTGGTCGAACGCCTGCGGCAGGACGCACCTGGCGTGTCGCTCAGCACGGTGCGCACCACGGCCAGCCACCTGCGCGAAGACATGGAAGCCGGCCAAGTCGACCTGGCCATCGGCCCGCTGCCGCAACTCAAGGCCGGCTTCTTCCAGCGGCGCCTGTTCCGGCAGCGCTACGTCTGCCTGTTCCGCCAGGGCCACCCGCTGGACCGCCAGCAGATGTCGCTGGCCGACTTCCAGGCCGCCGAACACCTGATCATCGTGTCGGCCGGCACCGGGCATGACAAGGTCGACCACCTGATCCGCCGCGCCGGCGTCGAACGCCAGATGCGCCTGACCGTGCCGCACTTCGTGAGCGTGGGGCACATCCTGCAGCGCACCGACATGGTGGCCACCGTCACCGAGCGCCTGGCCGAGCGCCTGGCCGCGCCCTTCGGGCTGCGCTTTCTGCCGCACCCGGTCGACCTGCCGGAGGTCGCCATCAACGTGTTCTGGCACGCCAAGGTGCACCGCTCGCCGGCGCACCAATGGCTGCGCGGCCTGGTGTTCGACCTGTTCGGCGATGACAAGGCATCGGGCACAGCACCGCCCAAGCTAGCCACCGCGCCGCCGTCGCAGCCAGCGGCCTGATCGCTTCAACGCTGCGGCTCGGCTGGCGCCGCCAAGCGCGGACCTGCCGTGTCGATCCGAACATTTCGACACCCTAACCCAGGGGGCCATAGGCCGAACGGGACGGGCGCCGTCACGGCTGGTTCATGCGCGCCACCTAAGGTCGCCTCCAGTGACCGGACCGTCGGGTTCGCGTTGTCCTTTGGCCATCTGGAGTTCCACATGAAGAAGCTGTTTGCCCTGGCCGCGATTGCTGCCGCCCTGTCCCCCGCCCACGCCGTTGTCGTCACGCAATGGAACTTCAACTCGGTCGCGCCGGACGCCGCCCCCGGCACGGGCACCATCGTGCCGTCCATCGGCAACGGCACCGCTGCACTGGTTGGTGGCGCCACCGGCACCTTCGCCAGCGGTGATGCCACTGGCGGGTCGAGCGACCCGGCCAGCGGCGACGACAGCGGCTGGAACACGACCACTTATGCTGCGCAGGGCACTGGTGACAAGTCGCGCGGCGTCTCCTTCAAGGTCGACACCACCGGTTACACGAATGTGATGGTGAGCTGGGACCAGCGACTGAGCAACACCGCCTCCCGCTACACCCAGGTCCAATACACCACCGACGGCACCAGTTTCATCGACGCTGCAGGCGGTCTGTTCACGGGCACGCCCGGTGACACTTGGTACAACGGCCGCTCGCTTGACTTGAGCAACGTGACGGGCGTGGCCAACAACGCCAACTTCGGCTTCCGGATCGTCGCCACCTTTGCACCGGCCACCAGCACCTATGTGGCGGCCACCGCAGGCAGCAACTACGGCACCGCAGGCACCAACCGCTTCGACATGGTCACCATCAGCGCGGCCCCCGTGCCCGAACCCGAAACCTACGCCCTGATGCTCGCCGGCCTGGCCGCCGTTGGCCTGATGGCGCGCCGCCGCCAGGCTTGATGGCGGGCGGGCCAGCGCCTGGCCCGCATGGCATGACCGGCCGCGCAAGTCCGCCTCCCTGCGGTCTTGCGCATGATGACTCCCACTTCGCTGGACGCCAGATGCCCACCTACCCGCTGATCCGCGCCTCTGCCCTGGCGGCAGCCACGTTGTTGCTGCAGTTGCCAGCCCAAGCCCAGGCCATGCCTGCCGTCTGCAGCCAGGCCGCCACACCAATCAGCCAGGTGCAGGGCAGCGGTGATGTGTCGCCGCTGGCCGGCACCACCGTCACCGTGCAGGGTGTGGTGGTGGGTGACTTCGAAGGTGCCAGCGGGTCTGGCACGCTGCGCGGCTTCTACCTGCAGCAAGCCACGCCCGACGCCGATCCGGCCACGTCCGAAGGCGTGTTCGTATTCAACGGCGGCGGCGCCAACCTGGTCAGCGTGGGCCAACTGGTGCGGGTGACCGGCGCGGTGGCCGAGTTCCAGGGGCAGACCCAGATCACCACCAGCAATGCGCAGGTGCTGGTCTGCGGCACCGGCACGGTCACGCCGACCGACGTGCTGCTGCCCTTTGCCGACACGGCATTCGCCGAGCGCTACGAAGGCATGCTGGTGCGCCTGCCCCAGACCCTGAGCGTCACCGAACACTTCCAGCTCGGCCGCTTCGGCCAGGTCGTGCTGTCGGTGAACGGGCGCCAGCAGCAGCCGACCAACGTGGTCGCCCCCGGCGCTGCCGCGCTGGCAATGGAAGCCGCCAACCAGCTCGGCCGCATCATCCTGGACGACCCGCTGCAGACGCAGAACCCAGACCCGATCATCTTCGGCCGCAACGGCCTGCCGCTGGCTGCAGGCAACACCCTGCGCGGCGGTGACACGGCCAGTGGCATCGTCGGCGTGATGACCTACACCTGGGCCGGCAACGGCGCCAGCGGCAATGCCTGGCGGATGCGCCCGGTCGGCGCGTTGGGCGGAAACGTCCCTGTCTTCCAGCCGGCCAATGCCCGACCGGTGGGCACCCCACTGCCCACGGCCGCGCTGCGTGTGGCCGGCTTCAACGTGTTGAATTTCTTCAACAACGTGGCCGGTTGCACCGGCGGCGTGTCAGGCGCGGCGATGGACTGCCGCGGCGCCGGTTCCGACATCAATGGCGCCGCCAACCAGGCTGCACAGTTTGTGGTGGAGTACCCCCGCCAGCTGGCCAAGACCGTGGCCGCCCTGGCCCGGCTGGACGCTGCCGTGGCCGGCCTGGTCGAGATCGAGAACGACGGCTACGGCCCCGGCAGCGCCCAGCGGGCCCTGGTGGATGCGCTGAACGCGGCCACCGCGCCGGGCCGCTATGCGCTGATCGACGTGGACACCCGCACCGGCCAGGTGGACGCGATGGGCAGCGATGCGATCAAGGTCGCCTTCATCTACCAGCCGCAGCGCGTGCAGCCGGTCGGCCGCACCGCCGCGCTGAACAACGTGGCCTTCGTCAACGGCGGTGACAGCGCGCCCCGCAACCGCCCGGCACTGGCCCAGGCCTGGGAGCAGGCCGATGGCGCCCGCTTCATCACCGTGGTCAACCACTTGAAGAGCAAGGGCAGTGCCTGCGACCTGCCCGATGCCGGCGACGGCCAGGGCAACTGCAATGCGGTGCGTCTGGCCGCCGCGCAGCAATTGCGCAGTTGGCTGGCCACCGACCCCACCGGCACATCCGAGCCGGATGTGCTGATCCTGGGCGACCTGAATGCCTATGCCAAGGAAGACCCGATCACCAACTTCACCAACGCCGGCTGGCGAGACCTGATCGTCGGGTATGGCGGCAGCCAAGCCTACGGCTATGTGTTCAACGGCCAGTGGGGCACCCTGGACCATGCGTTGGCAACGCCGTCGCTGGCGCTGGGCCAGGTGGCTGGCGCCACGCACTGGCACATCAATGCCGACGAGCCCAGCGTGCTGGACTACAACGTCAACTTCAAGACGGCCGGGCTGATCGCCAGCCTGTACGCGGCCGACGAGTTCCGCAACTCCGACCATGACCCGGCGGTGGTGGCCTTGGCGCTGACGCCGCCGCTGCAGCGGCGCGGCACCGCAGGCGCAGACACGCTGGTGGGCACCGACGCGGACGAGGTGTTCACCGGCGGCCCGGGCCGCGACCTGCTGACCGGGGGCGGTGGGCGCAACCAGTTCGTCTACACCAGCGTGCTCGACGGTGGCGACACCATCACCGACTTCCGCCCGGGCCGCGACAGCCTGGTTCTGACCAGCCTGTCGCGCAGCCTGGCAGCACCGGCCAATGCATGGGCCAGCGGCCACGTGGTGTGCAGTGCCGTCGGCGCCGATGCGCTGGTGTCGGTCGACCCCGACGGCAGCGCCGGCCCGCAGCGTGCCCGCCCGTTGGTGCTGATGCGCAACCTGGGCTGCGCGGCGCTCAACACCCCCGACAACCTGCGCCTGTGATGCCTGCATCCAAGCCCCCAATCCGGACCAACACCATGCCCACCCTCTCCGCCCGGCACACCGCTGCCGCCCTGGCACTGGCGGCGCTGCTGTCGGCTGGCCATGCACTGGCAGCCGACAGCCTGTTCACGCTGAACGGCAGCACCGACAGCGGCCCGCTGGCCGGCACCACATTCGTCGGCAGCTTTGCCTATGACGCCGGCGCCGCCGTCAACGGCTTCAGCGGCGACATCACGCTCAGTGCATTCACGCTGCAGTTCGCCGGCCAGACCTACAGCCTGGACAGCGCCGACAGCCTGCCGGTGGCCGCATTCGCCAATGGGCAGTTTCTGGGCCTGGCCTACGTCGACGCCGATGCGGCCGACACCGGCGGCAGGCCGGCCCTGGCGCTGGTGCCCGGTTTCACCGGCTTTGCGGGCGACGCCTACATGTCGTATATGGGTGCAGCAGGGATTGCCGGCTTCGGCGACTACAGCATCAGTGCGGTGCCCGAGCCAGTCAGCGCATGGCTGCTGCTGGCCGGCCTGGGTGGGCTGTGCATGGCCGCGCGACTGCGTGGCCATCAGCCACGGCGCTCGCCGCGCCAGCCCTGACGTTGGGCGAATTGATTAGCACCGATCAGTGACAGACCCTTGACAGGCCGAGGCCGCTGCATGCGATCTTGCAGATTGGCAACAGTGCGTTGACAGCGCGTTGGTGCGTGTGGAACGTTCAACTTTGTGTCAGTTTGCCGTTCAATTTCTGGCCCAGGTGTCTGCATGATGTCGCCCCAAGAGCGACCGCAGAGCGACTCCCTGGTGAAGCCCAGCATCTTCGACTTGATCGATCGCGGGCAACTGCGGGCCGCTTTCCAGCCGATCGCCACGCTGGCGACCGGCGAGGTGAGCGCCCATGAGGCGCTGGTGCGCACCCCTCCTGACTGTGGCCTGCCGTCCGCAGACGCACTGTTTGCTGCTGCCCGGGCGCAGGGCTGCGAGATCGCGCTGGAGATGCATTGCGTGCAGCTGGCCGTGTCAAGCTGGGCGCAACAGGCGGGCACGGGCAAGCTGTTCATCAATCTCAGCGCACGGGCCCTGGTGGCTGCCCTGGCGCAGCACAGCCTAGACACCCTGTTCTCGGGCGCTGGTGGATCTGTCGCCCCGGCCAGCATCGTGGTCGAACTGACCGAGCATGAGCACGTCCGTGACATCGACGCCCTGATGGCAGCCGCAGCGCAACTGCGCCTGCAAGGCGCCAGGCTCGCGCTCGACGACTTCGGCGATGGCCGCTCCAGCCTGCGCCTGTGGTCGGAGTTGAAGCCCGAGATCGTCAAGATCGACAAGTACTTCACCCACGGCCTGCCGCGCCACCCCGAGAAGCTGCAGACCATGCGCGCGCTGCTGCAGATCTCGCAGACGCTGGGGTCGGTGATCGTGGCCGAAGGCATCGAGACCGCGGATGAACTGCGCCTGCTGCGCGACCTGGGCATCCACCTGGGCCAGGGCTGGCTGCTCGGGCGCCCGCAATGGGCGCCCGTGGATGCGCTGTTGCCACAGGCCGCCGAGGTGATCGCCAGCAGCCAGGTCGCCGTGTTCCCCGAGCGCAGGCGGCTGGCCCAGCAGCGCGCCAGCGTGCGCACACTGCTGGAGAAGTCGGACCCGATCCCACCTGACCTGAGCAACGACGCGCTGTTCCTGCGGTTCTCGGAAGAACCCCGGCCGCGCGCCCTGGCCATCGTCCAGGACGAGGTCCCACTGGGCCTGGTGTCGCGGCAGCGCTTCATCGACCGGTATGCCCAGCCGTTCTTCCGCGAGCTGCACGGCCGCAAGCCCTGCACCAGCTTTGCCGACATGGCGCCCCGCCTCGTGGACATCCACCACGGGCTGGATGAACTGACCCAGGTGCTGACGTCGGAAGACCAGCGCTACCTGGCCGACGGCTTCATCGTGGTGGAGAACGGTCACTACCGAGGCTTGGGCAGCGGTGAGCAATTGGTGCGGGTGGTGACCGAAGCGCGGATGGAGGCAGCGCGGCATGCCAATCCGTTGACGCTGCTGCCAGGCAACATTCCGCTCACCCAGCACATCCAGCGGCTGCTGTCTGGAGAGCGCAAGTTTGCCGCCTGCTACTGCGACCTGAACCACTTCAAGCCCTACAACGACCAGTACGGCTACTGGCGCGGTGACGAGATGATCCTGCTGCTGTCGCGCCTGTTGTGCGAGCACGCCGAGCCCACGCGCGACTTTGTCGGCCATGTCGGCGGGGACGACTTCGTGGTGCTGTTCCAGAGCGACGACTGGCAGGCCAAGTGCCAGAGCATCATCGACCGCTTCAACCGGGCGGCCATGGATCTGTACGACGTCGAGGCGCGCACCATCGGCGGCGTGCATGCAGAAGACCGCTACGGCGAGATGCGCTTCCATCCGCTCACGACGCTGAGCATCGGCGCTGTCGTGGTCGACACCCGCCACGATGCCCGCCCCGAAGACGTGGCCAGCGACGCGGCGCAAGCCAAGCGCCTGGCCAAGCGGTCGGCGAGTGGCCTGCACGTGATCGGACAGGACTCCACCTGCGTGCCTGTCCGACGGTCGGCCGGTCGCCGGTGAGCGGTCGCGCCGAGCGCGTCGGCGCCCGCCGTCGGGTGCGCTGAACGGGCCACGACCCGACACCGTCACAGCACTGACACGGCACCGTCATCGTCGTTTCAAGGCCGGCGCGCCCAATGCGGCGTCATGACAGTGCCAGAGCGACGTGTATCTTGGCTGGGCCCGCATCGGATGGCCTGGCGGATGGTGGCGTGCCTGCTGGCGGCCGGCACCATGCTGCACGGGTCACCTCTTGACGGCAGCCTGTTCCGCGGGATCCAGTCCAGCGCAGGCGGCTGGGCACCGCCGGCGGCTGCCCTGTCGGTGCTGGGCACAGTCAGCGCAACCGTGATCGTGGCGGCGCTGGCGGGTCTGCGGCGACCCAGGACGCTGGCGCAGGTGCTGATGGCGGCCCTGTTGGGCGGGTTGCTGTTGCAACTGATCAAGGCGTCCGGGTGGGCATCCACACCGATGGTGGAACTGGCCAACCAGGCGGCCAGCATGGCCATGCTGCCGCGGCAACCGCGGTCGATGCCGTCCGGCCACGCTGCCATGTGGGCCTGCCTGGCGACATTGCTGTGTCTGCAACGCGACGGCATCGGTCCACGTGCGTGGCGCGTGGCCGCGCTGATCGGCGCCGGCCTGCTGGCCGTGGCGGGTGGTGTGTCGCGCTGCACAGTCGGCGCCCATGGACCTGCGGACGCATTGGTCGGCACCGCGCTGGGCATGGCGACTGCCCTGCTGGTGGCCGGCTGCGCGACCGGGCAGCGCCTGTCGGCAGACCTGGCCACCGGCCTGCAGGGGCGCAGCGGGTCGCGGCTGCTGGCGGCGTTGCTGGTGGCGCTGTCGGCGTCGATCTGGGTGGCCGAACAGGATGATCCGGTGGCGCAAGCGCTGCAGGCGCTGGTCGCCTTGCTGGGCTTGATCGGCGCGTGGCGCTGGTGGCGGCTGCACCCGGGGCCGGTGCAGCAGGCATGGCTTCACCGCCGACCGGCACCGTGAGCCGGCGGCCGGCAACCGATTGGATGGGCAAGCCGACCGACGCCGGGCTGCTGCTCCGGCGGTTGCTGCCCGTGGGCCTGCTGGCTGTGGTGCTGGCGCTGATGTGGATCAGCGTGCGCCGCAGCGATGTCTTGCAGCGCAGCGCCGTGCTGCCGCTGCAGGCCTGGGCAGCCGCCTGGGCGGGATTGGTCTGCAGCTACCTGCTGCGCGCGGGACGGCTGCATGCCGAATGGCACGGACGCTCGGCGCTGGGCCTGCGCAGCAGCCTGCGGGTGACGCTGGTGCACATCGCCGCACTCAACCTGCTGCCGATGCGCGTCGGGGAGGTGGGCTACCCCTGGCTGTTGCGCAGCCATGGCCAGGTGGCACTGGGCGATGCGGTGAGCAGCCTGGTCTGGATGCGCCTGCAGGACTGTCTGGTGCTGGCGTGGCTGGGCAGCCTGGCTGCGATGGCGGCGCTGGTCAGCCTGGCGCAGTGGCCCCTGGCGCAAGCCCTGGCCGTGGCCTGCCTGGCCACGCTGCTCTTCCTGGCTGCAGTGACACGCCTGGGCCGCTGGGCCCACCTGCTGCTGGGCCACTGGAAGCAGCCGGTGCTGCAGAATATCCATCTGGCTGCGCAGCGGGCGGCCGGCCGCGCGCGGCCGCAGACCTGGCTGTGGTGCCTGGCGAACTGGCTGGTCAAGCTGGCCACGGTGGCCAGCCTGCTGGCGGCGCTGGGCACGCTGCCTTGGCTGCAGGCCTGGTGCGGCGCACTGGGCGCCGAGTTCGGCGCCGCCTTTCCGGTGCAGCCGCCCGCTGGCTTCGGCACCTATGAAGCCGGCAGCGCGCTGGCGGCCACGCTGGCCGGCCCCGGCCTGTGGGCAGACCTGCTGGGTGCCGCCCTGATCGTGCATGTCTTCGCCATCTGCAGCGCCGCGCTGGCGGGCGCATTCGCCACCTTGTTCCTGCGCAAGCCACAACAGTCCGCACCGCTGACAGCCCACCCATGAACTCCCTGGTCCAGACCGGCTGGCAAGCCCCCATGCCAGCGTCGGCAGCAGCTTCGCAGCACGCACCGCTACCGCCCCACCGCCTGTCGCTGGTGGTGCCGATGTACAACGAGCGCGACAACGTCCAGGCCCTGCTCGACCATGTGCAGCAAGCCCTGGGCGGCTACCCGCAGCCCTGGGAGCTGATCGTGGTCGACGATGGCTCGACCGACGGCACCGGCCTGGCGCTGCAACGCGCTGCCGCCCGGCAGGGCCCGCACATGCGGGTGGTGCGCCTGACCCGCAACTTCCGGCAGACGGCGGCACTGCAGGCCGGCATCGACGCCGCGCGGGGCGATGTCATCGTCACGATGGACGGCGACCTGCAGAACGACGCGGCCGACATCCCCCGCCTGGTGGCCCGCCTGCTGCACGAGGACCTGGACCTGGTGGCTGGCTGGCGGGTGCAGCGGCAGGACGGCTGGTGGCTGCGCCGGCTGCCATCGGTGCTGGCCAACCGGCTGATCCGCCGCACCACCGGGCTGCACTTCCACGACCTGGGCTGCAGCCTCAAGGCCTTCCGTGCCGACGTGCTGCGCCAGGTGCGGCTGTATGGCGAGATGCACCGCTTCATGCCCGCCTGGCTGGCCACGGTGACCGCACCCGAGCGCATGGCCGAAGAGCCGGTGAACCACCTCGCCCGCCACGCCGGTCAGTCGAAGTACGGCCTGTCGCGCACCTTCCGGGTGCTGACCGACCTGCTGGCGATGCACTTCTTCCTGAACTTCGGCGCGCGGCCCGGCCATTTCTTCGGCGGTGTGGGCCTGGTGGTGCTGTCGCTGGGCGGCGGCATCCTCGGCTGGCTGGGCTGGCTCAAGCTGCAGGGGCAGGACATCGGCACCCGGCCGCTGCTGGCACTGGGCTTCTTCCTGGTCATCGGCGGTTTGCAGTTCCTGACCACCGGCGTGCTGGCGGAACTGCTGATCCGCATCTACTACGACCGCGGAGAGGCCGCGCCTTACCACCGCCGCGACACGGCACAGCCCGGGCCCGCTGAAGCCTGGCACCAGCCGTGAACACCAGTCTGCCGATGCCGCAGCACGCCAGCGGGGCCTGGCCGCTGTGGCACGGTGCCGGCGTGTGCTGTGCACTTGCCCTGGCGGCCTATGCGTGGCGCCTGCTGCTCTGCGCCCAGGCGGGTGCGTCGCTGCACATCGACGAGGCGCAGTACTGGGACTGGTCGAACCAGCTGCAATGGGGCTACTACTCCAAGCCGCCGGTGATCGCGGCCTTGATCGCACTGTCGACCCGCCTGTTCGGCGACAGCGAGACCGGCCTGCGTGCCCTGGCCATGGGCTGCTACCCGGCCACCGCCCTGGTGCTGTCGGCCTGGGTGTCCAGCGTGGCGTCCCGCTGGCAGCCGGCGCCCCGTGCTGCCCGGGTGGGCGTGTGGGCCTGCGCCATCTTCCTGGCCAGCCCGATCGCCGGCCTGCTGGGCGTGGTGGCCACCACCGACGGGCCGCTGCTGCTGTGCTGGACGGTGGCGCTGGCCTCGCTCTGGTGGGCCGTGGTGTCGCGGCAGCGCCTGGCCTGGGTGGTGCTGGCCGTGGCGGCGGGCACCGGGCTGCTGTCGAAGTACAGCTTCGCTGCCTGGATGGTGGGCGCGGCAATGTGGGTGCTGATGCAGCCGGAGCGACGCAGCCGCGCTGCCTTTGCGCTGGCGATGCTGGCGGCGCTGGCGATCTGGTCGCCCAACCTGGCCTGGAACCACGCGGCCGGCTGGCCGACCTGGCGCCACACGGCTGACATCACGCTGTCGTCCAGCCGACAGGGCGGGCTGCTGGCGGCCCATGCCACGGCGCTGCCCGGCTTCCTGCTGGGCCAGCTGCTGTTGCTGGCACCGCTGCTGCTGCCGGTGCTGGTGTGGCTGCGCCGGCGCGGCCCACTGGCGGCACTGCCGCCGCGGCTGGCCAGCCTGTTGTCCTGGACCAGCCTGCCGCTGCTGCTGATGGGCGTGGCGCAAGCCTTGCGCGGGGGCGCACAAGTGAACTGGATCGCGCCGGTCCACCTGGCGGTGTGCGTGGCCATGGCCTGGGTGCTTGCGTCTGCCAGCGTGCAGGCCCGGCGGGTGGCCGGCGCCGCGCTGGTCCTGCAGTTCCTGCTGATCAGCCTGCTCGTGGCCGGCCCGGCACTGGCTGGCCGCAGCGGATCTGCCTGGCCGGCCGCATTGGACCCGTGGGCACGCATGCGCGGCTGGCAGGACGCCGTGTCCAGCTTGGGCCCGGTGCTGCGCGCCCATCCGGACGCCTTGGTGGTGGGCACCACCCGCCAGGTGCTGGCGCAGGTGGGCTACCACGCGCGCGGGCTGGGGCTGCAGCGTGCGGCCTGGCAGCCAGGTGATGGCGCAGCGCAGCACCACTATGCGCAGCGCTGCCGCTGGCAACCGGTGACCGGTGGGCCGCGCACCGTGCTGCTACTCAGCGAAGGCCCGCCCCCGGCGCTGGGCACTGGCCTGGCGCTGCAGCCGCTGGCGCAGGCCGCGGTGCACGACCTGCGCGGGGTGCGCCAAACCCTCTGGCTGTCGCAGTTGCTGCCGCCAGCGGGCGCCGCAGCCGACCAGCCCCACTGCTGAGGCATCGCCATGGCAGCACCGCACCGCTCCACCCCCGCCTGGCGTGCCCGTGAACGCGAATGGGCGGCCATCGCCGCCACTGCAGTGCTGCTGTGCCTGGCGTTCTCGCTGCTGCCGCGCGCCGACCTGGCCATCAGCGCCTGGTTCTACGACAGCAGCCACGGCTTTGTCGGCAACCAGCAGCCGGTGGTGATGTCGGTCTACTGGGCCGTGCCCTGGGTGGGGCGCGCGGCCGCTCTGCTGTCGCTGGTGGTCTGCCTGGTCGGGTGGCGCCATGCCGGGCGCCTGGGCCGCCCCTGGTGGCGGCGCATCGGCGCCCTGGGGCTGGTGCTACTGCTGGGCGTGGGACTGCTGGTCAACGGTGGGCTGAAGGAACACTGGGGCCGTGCCCGGCCCAAGGCCGTGATCGACCTGGGTGGATCGGCGCCCTATGCACCGGCGTTGCGCACGTCGGACGCCTGCGACCACAACTGCTCGTTTGTCAGCGGCCATGCCGCCACCGGCTTCGCCGCCATGGCGCTGGGGTGCCTGGGCGCTCCACGAACCCGTCGGCGCTGGCTGTGCGCGGGCTTGGCGCTCGGCCTGCTGGTGGGGGCTGGCCGCGTGCTGCAGGGCGGGCACTTCGTCAGCGATGTGCTGTTTGCTGGCCTGGCCATCTGGATCACCACGGCTGCGGTTCGGCAGAGCTGGCTGCTGGCCCGGCTGCATCAGCGCCGCCAGGCCCGGCAGCGCCGCAGCGGTCACCAAGCTGACACGCCAAATTCACGGCGGGGTCACGTACAACTGGAAACATCTCAACATGCAGAATCTTGCTTTATCCCCGGTACGTCGGTCGATCCAGCCAGGCCCGAAGGACCCCGGACCGCAGACCTTGGAGCGGGCCACGGCAGCCTGCCCACCCGCACTCCGGCTGGAGGCCGTCTGGGCACGCCATGACGACGAGGTGCGCGAGGCCCAGCGCCTGCGCCACCGTGTGTTCGTTGGCGAAATGGGCGCCCGGCTGAACCCACCGCCCGGCACACCGGCTGGTCTGGACGCAGATGCCTTCGACGCCCACTGCGAACACCTGCTGGTGCGCATTGCCGAAACAGCCGATGCACCTGCCCGTGTGGTCGGCACCTACCGGGTGCTGACGGCCACCGCCGCCCGCCGTGCCGGTGGCCTGTACAGCGAGCAGGAGTTCGACCTGCGCAGCCTGGACAGTCTGCGCCCGCGCATCGCCGAGTTGGGCCGCTCCTGCACCGATCCGGCCTTCCGCCAGGGTGGCGTCATCCTGATGCTGTGGTCAGCCCTGGCTGAGTTCATGCTGCGCAACGGCCTGGACCTGACGGTGGGTTGCGCCAGCGTGCCGATGGCCGACGGCGGCCACACCGCGGCCAGCTTGTGGCGCCTGCTGCGCCAACAGCACCTGGCCCCTGCCCATCTGCAGGTGACCCCGCGTCTGCCACTGCCCATCGACAGCCTGCGCAGCGACCTGCCGGTGGAGCCGCCACCGTTGATCAAGGGCTATCTGAAGTGCGGCGGCCAGGTCCTGGGCGCACCCGCCTGGGACCCCGACTTCCGCACTGCCGACATGCCGATGATGATGAACCTGGCCGACCTGCCCGATGCCTATCGCCGGCGATTCATCCGCGGTTGAATGCGGCGCGCGGACGTCCAGGCGGGTGCCGGCTTGTTGATGGCGCCGACCGGCGCGGCTCGGCGCCCGGCCCACATCGGCCTGCTGCTGGTGCTGGCCATGCTGCTGGCCGGCTGCGCGCCACGCCAACTGCTGGTGCGGCAGATGGCCGATGCCCTGGCCAGCCAGGGCGCGGCGCCCGAAGACGATCTGGGGCTGGCGCGCGACGCCGCACCCTTCTACCTGAAGCTGTCGGAGTCGGTGCTGCTCTCCGACCCAGGCCATCTGGCGCTGGCCGAGTCCGTGGCCGGCGGCCTGACCCAGTACGGCCATGCCTTCGTGGCCTTCGAGGCCGACCGCCTGGCCAGCCGGGACGCCCGTGCCGCCCAGCGCCTGCGCCAGCGCGCCGCACGACTCTTCCTGCGGGCACAACGCCATGCCATGGCGGCGCTGCAGGCGCACCAGCCCGGCATCGCCACGGCGCTGGCCAGCGCCACACCACCGCCCTTGTCACCGGATCTGGTGGGCGTGGCCTACTGGGCCGCCGCAGCGTGGGGCAGCCACATCGCTCTGTCGACCGACCAGCCCGACGTGGTGGCCGATCTGCCGCAGGCGGTGCGCCTGGCATCGCTGGCCTTTGCGCAGCAGCCCGGCCATGGAGACGGCGCTCTGGCAGCGCTGATGGCCACGCTGGAAGCCGCCCGCCCGGGCGGCAGCCTGCGGCAGGCCGAAGCCTGGTTCCAGCAGGCGGCCGACACCGCCGCCGGCCGGCAGGCAGGCGTGCTCGTCGCCCAGGCCGAGACGCTGGCCCAGCCTGCCGGTGACCGGCCCCGCTTCGAGGCCTTGCTGCGCCAGGCCGTGTCCGCCGCCCACGCCCACCCCAGCCTGGCCAATGCGGTGATGCGCGAGCGCGCCCAGTGGCTGCTGGACACCGCCGACGATCTGTTCTGACCGCCCCGACCAGACGCCTCACCCCGACGACCCGACCCGCATGCACCCATCCCACCCGGCACACCGCCCCGACCCTGCCCGCCGCGGCACGCTGGCCGCGCTGCTGGCCGTCTCGTTGCCCATCGCGCTGCCCGCCACTGCCCAGGCAGCGCTGCAACTGCGGCTGGGGACCGTGGTGCCCAAGAACTCGCTCTACCACCAGCAGCTCATGGAGCTGGGCGAGGCCTGGCGCACCGCGCAGGGCGACAACGCCCGCTTCACCGTCTTCACCGACGGCAGCCAGGGCGGCGAGGCCGAGATGGCGCGGCGCATGCGCATCGGCCAGTTGCAGGGCGCGCTGATGTCGGTGGTGGGCCTGCGCGAGATCGAGCCCAGCATCGCCGCGCTGCAGAACCTGCCGCTGCTGTTCCGCAGCTGGGACGAGGTGGACCATGTGCGCGAGAAGATGCGCCCGGCCATGGAGCAGCGCTTTGCCGACCGCGGCTTCACCGTGGTGGCCTGGGGCGATGCCGGCTGGGTGCGCTTCTTCTCGCGCGCGGCCGCCGTCCGGCCCGATGACTACAAGCGCATGAAGTTCTTCGCCTGGGGGTCTGAGCCCGAGCAGCAGGCCATCATGAAGAGCCTGGGCTACACCCCGGTGCCGCTGGAGACGGCCGACATCCTGCCTGCGGTGCAGACCGGCATGGTTGACGTGGTGCCCGCCACGCCCTACTTTGCACTGGCCAGCCAGGTGTATGCCACCACCAGCCACATGCTGGAGATCAACTGGGCGCCAATCGTCGGCGCGTTGGTGGTCACCCGCAAGGCCTGGGACGCGATGACGCCCGCCGGCCAGCAGGCGCTGCGCACCGGCGGTGAGCGGGCCGGCGCCCAGATGCGCCAGCAGGCCCGCGCCGAGGTGGACCAGGCGGTGGACGCCATGCGCAAGCGCGGCCTCACCGTGCACAAGCCCAATGCCGAGCAGCTGCGTGAATGGCAGTCCCTGGCCGACAGCCTGTACCCGCGCATCCGCGGCACCATGGTGCCGGCCGACACCTTCGATGAGGTGTTTGCGCACCTGAAGGCCTACCGTGCCACCAAGGCACGGTAGGCCATTGCTCGGGTGATTGCTCCAATGATGCGACGGCTGGTGGCAACCTGGTGGGCTCGGCTGGCCCGGTTGGACGATGGCCTGGCCGCGCTGGCCCTGGTGGGCATGACCCTGGTGCCGGTGATCGAACTGGCCCTGCGGCCCTTTCACGGCCGGGGCGTGGAGAACGCGCCGGTGCTGGTGCAGCACCTGGGCCTGGTGCTGGCCATGTGCGGCGCGCTGGCAGCCGAGCGCCACGGCCACCTGATCACCCTGGGCAGCAGCCTGGCGGGCATCGGCAGCACCCGGTGGCAGGCCGCCGTGCGAGCCCTGGCGCGCAGCAGCGCCGCCGTGGTGAGCGGCCTGCTGGGCTGGGCCAGTTGGCAGTTCGTGGCCAGCGAGATCGGCCACGCCCCGCCACTGGCCTACGGCGTGCCGACATGGTGGGTGCAGGCGGTGATGCCGGCGGGCTTCCTGTTGCTGGGGGCTCGGCTGGCCGCAAGGGTGGCTGACGACACCGCACCCACCCGCCTGGCACGGCTGGCACTCGGTCTGGCCCTGCCGCTGGCCGGCTGGTGGCTGGCCGCCTGGCTGGACGGCCGCAGCCTGCCCCTGGCCCCGGTGCTGCTGGTGTCGGTGGCGATGCTGCTGGCCGGCGCGCCGGTGTTTGCGGTGCTGGGCGCGCTGGCGCTGGGGCTGTTCGCCACCGATGCCTTGCCGCTCGCGTCGGTGGCGCTGTCGCACTACCAGATCACGGTCAACCCGTCGCTGCCGGCGCTGCCGCTGTTCACCCTGGCCGGGCTGGTGTTGGCCCGCACCGGCGCGGCGCAGCGGCTGGGCGTGCTGTTCGTCGCGCTGTTCGGCGGCGGCAGCACCGGCACGGTGCTGGCGACGGCGGCGCTGTGCTCGGGGTTCACCGCGCTGACCGGCGGCAGCGGCGTCACCATCCTGGCGCTGGGCGGGCTGCTGCTGCCACTGCTGCGCAATGCCGGCTACCCCGAGCGGCGCGGCATCGGCCTGGTCACCAGCGCCAGCGCACTGGGCGTGCTGCTGGCGCCGTCGGTGCCGCTGATCATGGTGGCGGTGATCGCCCGCATCCCCATCGGCGAGATGTTCCTGGCCGGGTTGCTGCCCGCCCTGGTGATGGTGGCCTGCCTGCTGCTGCTGGGCGGCTTTCTGCGCGGTGGCGGCAGCGCGCCAGCGACAGCAGCGCCCACCGCGCGCGTGCCGCTGCGGCAGGCGGCCTGGGCCGCGCGCTGGGAGCTGCTGGCGCCGGTGGTGGCGGTGGGGTCGCTGTTGTCGGGCCTGGCCACGCCGATGGAGAGCGCCGCCCTGACCGCTGCCTACGCCGTGGCGACCCAATCGCTGGCGCACCGCGAGCTGGGCTGGCGCCTGCTGGGCCGCTGCCTGGCTGAATGCGTGCAGTTGATCGGCGGTGTGATGCTGATCCTGGGCATGGCACTGGCGCTGACCAACTTCCTGGTCGACGCCGGCGTGCCCGATGCGGCCACAACCTGGGTGCAGGCGGTGATCCCCGACCGCCATGTCTTCCTGGTGGTGCTGTGCCTGTTCCTGTTCGTCGCCGCAGCACTGATGGAGATCTTTGCCGCCATCGTGGTGCTGGTGCCGCTGCTGCTGCCGGTAGCCGCAGCTTACGGCATCGAACCACTGCACTTCGGCATCCTGTTCCTGGCGGCGATGGAGGTGGGCTTCCTGTGCCCGCCGGCCGGCATGAACATCTACTTCGCCGCCGCGATGTTCGGCAAGACGATCCGCGAGGTGGCGGTGTCGGTGCTGCCGGCCTTGCTGGCGATCTTCGCCGGCACCCTGCTGATTGCCCTGGTGCCGCAGCTGTCCACCGCGCTGCCGGCGCTCATGCGCGGCGGTTGACCCGCCACGCCCGCCAGCCCAACCCGACCAGGCCACCCACCATCAGCGCCCAGGTGCCGGGCTCGGGCACCGGGCTCACCTCCAGCGCGATGAACTGCGTCAGCTGCGTGCCGCTGAAGTTGTTGTCGGCCGCCAGTACCAGGGTGCGGTGGCCATTCGCCAGCGTGTGGCCCCAGCTGATGGCCTCGATGTTGTCCATCGTGATGCCATTCCACACCAGCGGCATCTCCAGCAGCAGGGTGCGCGTCATCGGCGTGTAGGTCGCGCCTTGCAGGCTGGCGATACCACTCACATCAGTCGTCTGGGGCGTGATGCGGGTGTGCACCAACCGGATGGTGTTGCCCACGCCGAACGCGAAGGCCCGCTCCACCGCGATGAACGAGGTCTCGTCCAGCGCCAGCAGCTCGGGCAGACCGTTGTCGGGGCCAAAGGGCGCGCCGGCTGCGGCATCCACCGGGATCGCCGGCAGCCGGTAGGCATATTGCGCACCGGCGTTGCCGGTCTGGCCGTTGATCGCGGTGACCCGCACCACGCTGCCAGCAGCCAGGGTGGTGATCGGCCCGTCCTGCACCAGCGCGTCCTCGTTGGCGGTGTAGAGGGTGCCGCCGGGGGTGACGGCCAGCGCCTCGAACAGCTTGTTGCTGCGCCCGCCGGTGCTGGCGTTGTCGACATAGTCGAACATCGCCGGCAGGGTGTACTGGCGCACGAAACTGCCGTCTTGCGCCATCTCGCGCACGAAGGGCTGGAAGCGGGCGGTGGCATTGGCGTTCCAGTTGCCTTCGCTGCTCCAGGCCAGGTTGCCGTTGGCCAGCACGCGGATGCCCTCGGGGTCGAGGGTGCGCGCATTGGCCGGGAACGGCGTGCCATCGGGCCGCTGCATGTGGGTTTGCGCCAGCACCTGCACGCCGTGGAAGCCGCTGGCGTCGTAGTCCAGCCCCAGGCGGTAGAAGCGCGGCGTGCCGCGCTCGCCGCCGCGATCGTCCGACAGGGCGACGAACTGGCCGTTGGGCAAGCGGTCGATGCCGGAGATGCCGCCGAACTCCACGCCCTGGAAGAGCGTGCCGGTGGCGATGGTCTGCTGGCCGATCAGGCGCAGCGTGAAATCGGCCGCCTGGGCAGCGGTCCCGGCCAGGACGCTGACGGCCAAGGCCACCGCGCGCAGGGCGCGCAGATGCTGGGGGTGGTGCATGGTGGGGTCCTCGGTGGCGCGTTCAGACCGTGCGGCCGCGCCGAGCCGCCACAGCGACCAGGCCCAGGCCGCCCAGCAGCAGCGCCCAGGTGCCGGGCTCGGGCACGGCCGACACGCCCAGGTCGGGCTGGTCGGTGAAGAAGCCGTCCATGCCCAGCGCCACGAAGGCCTGGATCTGACCCTTCATGTTGCCAATGTCCGCCGGGTTGGCGCTGCTGTCGAACTCGTTGGGCAGGAAGATGTTCTCGGCACGGAAGGTCCAGCCGTGCACCTCCAGGCCCAGGCTGTGGGCGTCGGCCACCAAGGTGGTGGGCGTGCCCAGCTTGCCGCCCACCAGCGGGATCATCAGGCTGGTGTTGGCGCCCACGCCGTCGGCATAGCCGTCGATGAACTGCAGGCCGGCGGCATTGAGCTTGGCCAAGTCGGCATAGCTGCGGCTGTCGCCACTGACCGTGAAGTCATAAGGCCGGCCGCTGCCGTTGAGCAACTGGGCGATGCGGATGTTGGTGATGGTGTTGACGTACTGCAGGTTGCCGACTTCGAACGACTGGATGTAGACCGGCGCACTGGCGGTGTTGCCGTAGTTGGCGTGCAGGATCTGCACCAGCTTGTCTTCCATGCGCTGCACGCCGTTGGCCTGCGCCACTGCGGCAAAGTAAGTGGGGTGCTTGGTCTCGGGGTAGATGCCGATCGTGCGGCCCAGCGTGGCCGACTTGGCCTTGGCCAGGTCGATCACCTCTTGCAGCGTGGGGATGCGGTACTGGTCGTTGTAGGCGTTGTTGGCGGTGCGCAGGTCACGCAGCCGTTCTTGCGCAAAGATGTCGGCGCGGATCTCGGCGGCGGTGAAGTCTTCGGCCCACCAGCCGCCCACTTTCACCCCATCCAGCGTCTTGACCTGCAGGCGGTTGGCATATTGCGGCAGTTGCCACACGTTGGTGCTGGTGTCGGTGCGGTTGATGCGCGGTGCACCGTTGACCATCAGGATGGTGCCGTCGGCGTTCAGGTCCACCCGGGCCAGCATCGGCTCATGGCGGGCCAGC